>NZ_JAAMFG010000028.1 GCF_011064545.1 Wenzhouxiangella sp. XN24
AACGCCTGAGTTAAGCCGACCCGCGAAGCGGGTTCGGCTTTAATGAACTGTTAGGCGGCGGCGTACGACTAACGACGACGGCGCGTGCCGCGGGATCATTCGCTTGTTTCAACAAGACAAACCCCACCTTCGTGCAGGAACGCGACAGCATCATCTCTCTTCAAGCAGTCCTGCTCAGAAAGGCCTGAAATGCGCTGAGCAGCACATTGGTCGTAATAAGCCCAACAAGCGAGCAGGTCATCGTTAAGTATGACAAAAGCTTTAGGCAGTATCCCAAGCAAAGCGAAAGTGCCTGCTGCGATTAAAATGCGTCGCGTACGTCTCAGCTTATAGGCAGCCAGATAAGCTAGCCCACTAAGGACAGCCGCAAGAAGCAGAAAGCCAAACATTTCGCCGCCTAACGCAAAGTCCAAGAACTAAACGCCGCAAAATATTGCCGCACTTTCACCAGATAACACCATGCAGCTATCCCTAACATCATGATTTCATTCACCATTGAAATTCATATGCTACGCATAACTTGGGCGCAGTTATGCTCTCGAACAGCATCTACGCCAAGCCCTGACCCAACGTTTCCGCAGAAACGTGGCCACTGCACCCGACGCTCCAACCGTCCCCGCTAACTCTTCTTCGCGCGCTTCTTCGGCAGGTACAAATCGGTCAGCGTTCCTTCGAACGCCTCGGCGGCCATCGCCACGCTTTCCGACAGGGTCGGATGCGGATGGACGGTCAGGCCGATGTCGGCGGCGTCGCAGCCCATCTCGATGGCCAGCGCTGTTTCCGAGATCAGGTCGCCGGCATTGGTGCCGACGATGCCGGCGCCGAGCAGGTGGCCGCTCTCGGGTGAGAACAACAGCTTGGTGAAACCTTCCTCGCGGCCGATGGCGAGCGAGCGGCCGGACGCGGCCCAGGGGAACACGCCTTTTTCGTACTCGACGCCCTCGGCCTTCGCCTGGTCCTCGGTGAGGCCGACCCAGGCGATCTCGGGATCCGTGTAGGCGACCGACGGGATCACGCGCGCATCGAAGGCGCTCTTCTCGCCGCAGGCAACCTCGGCGGCGACCTTGCCTTCATGCGTCGCCTTGTGGGCCAGCATGGGCTGTCCCACGATGTCGCCGATCGCGAAGATGTGTTCGACGTTGGTGCGCTGCTGCTTGTCGACGGGGATGAAGCCACGCTCGACCATCACGCCGGCCGCATTGCCGTCGATGACTTCGCCGTTCGGCCGGCGGCCCACCGCCACCAGCACGCGGTCGTAGGTCACGGGCTTGTCCGGCGCGTTTTTGCCCTCGAAGCTGACCTTGATGCCGCTCTTGAGCGCCTTCATTTCGGTGACCTTCGTCCCCGTCATGATCGCTTCGTAGCGCGCCTTGATGCGCTTCTCCAGCGGCCGCACCAGGTCGCGGTCGCAGCCCGGCATCAGCGTATCGGTCAGCTCGACCACGCTCACTTTCACGCCGAGCGCGTCGTACACGCAGGCCATCTCGAGCCCGATGATGCCGCCGCCGATCACCAGCATCCGCTGCGGCAGCTCCTCGAGCGCCAGCGCGCCGGTCGAGTCCATCACGCGCGGGTCGTCCGGCATGTCGGGCAGGGCCATGGACTCCGAGCCGGCGGCGATGATGCACTGGCGGAAGCTCAATTCCTGTCCGCCGTCGGGTCCGTCGAGCTTGATGGTGTGCGGCCCGGTGAACTTCGCGGAGCCGCGCAGCACCTTCACCTTGCGCTGCTTCGCGATGGTGTCGAGGCCCTTGGTCAGCCGCCCCACGACGCCGCCCTTCCAGTTGCGCAGCTTGTCGAGCTCGATCTTCGGTGCGCCGAACACGATGCCGTGCTCGGACATGTGCGCGGCTTCCTCGATCACCGCCGCGGCGTGCAGCAGGGCTTTCGACGGGATACAGCCGACGTTCAGGCACACACCCCCGAGCGTGTCCCAGCGCTCCACCAGCGTGACGTCACGCCCGAGGTCGGCGGCGCGGAAGGCGGCCGTGTAGCCGCCGGGACCCGCACCGAGCACCAGCAGGTCGGCGTCGTAGTCACGCTGCGGCTCGGACGATGCGGACGAGGCAGCAGACGATGCGGCGGCCACCTCAGAGGCGTCTTCCTTCTTGTTCCTCTCGCTCTTCTCGGCCTTCTCGGTCTTATCCGCCTTGTCGCCCCTCCCGTCCTTCTCGACCTTATCCTCCTCCGCGCCCTCAGCGCTCTCCGCGCGACCTTCTTCCTCCGCTTCCACCAGCGCAATCACGTCGCCTTCAGACACCCGGTCGCCCGTGCTCACCTTGAGCTCCGCGATGCGCCCGCCGAACGGCGCCGGCACGTCCATGGACGCCTTGTCGGTTTCAAGCGTCAGGAGCGCATCCTCCGCCGCGACGGTATCGCCCGCCGACACCAGGACCTCGATCACCTCGACGTCCTTGAAGTCGCCGATATCGGGAACCCGGATTTCTTTCTTTTCACTCATCGCAAGCGCTTCCCTGGCGCCGGCTCTCAGGCCAGCAGCCGATCGACATCGGAGAGGATTTCCGCGAGGTAGCGGGTGAAGCGCACCGCGGCCGCGCCGTCGATCACGCGGTGGTCGTAGGACAGCGACAACGGCAGCATCAGCCGGGGCACGAACTCGCCGTCGCTCCAGACCGGCTGCATGGCGTGGCGCGACACGCCGAGAATCGCGACCTCGGGGGCGTTGATGATCGGCGTGAAGAAGGTCCCGCCCCGGCTGCCGAGGCTCGAGATCGTGAAGTTCCCCCCCTGCATGTCGGCGCTGCTGAGCTTGCCGTCGCGCGCCTTGACCGACAGCTCGCCGAGTTCACGCGCGACCTGGAACAGGCTCTTGCCTTCCACGCCACGGATCACCGGCACCACCAGCCCGCCCGGCGTGTCCACGGCGAAACCGATGTTGTAGTAGTGCTTGACGATGAGCTGCTGCCCGTCGGGATGCAGCGAGGCATTGAACTGCGGGAACTCGCGCAGCGCCTTGACGCAGGCGCGGATGATGAACGCCAGGGGCGTCAGCTTCGCGCCTTCCTTCTCCGCATCCGCCTTGAGGTTCTTGCGCGCGCGCTCGGTCTCGGTGATGTCCGCCTCGTCGAATTGCGTGACGTGCGGCAGGTTCACCCACGAGGCATGCAGTCGCGGACCGGCGATCCGCTGGACCCGAGACAACCCCTTGAGCTCGGTGTGACCGAACTTGGTGAAGTCGATTTCCGGCACCTCGGGCAGGGCTGCGCCGGCGGCCGGGCGGTCCTCCTTCTGCAGCGCCTTTTTCACCCAGACCTTCACGTCTTCGTGGGTGATCCGCCCCTTCACGCCGCTGCCCGATACGCGCCCCAGGTCGACGCCCATCTCGCGCGCGAACTTCCGCACCGAAGGCCCGGCATGCACGTGGGCCGGCGTGCCCTCCGGCAACGGCGGCGCCGCGGGCAGGCCTTCCGACTCGCGCTTCTTCGGCGCCGCCTCGCTCTTGTCGGCGGGCTTGGGCTCCGCCTTCTGCTCGCTCTCTTTCTCGCTCTTTTTCCCCGCCTCTTGTTCCGGCTTCTTCTCCGCGGTCTCCTCGGGCTTCTCGCCGTCGCCGTCGCCGTCGCTTTCCAGCAACAGCACCACGTCGCCGGCCGAGACGCGATCGCCCTTACCCACCTTGAGCTCGACGACCCGGCCCGCCGCCGAGGACGGCACGTCCATGGACGCCTTGTCGGTCTCGATGGTGATCAGCGGATCTTCGACCGCCACCGCGTCGCCCTTCTGCACATGGACCTCGATGATCTCGACGTCTTCGAAATCGCCGATGTCGGGAACGCGTACCTCGTTCTTGTTCGCCACGTCGGTTCCCCTACAGGTCCACGGGATCGGGTTTCTGCGGATCGATGCCGTATTTCTCGATCGCCTTGCTCGCCGCGCCGGCGTCCAGCTTGCCGTCGGCCGCGAGCGCCGCCAGCGTCGCCGCGACGATGTAGCGCCTGTCCACCTCGAAATGATCGCGCAACGCCGCGCGGGCATCGCTGCGGCCGAAGCCGTCGGTGCCGAGCGTGACGTAACGACCGGGGACCCACTCGCGCACCTGGTCCGGCACGGCGGTCATGTAATCCGTCGCCGCGACGAACGGCCCCTCGCGTCCCTCCAGGCACTGCTCGACGAAGCACTTCTCCGGCGCCTCTTCAGGGTGCAGCCGGTTGCGACGCGTCACCGACAACGCATCGCGGCGCAACTCGTTGAAGCTCGTCACGCTCCACACGTCGGCATCCACGCCGTGCTCCTCGGCCAGCATGTCGGCGGCGCCGAGCACCTCGCGAAGAATCGTGCCCGAGCCGAACAGCTGGACCCGGGGGCGCTTCTTCTTGCCTTCACCGGCATTGCGCAACTCGTACATGCCCTTGAGCACGCCCTCGTGCGACTCCGGCGGCAACGCGGGGTGGCGGTAGTTCTCGTTCATGCAGGTGATGTAATAGAAGATCCGCTCCTGGTCCACGAACATGCGCTGCAGCCCGTCGTGCACGATCACCGCCAGCTCGCCGGCATAAGCCGGGTCGTAGGAGCGGCAGTTCGGGACCGTGGACGACAGCAGGTGGCTGTGGCCGTCCTGGTGCTGCAGGCCCTCGCCGGCCAGCGTGGTCCGCCCCGCCGTTCCGCCGATGAGGAAACCGCGCGCCTGCGAATCGCCGGCCGCCCAGATGAAGTCGCCGACGCGCTGGAAGCCGAACATCGAGTAGAAGAGATAGAACGGCACCATGTTCACGCCGTGGTTGGCGTAGGCCGTGCCCGCCGCGGTCCAGGCACACAGCGCACCCGCCTCGTCGATGCCCAGCTGCAGGATCTGCCCGGTCTTGTCTTCCTTGTAATAACTCAGCGTGTCGGAGTCCTGCGGCGTGTAGAGCTGGCCTTCGCGCGACCAGATGCCGAACTGGCGGAACATGCCTTCCATGCCGAAGGTGCGCGCTTCGTCGGGCACGATGGGCACCACGTTCTTGCCGATCAGCTTGTCGCGGCACAGGGCGGTGAGCATGCGCACCATCGCCATGGTGGTGGAGATCTCGCGCTCCCCGCTACCCTCGAGCTGGCCCTTGAAGACTTCCTCGAGCTTCGGCAGGCGCAGGGCCTCGGCCTTGGTGATCCGGCGCGGGAGATAGCCGCCGAGCGCCTTGCGCCTTTCCTTCAGGTAGCGGGTCTCCGGGCTGTCGTCGGCCGGCTTGCGGAAGGGCACGTCCTTGATCTCCTCGTCGGAGATCGGCAGGTCGAAGCGGTCGCGGAAGGCACGCAGATCCTTTTCGTCGAGCTTCTTCTGCTGGTGGGCGATCATCCGGCCCTCGCCGGCTGCGCCCATGCCATAACCCTTGACCGTCTTGGCGAGAATCACCACCGGACGGCCCTCGGTCTCCACCGCTTCCTTGTAGGCGGCATAGACCTTGCCGCGGCTGTGCCCGCCGCGGTTCAGGTTCCAGATCTCGTCGTCCGACATGTTGGCGACCATCGCCTTCAGTTCGGGGTACTTGCCGAAGAAATGCTCGCGCACGAAGGCGCCGTCCTTCGACTTGAAATTCTGGTAATCGCCATCGACGCATTCCTCCATGCGCTTGCGCAAGAGGCCCTTGTCGTCGCGCGCCAGCAACGCGTCCCAGCCATGGCCCCAGATGACCTTGATGACCTTCCAGCCGGCACCCTGGAACGCGGCCTCGAGTTCCTGGATGATCTTGCCGTTGCCGCGCACCGGGCCGTCGAGACGCTGCAGGTTGCAGTTGATGACGAACACCAGGTTGTCGAGGCCCTCGCGTACCGGCAGGCCGATCTCGCCCATCGACTCGGGCTCGTCCATTTCGCCGTCGCCCATGAAGGCCCAGACCTTGCGGTCCGAAGGTTCCACGAGGCCCCGATGCTCGAGGTACTTGGTGAACTTCGCCTGGAAGATCGCCTGCATCGGCCCGAGGCCCATCGACACCGTGGGGAACTGCCAGTAGTCCGGCATCAGCCAGGGGTGCGGGTAGGACGACAGCCCGCCGCTGACTTCCTGGCGGAACTTGAGCAGGTCCTCTTCGCCGAGCCGGCCCTCGAGGAACGAGCGCGCGTAGATGCCTGGTGACGAGTGGCCCTGGATGAAGATCATGTCGCCGCGACTCTCTTCCGTCGCGCCGCGCCAGAAGTGCTGGAAGCCGACCTCGTAGAGCGTCAGCGAGGACGCGTAGCTCGCGATGTGGCCGCCGTATTCCGAGGACTCGCGGTTGGCGTGCACGACCATCGCCATCGCGTTCCAACGCAGCCACGCCTCGATACGTTTCTCGATGGCGCGATCGCCGGGATAGGACGGTTCGCGCGCCGGCGAGATCGTGTTGAGGTAGGCCGTGTTGGGCGTGAACGGCAGGTAGTGACCGGCGCGCCGCACATGGTCGATGAGGCGATCGACGAGCCAGTGCGCGCGCTCCCCGCCGTGCGCCTGCAGCACGGAGTCGATGGCCTCGAGCCACTCTCGTGTCCCGTCCGGATCCTCGTCGTGGAAACTCGGGTCATAAGACATTTTTCAGGGCTCCGTGGACTTGAATGCGAGGGCTGAAAAGTCGCCGTTCAGGTGAATGTTCGCGGCCTTGCTGATAGGATGTGGCCCCGCAACATAAGCTGTTGCGGGCCCGATAATCTTCGGGGCTTGCTCTTGTCGAGGTCAAGGATAACTCATGTCGAGCCTGTTGCCGGAAGGTCATCTCCCCCGCATCGCACAACGCCGTGATTCGCGGGCGCTGCCCCAACTCGACCACCTCGTCATCGTGGTTTCGACGAAAGCGGGCAAGGCCGCCTGGGCAGCGCTGCCTGCGGGCCAGGCGCTGGCCGCTGCAGCCCGGCGCCGGGAGATGACCAAGGCGGGCTCCGTGTTCACACTGCACCTGGAGGATCCCTGTGCCGTGACGGTCGGGATCGCCGATCCGGACGCCACGCCGTTCACCTGGCTCACGCTGGCCAGGAAGCTCGCCGCCGAAACACGTTCGGGCCGCCCGGCGAAAATCGGCGTGATGACCTGTGGCGCACCCGAGGACAAGGCGGCAACCTGGCTCGAGGCGGCCGTCTCCGGCCTGCTCGCCGCCGAAGCGGAGATGCCGCGCTTTCGCAGCAATGTTGAGCGGCGTGCGTCTCGCCAAGTCACGATCACGCTGCTCGACGAGGCGCCCGCGCTCGACGTGGCACGCGTGCGCGCGGAAGCGGAAGGTAACCATCTCGCGCGCTGGCTGACGGCCCTCCCCCCGAATCGCCTCGACGCGGCCGCCTATCGGGACCTGGTCGCGGAACTCGCGGACCGCGAAGGCTGGGAGTTTTCCTTCCGCGACGAGGTCGCCCTGAAGAAAGAGGGTGCGGGCGCGTTCCTCGCAGTCGCGCGCAGCAATCCGCACCGCGACGCCGGCATCGTCCGGCTGCGATACCGCCCGCCGAAGGCACCGAAGAACGCGGCGCCGATCGCGCTCGTGGGCAAGGGGATCTGCTTCGACACCGGCGGAAACAACCTGAAGCCATTCCGCAGCATGCTCGACATGCACGAGGACATGCAGGGCAGCGCCGTTGCGCTCGGCACGCTGCTGGCGCTGACGCGCATCGCCTATCCGCAGCCCGTGGACTGCTGGCTGGCGATCACGGAGAACCGGATCGGCCCGGATGCCTACAAGTCCCGCGACGTCGTCACGGCGGCGAACGGCGTGACCATCGAGGTGATCCATACGGACGCCGAGGGCCGCATGGTGCTGGCCGACACGCTGACGCTGGCCGCGCGCGCGGAGCCGGCAGTGATCATCGACTACGCGACGCTCACGGGCGCCTGCGTGGCCGCCCTGACCTACCGCTACAGCGGCGTGTTCGGCAACCGCGATGCGGTGCTGGACGTCGCGGTGACGGCCGGGCGCAGCAGCGGCGAACGTACCTGGGCCTTCCCGATGGACGAGGATTTCGACGAGGCGATCGAGAGTCGCATGGCCGACGTCATGCAGTGCTCCACGGACAACGACGGTGACCACATCCTCGCGGCGCGCTTCCTGCAACGTTTCGTGCCGCGCGAAACGCCCTGGCTCCACGTCGATCTCTCGGCAGGCCATCGCAAGGGCGGGCTGGGCCTCGCGCCGACCGCGCAGACGGGCTTCGGCGTGCGCCTGACGCTCGCCATGCTGCTGGACCACGGACTGCTGGACGCAGTGAACAGCAACGGGAGCGGAAAGCAATGAAACTGCAGATGAGGCGGCCGGACGACTGGCACCTGCACTTGCGCGACGGGGCACTGCTCTCGGCCGTGGTGCCGCACACGGCCTTGCGCTTCGCACGCGCCGTGGTCATGCCGAACCTGTCCCCACCGGTGACAACGACCGCGGCGGCGCTCGCCTACCGCGAGCGGATCCTGGCGGCCGTGCCGGCGGGGATGCGTTTCGAACCGCTCATGACGCTGTATCTCACGGACAACACGCCGCCGGAGGAGATCCGCCGCGCCGCCGCCAGTGGCGCCGTCATCGGCGTGAAACTCTACCCGGCCGGGGCGACGACGAACTCCGACTCCGGCGTGACGAATATCGCGCACTGCGCGGCGGCCATCGCCGCCATCGAGGAGACCGGCCTGGTGCTGCAGGTTCATGGCGAGGTCACCGCCGACGAGATCGACGTGTTCGACCGGGAACGGGTGTTCATCGAGAAGGTGCTCGGCCCCGTGGTGGAGCGCCACCCGAAGCTGAAAGTCGTGCTGGAGCATGTCACGACCGCCGACGGCATCGATTTCGTCAGCCAGGCGCGCCCGGGCATCGCGGCCACCATCACGCCGCAGCACATGATGCTCAACCGCAACGCGCTGTTCGCCGGCGGACTGCGGCCGCATCATTATTGCCTCCCGGTGCTCAAGGCCGAGCGCCACCGGGAAGCGGTCTGCGCGGCCGCCACCAGCGGCGACGCCCGTTTCTTCCTCGGCACCGACAGCGCCCCCCACAGCCGCAGCAGCAAGGAATCCTCCTGCGGCTGCGCCGGGATCTTTTCCGCCCCGGTCGGGATCGAGGTCTACGCGGAGGTCTTCGAGGCCGCCGGCCGGCTCGAGCGGCTGGAGGCCTTCGCCAGCGAATACGGCGCACGCTTCTACGGCCTGCCGCTCAACGACGACACCATCACCCTCGAAAAGCGCAGCTGGCGCCCGCCCGCGGAGTACGTGGCCGGCGAGGAGCGAATCGTACCGTTCCGCTCGGGCGAGCCTGTGGCGTGGAGCCTCGTGCAGGACCCTTCGTGAGCGAACGCTTCACGATGCCGGAGGCCGACGCCATGCCGCAACTGATGGCGGCGCGCTTCCGGGGCTTCCTGCCCGTCGTGGTCGACGTCGAGACGGGGGGATTCAATCCGCGCACAGATGCGTTGCTGGAGATCGCGGCGGTGCTGGTCGAGTTGCGCCCGGACGGCCTGTTCGTCCCCGGCGAGACCTGGCGCTACCACGTGAAGCCTTTCGAGGGCGCGAACATGGAACCGGCCTCGCTGGAGGTCAACGGGATCGACCCGCATCATCCCCTGCGCCCGGCGCTGCCGGAGCACGACGCCCTGCAGCGGATCTTCCGCGAGGTGCGCACGGCGGTGCGGGAGCACGACTGCACCCGCGCGATCCTCGTCGGCCATAACGCATTCTTCGACCTGCAGTTCCTGAATGCCGCCGTCGAGCGCTGCGGGATCAAGCGTAACCCCTTCCACCCCTTCTCGAGTTTCGACACGGCGACACTGGGAGGCATCGCCTACGGCCAGACAGTCCTGTCACGGATCGTGGATGCGGCCGGCCTCACCTGGGACAGCAGTTCCGCGCACTCCGCCGCCTACGATGCGCACATCACGGCCGAGGTGTTCTGCGCGATCGTCAACCAGTTCCGCGGCATTTACGAAGACACAAAAAAAGGACACCGTCCCTAGAACGGTGTCCTCGTGGCGCGCTGCGCCCGGCGCCTTGCGAGTCGGACTCAGGCCGCCGCAGTGGCCTCGTCGAGCAGCTTCTTGAGCTCGCCCGAGTGATACATCTCGACGACGATGTCGCATCCGCCGATCAGTTCGCCCTTGACGTACAGCTGCGGATAGGTCGGCCAGTTCGAATACGTCTTCAGGCCTTCCCGGATCTCGGGATCCTCGAAAATATTGAACGCGGCGAACTCGGTCCCGCAGGCCCGCAAGGCCGCCGCGACCTGTGCCGAAAAACCGCATTGCGGAAAATCGGGATTCCCCTTCATGAACAGCAACACGGGGTGAGACGCAAGCGTCTTGCTAATCCGCTCGTTGACATCTTCCATCAGCATCCTCTCCTCGTTGATCATCGTATTCGATTCACGCGCCCGGCCTAGTCTTCCGCCTTGCGCACAATCCTGATTTCGTTCTGCACCGATTTTACGCCCTCGACGGAAGCCGCGAGTCGCTCCGCCTGCTCTCGCGGCAGGCTGCTGCTCACCTCGCCGCGCAGGGTCACCACGCCCTCGTAGGTATCCACGTTGATCGCGAGGCCGTCCACGTACTTGTCGGTGATCAGGCGTGACTTCACGGCCGTGGTGATTCGTCCGTCACTCGCGATCACGCCGGGCTCGCGCTCGTCCTTGCCGATGTAGTAACCGCCGACGGCCGCTCCGCCGACAACGACGGGCACGCAGGCCGCCAGGCCCAGCGCAGCCGACAGGATGGCCACAACCGCTGCCGCTTTCATGGCGAGGGACTCCTTGCCGACGTCAGGCGAAATTCTTCGCGACGAATTCCCAGTTGACGAGCTGCCAGAAAGCCTCCAGGTACTTCGGCCGCGCATTGCGGTAATCGATGTAGTAGGCGTGCTCCCAGACGTCGCAGGTCAGGAGGGGCTTGTCGTCGCCGGTCAGCGGCGTCTCCGCGTTGCCGGTCTGCACGATCGCGAGCTTGCCGTCGGGCTTTTTCACCAGCCACGCCCAGCCGGAGCCGAACAGCGTGACGGCCTTGTCGGCAAACTGCTTGTGAAAATCGTCGAAGGAGCCGAACGCCTCGTCGATGGCCGCCGCGAGGGCGCCGCCCGGCCGGCCGCCGCCGCTCGGCGAGAGGCAATGCCAGTAAAAGGTGTGGTTCCAGACCTGGGCCGCGTTGTTGAACATCCCGCCGGAACTGCCGCGCACGATCTCTTCCAGGGAGGCGTCAGCGAATTTCGTGCCTTCGATCAGCCCATTGAGCTTTTCGACGTACGTGTTGTGATGCTTGCCATAGTGGTACTCGAGCGTCTCGCGGGAGATATGCGGCTCGAGCGCGTCCATGGCGTACGGCAGTTCGGGCAGGGTATGCGCCATTGCGGGCTCCTCCAAAAGATCGGTTGACTGCTTTTTTCCGGGGCCTGGGCCCGGAACGGTGACCCGGAAGTATAACAGAGCGCCCCGCTGCCCACGGCGAGTGAGCGGCCGTCCGAGCGGCGGGATATACTGCCGCCGCGCCTCGCGAGGAACCGGCATGCCGACGCCCCCACTGCCCCCCGATATCGTTTCCACGGTCGCGCTGGCGCTGGCCGAGGACGTCGGCGCGGGCGACGTCACCGCGGACCTGGTGCCTGCCGACGGTCATGCGCGCGCCGTGGTCGTCTGTCGCGAAGCCGCCGTGCTGTGCGGCCGCGCGTGGTTCGACGCGGTGTACGCGAAGCTCGACGAAGCGATCCGCATCGAGTGGTGCGCCGAGGACGGGGCGGACATCGACGCGGAGACGGTCGTCTGCCGGCTCGAGGGCCCGGCGCGGCCCCTGCTGACCGGGGAACGCACCGCCCTGAATTTCCTCCAGTCGCTGTCCGGCACCGCGACGGTCGCCCGCCGTTACGCCGATGCCGTCGCCGGCACCGGATGCCGCGTGCTCGACACGCGCAAGACCGTGCCCGGCCTGCGCTCCGCGCAGAAATACGCCGTGGCCTGCGGCGGCGCAACGAACCACCGTCGGGGCCTCTACGATGCCCTGCTGATCAAGGAGAATCACATCCTGGCGGCCGGCGGCATCGGCGCGGCGCTCGCCGCGGCGCGGCGGATCCATCCCGAACTCGTCGTCGAGATCGAAGTGGAATCGCTGCCGGAACTGCAGGAGGCGCTGGACGGCGGCGCCGATATCGTCATGCTCGACAATTTCGCCCTCGACGGCCTGCGCGAGGCCGTGGCGGCCCTGCGCCGGCGGCCCGACTGTCGCACGCGCCTCGAAGCTTCGGGCAATGTCGAACTCGACGGAATCCGGCAGATCGCGGCCACCGGGGTGGACTTCATATCGGTCGGCGCGCTCACCAAGCACCTGCGCGCCATCGACCTGTCGATGCGATTTCAGCTCGATTTGCCGCCTCGGGACTGAATCGGGGCTGTTGCAGCGCACTACGGTGAGCGCCCCGAACGGGTCCGGCGTCCAGCGAATTACACTATTCAATACATCGGCTTGCCACGCCGAGGCGGTCCTGCGTCGGGCATGTTTTGCGCTGCAAAAGCGTGAATCCCAACGATCGTTTGAAACGAATGCTCTATTTCCTTGCCGGACTGCGATTCCGTGGGTTATAAGCGGATGATGCAATGCGGCAGCCGTGCCGCACAGGTCCTTGCGGGCCGAGCCACCCAAGGCGGAGGAAATCATGTCTGGAATCATCTGGCTTCCGATCATCATCGTCGCATTCGGCGTCCTTGCGTACCGACGCAGCCCCCTGGCGACCTGGACCGGAGTCGCAGCCGTCCTGCTGCTCGGCGTGCAATTGACCGGCGGCGGGCTGAGCCTGTTGCCCTGGGTCGTGCTGGGCGCGGTCGGCGTGCTGCTGAATGTCAAAAGCCTGCGCCGCAGCGTGCTCGGCAAGCCGATCATGAAGTGGTTCAAATCGGTCCTCCCGCCGATGTCGTCCACCGAAAAGGACGCGATCGATGCGGGCACCGTGTGGTGGGATGCCGAGCTGTTCAGCGGGCGGCCCAACTGGAACACCCTGTTGCGCACGCCGCGCGCCGAGCTGACCGACGAGGAAAGGGCTTTCCTCGATGGCCCGGTGGAAGAACTCTGCCGCATGCTCGACGACTGGAAGATCAACCACGAGCTCAACGACCTGCCTCCCGAGGTGTGGTCTTTCCTCGGCAAGCATCGCTTCTTCGCGATGATCATTCCCAAGGAGTACGGCGGACTCGACTTCTCGGCACGCGCCCAGTCCGAAGTCGTGATGAAGATCGCCAGCCGCAGCGGCGCGGCGGCCGTCACGGTGATGGTGCCCAACTCGCTCGGCCCCGGCGAACTGCTCATGCATTACGGCACGCATGAGCAGAAGCAGCATTTCCTCCCCCGGCTCGCGCGCGGCGAGGAAATCCCCGCCTTCGCCCTCACGGGCCCGTGGGCCGGTTCGGATGCCGGTTCCATGCCGGACGCAGGGGTCGTCTGCAAGGGCGAATACAAGGGCAAGGAAGTGCTCGGCTTCCGCGTCAACTGGGCAAAGCGCTACATCACGCTCGGCCCCGTCGCCACGATCCTGGGCCTGGCCTTCAAGGCGCAGGATCCGGACGGATTGCTGGGACAGAAAAAGGACCTCGGCATCACCTGCGCCCTCATCCCGACCGACACCCCCGGCGTCGAGATCGGCCTGCGGCATGACCCCGGCGGCGCCTTCATGAACGGCCCCAACACCGGCACCGACGTCTTCGTGCCCATGGAATGGATCATCGGCGGCCAGGCCCAGGTCGGCAACGGCTGGAAGATGCTCATGGACTGCCTGTCGGTGGGCCGCGCCATCTCCCTGCCCGCGCTGGGCACGGCGGGCGGCAAGGCCGCCGCGCGCATGACGGGCGCCTACGCCCGCGTGCGACGCCAGTTCAAGATTCCGATCGGCCGCTTCGAGGGCATCGAGGAACCGCTCGCCCGGATCGGCGGCGTGACTTACCGCATGGATGCCGCGCGGGTGCTCACCGCCACGGCGCTCGATCTCGGCGGCAAGCCGTCCGTGCTCTCGGCGATCCTCAAGTACAACAACACCGAAGGCATGCGCCAGGCGATCAACGACGCCATGGACGTGCATGCCGGGCGCGCGGTCTGTCTCGGCCCCAGCAACTACCTGGCGCAGACCTACCAGACCGTCCCGGTGGCGATCACCGTCGAGGGCGCCAACATCCTCACGCGCAGCATGATCATCTTCGGCCAGGGCGCGATCCGCTGCCATCCCTACGTGCTCAAGGAGATGCTCGCCGCGGCCGACCCGGATGAACAGGCCGGTCTGAAGGCCTTCGACGACGCCTTTTTCGCCCACGTGGGGTTCACCATCAGCAATCTCGTGCGCTCGCTCGTGCTCGCCGTGACCGGCGGGCGGCTCGCGCCGGCGCCGGATCTCGGTCCCACCTCCGCCTACGCGACGCGACTCACGCGGATGAGCGCCTCCTTCGCGCTGCTCGCGGACGTCGCCATGCTCACGCTGGGCGGCGACCTGAAGCGGCGGGAGAAGATCTCCGGACGCTTCGCCGACATCCTCAGCCACCTCTACATGGCTTCGGCGGTGCTCAAGCGCTTCGAGGACGACGGCCGGCCGGAAGAGGACCTGCCGATCGTGTGCTGGGCGCTGGACGACTCGCTGGCCATCATCGAGGAGCGCCTCGACGGCATCCTGCGCAATTTCCCTGTCGCCGGTGTCGGCCCGCTGCTGCGGCCCTTCGTGCTGCCGCTGGGGCGGCGCTTCCGCGGCGCGTCCGACCGGCTCGGCCACGAGGTCGCGAAGCTGTTGCTGAGCCCCTCGGCCACGCGCGACCGCCTCACCGACGGCCTGTACATCCAGCGCAGTGAAGAGGACCCCATGGGCCTCATGGAACTGGCGCTGGAGAAAGTCATCGCGGGCGAACCGGTCGAGCGCAAGCTGGCCAAGGCCTTCGGTGCGAGCGTCAACACGGTGAACATGGAGGCGGTGCTCGAAAAGGGCATCAAGGACGGCGTCATCGACGCGGCCGAGGCCGAACTCGTGCGCGAAGCCATGGACATCACGACGCGGGCCATCGCCGTGGACGATTTCCCGGGGCTCGAAAAGAAGGACAAGACAGCCGGCCAGGAGGCCGCTTAAGGGCTGGACGTCGCCGCGCGCGGCTGCGCGCGGCGACTTGCCGGCTCAGCGCATGACCGGCATGCCGAACAGCAGCAGGTGCCCGCCGCCGAAGGCGAGCCACCACCACGCGAAGCCGCCCACGGCCACCGCCACGCCATCCCAGGCGAGGGCCGGAGACTTCACGGTCGGCGCCACCGGAGGCCGACGGGTGGACGCATCGTAGAGCACCACCAGCGACCAGAGCAGGAAGCTGCCGAACAGCAGCAGGTCGGCGAGCCGCCCGTTGACGAGGAGATGCAACGCGGCCCCGAGCGCGGTGGCGATCAGCATGGGATGCCTGGCCATGGTCCGCAGCTTGCCCGGCACGTAAGTCGCGACCAGCAGGACGAGCGCCGGCAGCATCAGCAGGGACACGATCATCCGCACGATCGGCGGATCCATCGCCCACAACTGCGGACTCGTGAAGCGAATCTCGGCATAACCCATCACCATGATGACGAAACCCACCAGGGCCACCAGGGCGTAAACGCCTTTCCAGCCCCAGGTGCCCATCCTGGTCATCATCGCGGCGCGATAATCCGGTGCAACCACCCGCACGAGGTGAACGCCGAAAAAAATCACGAGGCCGACAATAAGCATCGTCATGTTGCTTCCCCGGAGTGAATTGATACCGGGAAGCTTAGCAGGCGGGTCGCGCCCGTGGCGCGGGAGGAATCAGCGGATCTCGCGGACTGAGAATTCCGGGTCCATGATGCGGCGGGGCTCGTCCACCCCGTAGCCCTGGGCATAGTCCACGCCCATGCCCCGCAACATGGTGATGAGCTCCTTGTTCTCGACGAACTCGGCGATCGTTTGCTTGCCCGTGAGGTGGCCGATCTCGTTGATCGAGCGGACCATCTCGCGGTCGATCGGGTCATGCAGGATCTCCTTGACGAAACTGCCGTCGATCTTCAGGAAATCCACCGGGAAGTGCTTCAGGTAACCGAAGGAGGACAGCCCGGTGCCGAAATCGTCCAGCGCGAAGCGACACCCCAGTTCCTTGAGGGAATTGATGAAGCGGTTGGCCTGCGAATAGCTGGCGATCGCGGCGGTCTCCGTGATCTCGAAGCAGATCTTGCTCGCGTCCAGGCCGCTGCGCTCGAACTGCTCGATCACGAAGGGCAGGAACTTGTCGTCACACAGGCTCTGGCCGGACAGGTTGATCGAGCACATCACGAGGCGCTCGCGCTCGTCGGCCTCGGACACCAGCCAGCGGAACGCGTTCGCGATCACCCAGCGGTCGATGCTGGGCGTGATGCCGTAGCGTTCCGCGGCGTTGATGAAGATGTCCGGGGCGATGATCTGGCCCTGTTCGTCACGCATGCGCAGCAACAGTTCGTAGTGTGCGCCCGTGGACTGGCCCTGCAGCGGCATGATCGACTGGCGGAACAGCTCGAAACGAGATTCCTCCAGCGCGTTGTTGATGCGCGCGGCCCACTGCATCTCGCGTCGCCGGCGCATCAGGTCGATATCGTTTTCCTGCCAGGTCTGCACGCGGTTGCGGCCCGACTCCTTGGCGGCGGCGCAGGCGCTGTCGGCGGCGGTCAGAAGCTCCGCGACGCTGGCGGACTCGGGCGCGATGGGCACCACGCCGACACAGGCGCCGAGCCTGAAGCTGCGATCCTCCCAGACGAAGCGGAAATCCTGCACGGCCTTGAGCAGGGATTCGGCCGTCTCGATGGCCTCGTCCAGGGTGCAGTTCTCGAGCAGCACGCCGAACTCGTCGCCGCCGAGCCTCGCCAGCGTGTCGCGCCAGCGGATCTTCGACTTGAGCAGCGCGCCGAGCTGGCCGAGCAGCGCGTCGCCGGCCATGTGGCCGCAGGAGTCGTTGATGATCTTGAACTGGTCGAGATCCATGTAGCAGAGCGCGTACTGGGCCTCGCGGGCCCGGCCCATCTTCAGCGCCCGCTCGAGGCGCGCCTCGAACTCGCGGCGGTTGACCAGGCCGGTGAGCATGTCGTGGCTCGCGTGATAGGACAGGCGGCGGTTGAGCTCGCGCGCCTCGCTGACGTCGTGGAAGACGAGCACGCCACCGATGACCTGGCCGACGTCGTTGCGGATCGGCGCAGCGCAGCTCTCCACGTAAAGCTCGTTACCGTCGCGCCGGATCAGCAGCGTCGGGCGCATGGACTTGTAGAGCCGGTCGCGCCGGATGGCCACCGACAGGGGGTTCTCCATCGGCTCACAGGTTTCCTCGTGGAAACTGCGGAAGATCTCATCGACGCCACGGCCGGAGCCGTCGTCGAGGCTCCACCCGGTGAGTTCCTGCGCCACCGGGTTCAGGTACTCGATGCGACAGTCGGAATCGGTGGTGATGACGCCGTCACCGATCGACTGCAGGGTGATCTGCGCGTTCTGCTTCTCCCGGAACAGCGCTTCCTCGTAGAGCTTCTGGTCCGTGATATCGAGTTCCACGCCGACGAGGCGAAGCATCCGTCCTTCTTCGTCGACCATCGCCTTGGCGCGGCTCATGACCCAGCGCCAGTCGCCGGAACGATGGCGCATGCGGTGGACGCTCTCGAACAGCTCGCTCTTGCCGTCCAGGTGATCGCGGATCTTGCCCTGCACGCGAACCATGTCGTCCGGATGCACCAGCTGTCGCCAGTCCGGCATGTCCTCGTCCGGCTCTTCCTCACCGTAACCCATCATGATCTTCCAGCGAGGCGAGAAACGGATCGCGTTGGTTTCGACGTCGAAATCCCAGATGCCGTCGTTAGAGGCGTAACGCGTCAATTCCTCGCGCTCGTGGATATCCCCGAGTTCCCGGCCGAGCTTGAGGCGCGTCAAGGCCGCGGACAGGCTGGCGCCGATGAGCTTCAGCAACAGGTAGACATCGACGTGCCAGCTGTCGACCGGCCGCGCGGACAACACGCCGAGCACCCCCCCGAGCCGGCCGTTGATATCGAGACCCGCAAACAGTGCGGCGCCGGCGCCCATTTCGTTGAGGAGCCGCGTCTCGCCCAGGAGGGCGGGCGACAGCCTGCGCGCATCGAGAATCTCCACGAGGCGCATATGGCCCAGCTTGCTGTTCAGCCAGTCCACATCCTCGAGGCGGGTTCCGGCGAGGCGTTCCGGACGACATCCCGCGAGCACGGAGGAGGCGTGACTGACGCGGTCGAATGCGAGCAGGTCGTCGGTCAGCAGCGCGAAACAGACGGAATCGGCACCGATGGATTCACGGATCACCTCGAGCGACTCGCTGAGGGTTTTTTCGGCGTTTTCGGGGTCGAGATTGAGCAGGTCCACCGCCACCTTGGTGATAGCGGGGTTGAGGCCTACTCGGGACGGAGCCGCCCGGGACCTGCGCAGGGCCGTCCCCAGATCAGCGCTGATCCGGGAGACCGCTTCGGGCGACGGTTCTTCGCTCATGCAGAATCCAAATGCAGGGCCTTAAGTAGCGTCTGTAAGTCATTGTTCCTAGCGAACTCTTTTCGCACAGGCATTCTGGACATCATCGCTGAAGATTACAAGACCATGCCGGGATGCTGCAGGAACCGCGTCACACTTGCCCGGGTGGAAATCGCGCCCCCGGATAACTACGCTGAAATCGAGTGCAGCACGAAGTGAGGAACGCTATGAAGAAGGTCTGGGTGGTCGTCGCTTCGAGCAGCAAATGCCGGATATTTACGCAGGAAAAACACAACGGCCCCTTGCAGCAGGTGGAGCAACTCGAGAACAGCGAAGCCGATACGCCGGCGCGCGACATCAACACGGACCGGCCCGGCCGCGCATTCGACAGCGCGGGCCAGGGCCGGCACGCCATGAGCCAGGGCATCGATCCCGTCGAGCAGGAAACGATACGGTTCGCCAAGAAAGTGGCGACGACGATCGAGAACGGCCGCAAGCAGGACGCATTCGACAGGCTGGTGCTGGTCTCGGACCCGAGTTTCCTCGGTCACCTCCGCCCGGCGCTGTCTTCCGCCACCCACCAGCGCCTCAGCACCGAAATCGCCAAGAACCTCGCCGATGCCGATCCTGAGGCCGTTCGCGCGGTGCTGCCCTACAGGATCTGAGCACCGGCGCGCCGCCGAGGCGCGCCGTTGCTCAGTGCAATTCGCAATCCGGGGGGGCGCTCTGCTCCTCGCCGCCGAGGGCGAGATTGACCGCCTCTCCGATGCAATGCGGACAGATCGTCATGTAGACGCCCTGGTCATCCACGCTGATCTCGAAGGTGACCGAGTGCTCGCCGACAAAGATGTCGAGCTGGCCCTGGTCCTGGAGATCCTTGATCGCCTCGGCGATATCCTTCCAGCGTTTCATCTGTCGGCTCCCCGAACATCTGTTGGCCGGGCCGAAATTACTCGACCTTCACGACCTTGATATCGAAATGCAGCACTTCGCCCGCCAGCGGGTGATTGAGATCGACGACCGCACTGTCCTCTTTCACTTCCTTCACCATGGCATGGATCGGCTCGCCCTGGGCGCCCTGCCCCACCAGCCTGGCGCCTTCGTGGCGCGCATCTTCCGGAATGATGTCGAGTGGTACGGTCTGGATCCCCTCGGGCTGGACCGGGCCGTAGCCCTGTTCGGGCTCCAAGGTCACCTCGCGGGTCTCCTCTGCCTTCATGCCGAGGAGCTTTTCCTCGAGCGCGGGCAGGATCTGCTTCTCACCTTGCACGTAGACCAGCGGCTCGCCGCCGACATTCGTGTCCGCGGTGGACCCGTCAGCGAGCTTGAGGGTGTATTCGATGCTGACGGTGCTGCCGTCCTGGATCACTGCGTCATCCTCCTGCGCCTGCGCAGGCGCTACAAAATTGAACAAGAAACTCACAGCCGCGAGCGCGGCGACAACGGCGTTGCGCAATGCCTTTCCTCCGGGGGAATGCGTATTGGGGTCTCTCCAGCCTAGCACATACTGCAAGCCGCCCCCGCCTAGGAGCGAACCTGGCCTGAACCGGAGACCCGGTAATTGAAGCTCGTCAGCTGCTCGGCGCCGACCGGGCCACGCGCATGAACCCGCCCGGTGGAGATCCCGATCTCCGCGCCCATGCCGAATTCCCCGCCGTCCGCGAACTGCGTCGAGGCGTTATGCACGACGATGGCGCTGTCCACCTCCGCGAGGAACCGCGCCGCGGCCGAGGCGCTGGCGGTCACGATGGATTCCGTGTGGCCGGAGCCGTACTTGTTGATATGCCGTACCGCCGCTTCGAGATCATCGACGACGCGGACGGAAATCACCGCGTCGAGATACTCGGTACGCCAGTCGGCCTCGGTGGCTGGCGTGACCCGCGGGTCCGCCTCACGGGTCGCCGCATCGCCCCGCACGGCGCACCCCCCGTCCAGCAGCGCCGTCACGAGCGGGCGGAGATGCGTCGCCGCGCAACCCCGATCGACCAGCAGGGTCTCCGCCGCGCCGCAGATCCCCGTGCGGCGCAGCTTCGAGTTCAGCACGATCGACCGTGCCATCTCGAGATCGGCGCCACGCTCCACGAACACGTGGCAGATGCCTTCGAGGTGGCCGATGACGGGGACGCGCGCGTCGCGCTGCACGCGTTCGATCAGGCTGCGACCGCCGCGCGGCACGACGACGTCGACACAGCCGCCCAGGCCGCCGAGCAGCTGGCCTACCGCGGCGCGACTGCGGGTGGGGACCATCTGGATCGCCTCGCGCGGCAGTCCGGCATCGGACAGCGCGTCGGCGAGGCAGCCATGAATCGCTTCGCTGGAAGCAAAGCTCTCCGAGCCGCCGCGCAGGATGACCGCGTTGCCGGACTTCAGGCACAGTGCGCCGGCATCCGCGGTGACGTTCGGCCGGCTCTCGTAGATGATGCCGATCACGCCGAGCGCCACGCTCACGCGCCGGATCACCAGGCCGTTCGGGCGAGTCCACTCGGCCAGCACCCGGCCGAGCGGGTCGGGCAAGGCCCTGATCCCTTCGATGCCGCGCGCCATGGCGTCCACGCGGTCTTCGTCCAGCGCCAGGCGGTCCAGCAGGGCCCCCGACAAGCCGCGTGCGGCGGCGCGTTCCATGTCCTGTGCATTGGCGGCGAGGATTCCCGGGGCGCGCTCGCGAATGATGCGGGCGGCACCCTCCAGGGCGGCATCGCGCGCCTTGCCGGGCGCCCGGGCGAGACTCGCGGTGGCGGCACGCGCCTGCCGGCCGAGCGCGGACATCATGCGCTCGATGTCGGCTTCGTCTTCGCGCGCCATCAGGTCAACCATGCGGACTCACCATCGCCATGTCGTTCCGGTGCACCAGTTCCTCCCGCCCACGATAGCCGAGCACGGCTTCGATTGCATGGCTGCGCAGGCCGACGATGCGGGCCGCATCGGACGAATCGTAGGCCGAGAGGCCGTGCGCCAGGACCTGGTCGCGCAGGTCGCGGATCAGTACGGCGTCGCCGCGCCTGAAATCACCGCTGACGCGCACCACCCCCGCCGGCAACAGGCTCTTGCCGGCCGCCAGTGCAGCGGCTGCGCCGTCGTCGACCACGATCTCACCGCGCGGCTGCAAAGAGCCGGCGATCCACTGCTTGCGCACCCGGGCGGGATTGGCCGAGGCGATGAACCATGTGCAGGACGCACCCGTCTCGAGAGCGCGCACCGGGTGCAGGACGCGGCCCGAGGCGATCGCCATGTGGCATCCGGCGGACAAGGCGATCCGTCCGGCCGCCACCTTGGTGACCATCCCCCCGGAGCCGAACTCGGTCGCGGCGGCGCCGGCCATGGCCTCGATGTCCGGCGTCACGGCACGGACCTCGGCCAGCCGCTGGGCGGTCGGCACGCGGGCCGGGTCCGCCGTGTACAGGCCGTCCACATCGGATAGCAGGAGGAGGCAATCGGCGCTGATCATCTGCGCCACCCGCGCCGCGAGCCGGTCATTGTCGCCATAGCGGATCTCTTCCGTCGCCACCGTGTCGTTCTCGTTGATGACCGGCACCGCGCCCAGCGACAGCAGGGTTTCCAGCGTGCCGCGCGCATTGAGGTAGCGGCGGCGCTCCTCGGTGTCGCCGAGCGTCAGCAGGATTTGCGCGACCGGAATCTCGTAGCCCGCCAGGGCGGACTGCCAGGCATGTGCGAGGCGGATCTGCCCGGCCGCGGCCGCCGCCTGGCTTTCTTCGAGGCGCAACGGCCCGCTGCGCAGGCCGAGGTGCCGGCGCCCCAGGGCGATGGCACCGGAGGACACGACGAGCACTTCCTGGCCGCGTCGCCGGAGTGCGGCGATATCACTGACGAGGCTGTCGAACCATGCAGCGTCGAGCCGTCCGCTGTCGCGCTCGACGAGCAGCGCCGAGCCGATCTTGATCACGATCCGCCTGGCTGCCGCGATGCGGCTGGGCGCATTGTCCGCTGGATCTCTCGTCATCTTGGCCGACAGCATGACCGCTGCGACACATCATGTGAAGCCCTGGCGGCGACCTCAGTCCAGGCCGGATTTCCTGCCGCCCGTCCCGGCGTTCCGGTCCCGCGCCTTGCTGCCCGGCGCGGGCATCCGGCCGGCATCACGCAGACTCTGCCGGAGCACATAGTCGATCTGGGCATTCAGGCTGCGCAGGTCGTCTTCGGCCCAGCGCCGCATGGCAGCAAGGATCTCCGGATCGATCCGCAACAGAAAGGCGTCGCGCTTGGCCAAGGCTCGGCTTGCTCCCCGCTGTGCGGGCTAGTTGTAGAGCGTGCCGGTGTTCACCACGGGCTGCGTGTGCCGGTCGCTGCACAGGACCACCAGCAGGTTCGATACCATCGCGGCACGGCGCTCGTCGTCGAGTTCCACGACCTGGTCGCGCGCCAGGTGGTCGAGCGCCATCTGCACCATCCCGACCGCGCCCTCGACGATCTTGGTGCGCGCCGCAACCACGGCTTGCGCCTGCTGGCGTTGCAGCATCGCCGCCGCGATCTCGGAGGCGTACGCAAGGTGACTGATGCGGGCCTCGATCACCTCGACACCGGCCTTGTCGAGCCGCTCCTGGATGTCCTGGCGCAACTGTGCGGAGATCTTGTTGGTGTCTCCGCGCAGCGAGATCTCGTGATCCTCGCTGTCATAGGGATAACGGCTCGCCATAATGCGTAGCGCGGCCTCGCTCTGCACGGCAACGAAGTCCTCGTAGTCGTCGACTTCGAACAGCGCCTCGACGGTGTTGACCACGCGCCAGACCACCACGGCGGAAATGTCGATGGGATTGCCGTCGCGATCGTTGACCTTGGAGGGCCGGCCGTGCGTCCTGGTCTTCTCCTGCACGATCTTGCCGGCGGCGTCCTTCTTCTCCGGGGTCGAAAGAGCGCCGGTTTCGAAGTTGCGTACGCGCAGCGACAGCTTCTTCTTGCTGAAGAAGGGATTGACCCAGAAAAAGCCGGACGCACGCACCGAGCCCTTGTACTCGCCGAACAGCAGCAGCACACGGGAATCATTTGGCGCGATCGCCATGAAGCCGAAGCCCATGGCGAACCCGATCGTCAACATCACCAGGCTGCTCGCGATGTGCCAGCCGGAGGCGCCAGCCTGCAGGGCATGGAAGAAGTACCAGGGACCGCCGACCAGCAGCGCGGCGGTGACGACCAGCGGCAACCAGCCCGACAGCGGGCGATATTCTCTTTCCTGAACCATGGCTTTTCCCTCGATGAGCCGGTGATGTCAGTATGATATCACTCTGTTATCAAGGGTACTAGCCTGCCGCCACGGCCGCCAGTGGCCTCTCCGTAGCGCCGAGCGCGCGCTCCAGCGCCGCCTCGAGGTCGGCCGCCAGGTCCGCGGCGTCCTCTATTCCGACCGACAACCGCAACAGGGCGTCGCTGATGCCGGCGACGCAGCGCGCTTCCGGATCCATGGCGGCATGCGTCATGGACGCCGGATGCGCGACCAGGCTCTCGACCCCACCCAGCGACTCGGCGAGGAAAAACAGCTCGAGACCGTCCAGGAAAGCGCGCACCGCGGGCTCGCCGCCCGCCAGTTCGAAGCTGAGCATGCCGCCGAACCCGGACTGTTGCCGGCGAGCCACGTCGTGCCCCGGATGCCCGGGCAGCCCGGGATAGTGGACGCGGCTCACGGCGGCATGTCCGCACAGCAACTCTGCCAGCACCCCGGCATTCTCTCCATGACTGCGCAGCCGCGCATGCAGCGTGCGGATGCCGCGCAAAGTCATGAAGCTGTCGAACGGCGCACCGGTGAGCCCGAGGCAATTCGCCCACCAGTCGAGCCGCTCATGCAACTCCCGGGTCCGGGCAACCACCGCGCCGCCGACCACGTCGCTGTGGCCATTCAGGTACTTCGTAGTGGAGTGCAGGACGATGTCCGCGCCGTGCGCCATGGGACGCTGCCAGCCGGGGGACAGAAACGTGTTGTCCGCGACGAAAAGCGTGCCCGACTCCGCGCACAACCGGCCAACGGCATCGAGGTCGGTGATCCGCAGCAAGGGGTTGCTCGGCGTCTCGACCAGGATCATGCGCGGCTGCGCGGCAAACGCTTCGGCCAGCGATGAATCGTCGGACTGGTTGACGAAAGTGACGCGAAACTGTCCCCGGGCCGCCAGGGAAGACAACAGCCGATGAGTCCCGCCATAACAGTCGTGCGGCGCCAGCAACAGGTCGTGCGGCTCGAGCAACTGGCAGATCAGCGTGATCGCCGCCATGCCCGAACACGTGACGACGCTGCCGGCCCCGCCCTCGAGGCCGGCCAGCGCTTCGCCGAGCGCATCGCGTGTCGGGTTGCCCGAGCGCGTGTAGTCGTAGCGCCGCTTGTCGCCATAGCCGGCGAAGGTGAAGTTCGAACTCAGGTGGATCGGCGCCACGACGGCGCCGTGTTCGGCGTCGCGGCCGAGGCCGGTGCGTACGGCGCGCGTCGCCGTTGCGGGTGTCTTCATTCCAGGTTCTCCATGTTGCTCTTTAAATACGCGTCGTTCAGGGCCCGGGTGACCCTGCGGAGAACGCCGGTGAAAGAATCGCCTGTGCTCCTGCCCCTCGCCTGGCGGGCGGAGCCGTCCGGCAACCCATCTCCCGGTGACCGCCTCGGTTTCGACCGTGGCGCTCCCCGCAGGACTTGGCACCAGTGCGGAACGTGTTCCGCAGGTTGCCCCGGCATCGTCGGGCCTGTCCCTCCGCCGGTCTCGATGAGTGCTGCAGCTGCTGTATGTTTTTTGCGGTTTACTGTTTCCTCTGGTGCCTGGTGAGCCCGTCGGGCGTTCAGGCGATGGCGCGGCGGACCGCGGCGTCGTCGTCCAGTGCGGCGGCGATGGTCGCCGCCATGTCGCGGGTCGTGATCGCGGGCGCACCCGGCGCCACGAGATCAGCCGTGCCGATCCCCCGGGCGACCGTCTCCCAGGTCGCCTGCTCGACCGCGGCCGCCTCGGCCTCGAGACCGAGCGAATGGCGCAGCATCATCGCGGCGCTCAGGATCGCCCCGCAGGGGTTGGCGATCCCGCGGCCGGCGATATCGGGCGCCGAACCGTGGATGGGCTCGTAGAGCCCCGGTCCGGAATCGGCCAGCGACGCGGACGGCAGCATGCCGATGGAGCCGGTGATGACCGAGGCCTCGTCGGTGAGAATGTCGCCGAACATGTTTTCCGTCACGACCACGTCGAAGCGTGCCGGCTGCTGGATGAGCTGCATTGCCGCGGCATCCACGAGGGCGTGCTCCAGGCGGATCCCGGGAAACTCATCCCTCGCGACACGCGTGGCGGTCTCGCGCCAGAGACGCGAAGTCTCCAGTACGTTGGCCTTGTCGACGGACGTCACGTGACCGCCGCGCCCGCTGGCAAGCCGGCACGCCAGGCGCACGACGCGCTCGATTTCTTCGCGGGAATAGCTGCACAGGTCCGAGGCCGAATCGGCGGAGCGCGTCTTGTCGCCGAAATAGATGCCGCCGGTGAGTTCGCGGACGAACAGGATATCGACCCCGGCGAGCAGGCGGTCCTTCAGGGGCGAGGCCGCGTACAGGGCCGGATGCGTGGCGACGGGACGCAGGTTGGCGAACACTCCCATCGCCCGCCGCAGTTCCAGCAGCCCCTGCTCGGGGCGCACTCTCGCGGCCGGGTCGGACCACTGCGGGCCGCCGACTGCACCGAGCAGCACGCCGTCGGCTGACAGGCAGGCGGACAACGTCTCGGCGGGCAGCGGCGTGCCGCCGGCATCGATGGCGCAACCGCCGATGTCGGCTTCGCGGAACTCGAACTGGTGGCCGAAGCGTCGCGATACGGCATCGAGCACGGTGCGCGCGCCCGCGACGACTTCCGGACCGACGCCGTCCCCGGGCAGCAGCGTGATCACGCCCGGCATGCGCGCGCCTCCTCGAAGCGGGCGATATCCGCCTCGCGGCTGATCAGCCAGCCGAGCGGATCGACCCCGTGGAGCATGCAGTGGCGGGCGAAGGGCTCCACCTCGAAAGAGGCGACTTCGCCCGTGGGAAACTGCAGCTCGCAGCTGCGCAGGTCGACACCGAGCTCGGCGCCGGGATTGGCCAGCAGCCAGGCGTGGCTGTCGCCGTCGAGCTCGATGGCGAGCAGGCCGTTGCGCAGGGCGTTGCTCCTGAAGATGTCGGCGATGCCCGTGCTGATCACGACACGGAAACCGTAATCGAGCAGGGCCCACGGCGCGTGCTCCCGCGAGGAGCCACAGCCGAAATTGTGCCCGGCGACGAGAATCCTAGCGCCCGCGGTATCCGGACGGTTCAGCACGAAATCCGTGCGCGGCTGGTTCCCGGCGTCGCGGCGCCAGTCCGCGAACAGGTGCCGGCCGAGGCCGCTGCGCTGGGTCGTGGTGAGGAAACGCGCCGGGATGATCTGGTCGGTATCGACGTTCTCCACCGGGAGCACGGCGGTGCGGGATCGCAGCACGGAAAACGGTTCGATCATGCGATGCGCCTCTCTCTGTCGTCCAGCGTGCGCGGGTCCGCGACGACCCCGGCCACGGCTGCTGCGGCGGCGGTCGCCGGACTGGCGAGCAGGGTGCGCGCGCCCTGGCCCTGGCGGCCCTCGAAATTGCGGTTGCTGGTGCTGACGACGTACTGGCCCGCGCCGGCGCGATCGCCGTTCATCGCGATGCACAGCGAACAGCCCGACTGGTGCCATTCCGCGCCCGCCTCGATGAACACCTCGTCCAGGCCCTCGGCCTCCGCCAGCAGCCGCGTCTCCTGGCTGCCGGGGACCACCAGCGCGCGTACCCCGCGCGCCACGCGCCGGCCGCGCAACACCGCCGCGGCCTCGCGCAGGTCGCTGAGACGCGAATTGGTGCAGCTGCCGATGAACACGACATCGATCGGCCTTCCGGCGATCGGCATGCCCGCGCGCAGGCCCATGTACTCCAGCGCCTTGCGATGCCCGGCCCCGGCGGGCTCGGGAATAATCCCGCTGATCGGCATCACCATGCCGGGATCCGTGCCCCAGGTGATCTGCGGTTCGAGGCCGGCCACATCCACTGTGACCTGCTTGTCGTAATGCGCGCCCGGATCCGAGGCGAGGCTGCGCCAGTCGGCCACCGCCCGGTCCCAGTCGGCGCCGGCCGGCGCCATCGGGCGACCGGCGAGGTACTCGAACGTCGTATCGTCCGGCGCGACCATGCCGGCCCGGGCCCCCGCCTCGATGGCCATGTTGCAGAGGGTCATGCGCTCGTCCATCGACATCGCGGTGACGGCCGCGCCGCGGAATTCCATGACATGGCCGGTGCCGCCGCCGACGCCGACCCGGCCGATCACCGCCAGGATGACGTCCTTGGCCGTCACGCCCGGCGGACGACGGCCTTCGAGTTCGACGAGGAAGGTCTTCGGGCGTCGCTGCAGGATGCACTGCGTCGCCAGCACGTGGCCGACCTCCGTCGTGCCTATGCCGAACGCCAAGGCGCCGAAAGCGCCGTGCGTCGTCGTGTGGCTGTCGCCGCAGACGATGGTCATGCCCGGCTGGGTCGCGCCCTGCTCCGGGCCGATGACGTGCACGATTCCCCGCCGGCGACTGTTGACGCCGAACAGCCGCACGCCCGAGCGCCCGCAGTTGTCCCCGAGCATCCGCACCTGGTGGCGCGCAGCCGGATCCATATCGCCGAGCCCCGCGCTCCAGCTTGCCGCATCCGTCGGCACGGAGTGATCGACGGTCGCGAGCGTGCGCTCCGGCCGGCGCAATTTGAGGCCGCGCTCACGCAGCACCGTGAAGGCCTGCGGCGACGTCACTTCGTGCACGAGGTGAAGATCGACATACAGCACCGCCGGCGTGTCGGTCGTCTCCGGCACGACGATGTGGCGGTCCCAGACCTTCTGGAACAGCGTGCGCGGCGCTACATCGACTTCCACCGTCATACCGCCACCGACGCCACCGGCGTCTCCATCGGGGTCGTCAGCGGCTGCAGCCAGCCCCACTCGTCGCGAGTCTTGCCGGAAAACAGGCCGAAGAAACGATCCTGCATCACCTCGGTGACCGGGCCGCGGGACCCTGTGCCGATCTGGATGCGATCCACGGAGCGGATCGGCGTCACCTCGGCGGCCGTCCCCGAGAAGAACAGCTCGTCGGCGAAATACAGCATCTCGCGCGGTATCGGCTGTTCGTGCACCTCGAAGCCGGCGGCGCGCGCCAGGGTGATCACGGTGTCCCGCGTAATCCCCGCGAGAATCGAACAGGCGGCGGGCGGCGTGTAGATCCTGCCGTCCTTCACCACGAACAGGTTCTCCCCGGCGCCCTCGCCCACCATGCCGTCCGTGGTCAGGCCGATGCCCTCGGCGTAGCCGTTGCGCTTCGCCTCCATGCTGATCAGCTGGCTGGACAGGTAGCCGCCCGCCGCCTTGGCGCCTGCGGGGATCGTGTTCGGCGCCACACGCTGCCATGACGAGACGCAGACATCTACGCCATTGCGCAGGCCCTCGGCGCCGAGATAGGCGCCCCACTGGATGGCGGCGATCGCCACTTCGACCGGCGAGCCCGCCGGTGCGGTCAGCCCGAGCCCGGCGAAACCGCGGAACACCACCGGGCGGATGTAGGCGCCGTTGTCGAGATCGTTGGCGAGTACGGCTTCGTTGCAGGCCGCTTCGATCTCGGCAGGGGTGTAAGGGATCTCGATGTGATACAGCTTGGCGGAGTTGAACAGCCGCGTGATGTGCTCACGCAGGCGGAAGGATCTCGACCCCTCCGGCGTCTTGTAGACGCGCACACCCTCGAATACGGACGAGCCGTAATGCAAGGCGTGGGACAACACGTGGGTGGTGGCATTTTCGCCGGGAACCAGCCTGCCGTTCTGCCAGATGTAACGGGGAAACTGAGACGCCACTTTAATACTCCGTTGGCTGAGCCAATCGTTATGGATAAATGCTTCAGGCCGCCGCATCCGCGCCCTGGCGGGCGCAGATCCGGTTCACGGCCTGCAGGAAAGCCAGCGCGCTGGCCTGGATGATATCGGTGTCGAAGCCCTTGCCCTGCCAGATGCGCCCACCCTGCGCGATGGTCACGACGGCCTCGCCCTGGGCGTCCTCGCCCACCGTGACGTTGCGGATATCGAAGCTCTTCAGTTCGGCCTCGATACCCGTCGCGCGTTCGATGGCGCGGAACGCGGCCTCGACCGGGCCGTCCCCGCTGGCACTTTCACGGCGGGCCGTGCCCTCGACATGTTGCAATTCGACTTCCGCGAACGCGCGCGCCCCGTCGCCGGAGCGGATCCGCAACGCCGCCAGCGACCAGGGCCCGTGCCCGGTTTCGTCCGAGCGCAGCACGAGAGCCTCGATGTCGGCGTCGAAGATTTCCTTCTTGCGATCCGCGAGCGTCTTGAAGGCGATGAAGGCCCGGTCGAGCTCCGCCTCGTCCAGCGCCAGGCCGAGCGCCTCGACACGACTGCGGAAGGCGTGCCGGCCGCTGTGCTTGCCCAGCACGAGGCGGCTGCCCCCGAGACCCACGTCTTCGGGGCGCATGATCTCGTAGGTCTCCTGGTTGCGCAGCATGCCGTGCTGGTGGATACCCGCCTCGTGGGCGAACGCGTTCTCGCCCACCACGGCCTTGTTGCGCGGCACGGCGACACCCGTGACGGCCGCCACCAGGCGGCTCGTGGCAGCCAGCCGGCGCGTGTCGATGCCCGTGCGCACCGGCATGCGATCCGCCCGGGTCCGCACCGCCATCACGACTTCCTCGAGCGCGCAATTGCCGGCGCGTTCGCCGATGCCGTTGATGGTGCACTCGACCTGGCGCGCGCCGGCCTGCACGGCGGCGAGGCTGTTCGCCACCGCCATGCCGAGATCATCGTGACAGTGCACGCTGATCACGGCGCGCTCGATGCCGCTGACGTTCTCACGCAGGTAGGCGATGCGCTCCGCGAACTCCGCCGGCACCGCGTAGCCGACCGTGTCGGGAATATTCACCGTGGTCGCCCCTGCATCGATCACCGCCGCGATGACGTCGGCGAGGTATTCCGGTTCCGTGCGCGCCGCATCCTCGGCCGAGAACTCGACATCCGCGCACAGGGCCCGGGCCGCCCGGACGCCCTCGACCGCTCGCCGCAGGACCTCGTCGCGGCTGAGGCCCAGCTTGAACTGGCGGTGGATCGGGCTGGTGGCGATGAAGACATGCAGCCGGGCGCGTTCCGCCTCCTGCAATGCCTGCCAGGCGCGCTCGATATCCTTGCCGCCGCAGCGCGCCAGGCCGCAGATGATCGGTCCCCGCACCGTGCGGGCCACCAGCCTGACAGACTCGAAGTCGCCGTCCGAGGCCGCCGGGAAGCCCGCCTCGATGACGTCCACGCCCAGCTCGGCAAGCGCACGGGCCACGCGCACCTTCTCGCGATCGGTCATGCTGCAGCCCGGCGCCTGCTCGCCGTCGCGCAGCGTGGTGTCGAATACGATCAGCCGATCAATGTCAGTATCCATAGGACAGCTCGCCGATCGGGAAATACGGCATCGCCTGCGGCTCGTGGCGGGGACGCTCCCCGGCGAGCGCGCCCAGCAGGGTCGCGGCGTCGATGTTGCCGCCCGTCAGGACGACGCCGACCCGCTGGCCGAGGAACGACTCCCCGTGGCGGATCGCGGCGGCCAGCGCCGCGGCGGCCGCGCCCTCCGCCATCTGGTGGATGGTTTCCGCATAGGCGCGGATGGCGCCCTGGATCTCCCTCTCGGACACCAGCACCATGCCGTCCAGCAGCGGGCGCATGATCTCCAGCGTCGTGTCCACCGGGACGCGCACGGCGAGGCCGTCGGCCAGCGTCTCGGTGGCGGCGAAGGGGTGGTATTCACCGGTGTGCCACGCATGGTGCATGGCCGGGGCGTTCTCCGCCGACACGCCGATCACGCGGGTGCGCGGGCTGAGCGCGTTCATCACCACGGACATGCCTGCCGCGATACTCCCCCCGCCCACCGGGACGAACACGGCATCCAGCTCCCCGCCGGCCTGTTCGAGCATCTCCAGCGCGATCGTGCCCACGCCCGCGACCAGGTCGAGGTCGCGTGCCGGATGCACCAGCCTCGAGCCGGTGCGCGCCGCGTATTTCTCCGCGGCCATCATCGCCGCGTCGAAATCGTGCCCGACCTCGATGACGTGCGCGCCCATCGCCGCCATGGCGGCGTTCTTGTCCGGGTTGTTGCCGCGCGGGACGAAGATCGTGCAGCGGGCCCCGTGCAGCCTGCAGGCCTGGGCGATGGACTGGCCGTGATTGCCGCGGGTCGCCGTCACAAGGCCGAGCGCGCGATCTTCCGCCGACATCCGCGCGAGCAGGTTCAACCCGCCGCGGATCTTGAACGAGCCGATGCTCTGGGTGTTCTCCAGCTTGACGAACACGTCACAGCCGACCCGGCTGTTGAGCAAGGGGTGGCTCACCAGTGGGGTCGGCGCCAGGTGTTCCTTCACGACCAGCATGGCTTGCTGGACATCGTCCAGCTTGACCGACAACTCGCGGGCCTGGGCCCGCGCGGGTACGGCAGACAAGGGGGTCTCCCGCGGCGTGTCGCCCTCGAGACTCTCGAGGGCAAGGGATCCATTGGTCAACATGCGACGCTCTCCTTCAATACGGGCCGCGGCTCGGCAGCCGTCAGACAGGCGACGCTGTGCACGTCGTAGAGTTTTTCGATCTGTTTCGCCAGCGTCTCGATGGAGCGGCCCGAGGAGTTCACATGCACCGTGATCTCCACCCGCTGGGCCGCCTCGTCGGCGTGCGCGTTCATTCCCGTCACCGAGAAGCCGCGGCGCTCGATGAGTCCCAACAGCCGAATGATCGCGCCCTCGACTTTCTGAATGGTCATTCGCAGCGTGTGGTTCATGCGCTCAACTCCTCCATCATGACGTCATTGCTCTGGCCCGGCGGCACCAGCGGCCAGACATTGCTCTTCGGATCGATACAGACATGGGCCAGCAGCGGCCCCTCGGTTTCCACCAGGCGGCGAATCGCGCCGTCGACCTCGTCCCGGCGGGTGATGCGAAAGCCCGGGATGCCGAAGGACTTCGCAACCTCGACGAAATCCGGGTTGTCCGACAGGTCCACTTCGCTGTAGCGCTCCTGGTGAAACAGCTGCTGCCACTGCCGGACCATGCCCAGCGACGAGTTGTCCACCAGCAGGATCTTCAGGTCGAGGCCGTAACGCTTGATGGTCGCAAGCTCCTGGATGTTCATCATGATCGAGCCGTCGCCCGAGACCGTCACCACGCGTGCGCCGGGGCGCGCCAGGCAGGCGCCGATGCCGGCGGGCACGCCGTAGCCCATGGTGCCCAGTCCCGCGCTCGTCAGGTGCTGCTCGGGACGATCGAAATGACAGTGCTGCGCCACCCACATCTGGTGCTGGCCGACGTCGCAGGCGATCGTCACGTCCGGCGCCGCGTCGGTCAGGCGACGCAGCATGTCCGGCACGTAGATGTACTCGCCCGGGGCGTCGTAGCGCCATGCATGCTCCGCCTTGCGCTCCGCACACCAGCGACGCCACGGCTCGATCGACAACTCCGTCGGCATGGCGGCCAGCGATTCCAGCAGGTCGCCCAGCAGGCCCGCGTCAGCATGACGCAGCTTGTTGATCTCGCTGGGATCCGCATCCATGTGGATCACCCTGGCCTTGGGGGCGAAACCGTCCAGCCGCCCGGTGGCACGATCATCGAAGCGCGCGCCGATGCAGATCAGCAGGTCGGACTCCTGGATCGCCTGGTTGGCCGCACGGTTGCCGTGCATGCCCAGCATGCCGAGGAAATTCTCGTCGCGCGTCGGCACCGAGCCCAGCCCCTTCAGCGTCAGGACCACCGGGATGCCGCTGGCGCGGGCGTAGGCGCGGAAGGCGTCCACGGCCCCGGCCATGGGGATGCCGCCGCCGCCGTAGAGCACCGGCCGCTTTGCGTTCCGGATCAGCTCGCGGGCGATTTCCAGCTGCGCGGGATCCGGCGAATCATGCTGGCTGCGGCGCATTTCGAAGATCGACGTGGCGCCGGGAACGGCGTTGGAGATGTCCTTGGGCAGATCGACCAGCACCGGGCCGGGGCGGCCCTCTGCCGCGATCTGGAAAGCCTGGGCGATGGTGCGCGGAATGTCCTCTGCGCGCCGCACGATGAAACTGTGCTTGACGATCGGCATGGTGATGCCGAACACGTCGACCTCCTGGAACGCATCGGTGCCCATGACGACGGTCGGCACCTGGCCGGTGATGATGACCAGCGGCACCGAGTCCATGAAGGCGTTGGCGATCCCCGTCACCAGGTTGGTGGCGCCCGGTCCCGAGGTGGCCATGCAGACCGCAGGGCGCCCCGTGACCCGGGCGTAGGCGTCGGCGGCGAGCGCCGCACCCTGCTCGTGGCGCGCCAGGATGTGCTTGATGGGGGAATTCAGCAGGGCGTCGTAGACCGGCATGATGGCGCCGCCCGGGTAGCCGAAAATGTGCTCGACGCCCTGTTGTTCGAGGGCGCGGACCACCAGTTCTGCGCCCTTGCTGCTCATGCGGCGGCCTGCTTGTCCGACTTCAGCCAGGACATGCGCGCACGCAGCTCGCGGCCGACCTTCTCCACCGGGTGGTTCAGGTCGGCCGACAGCATCGCCTTGTAGTTCGGCAGGCCGGCCTCGTGCTCGGCCTGCCACTCGCGGGCGAAGGTGCCGTCACGGATCTCGCCCAGCACTTCGCGCATGCGCTCCCGGGTTTCCTCGTTGACGATCCGCGGCCCCCGGCTGAGGTCGCCGTACTTGGCCGTGTCGCTGACGAACTGGTGCATCTTCGCCATCCCGCCTTCGTGGAGCAGGTCGACGATCAGCTTCAGCTCGTGCATGCATTCGAAGTACGCGACCTCGGGCTGGTAGCCGGCTTCCACGAGGGTCTCGAAGCCCTGCACCACCAGTTCCGTGACGCCGCCGCACAGCACCGCCTGCTCGCCGAACAGGTCTGTCTCGGTCTCCTCGGCGAAGGTCGTCTCCAGCACCCCGCCGCGCGTCCCTCCGATGCCGTGCGCATAGGCCAGGCACCGCGCCTTCGCGCGCCCCGTGGCGTCCTGGGCCACCGCCATGAGGCAGGGCACGCCGCGGCCTTCCTCGAACTGGCGGCGCACCAGGGCTCCCGGCCCCTTGGGCGCGACGAGAATCACGTCGATGCTCTCCGGCGCCTTGATCGAGCCGTAATGGATGTTGAAGCCATGCGCGAACAGGGCCGCCGCGCCGGGCTTGATGCTGGACTCGATGGCGCGCCAGACCCCCGGAGCGGCCATGTCCGGCACCAGCACCGCGACGATATCCGCGCCCTCGGCCGCCTCGGCCGGCGACTTCACGCGCAGGCCGTCGGCCTCGGCCTTCTGCCAGCTGGCGCCGCCCGGGCGCAGGCCCACGGTGACGTCGAAACCGCTGTCTTTCAGGTTCAGCGCGTGGGCACGGCCCTGGCTGCCATAGCCGATGACGGCGATGCGGGACACCCCGGCATTCCCCTGCTCGACATCCGATTCGACGTAGATCTTCATATTCATTGCCTTTTTTCCGGTCCTTAAAGCGAAAAACCCCGCAGCCTTTCGGTTGCGGGGTTCTATGGTTCGGTTGTTTGCTGCTGCTTCGCCTTCCTAAACCATGACCCCGCTCTTCCCAAGTACGAGAATCACGATAATGAGGCCAAGAAGCATGTCGACGGGTCGCAGGGAAAGACGCGCGAGCGGGCGGGCGACGGCGGTCAGCCGCTCCCTCTTCTTCATCCCGCGATAGGTCTTGCCGTTGTTCATTTTTTCCGTGACGCTTGCTGCGATGCATTCAACTTGGGCGGATTCTAATCATGATACTTTCCGTCGTGTCAACCCTTTTTTTCACGTAATCTTTCGTTCGGCCCGCCGCCAGTGCCCCGTGGGGCTCCGCGGGGATGCATACGCACCTTATCTTGCAAGGAAGAAAATTCACCATGAGTGACCAACGCTCCCGCAGGTATTCCAGCCCCGTCGTGGACGGCGTGACACGGACCCCGAGCCGGGCCATGTTGCGCGCCGTGGGCTTCACCGATGCCGACTTCGGCAAGCCCCAGGTGGGCATCGCGTCGACCTGGGCGGAGCTCACTCCCTGCAATATGCACATCGACGGCCTGGCCCGCGAAGCTGCCGCCGGCGCCAATGCCGCCGGCGGCAAGGCCGTGATCTTCAACACCATCACCGTGTCGGACGGCATCTCCATGGGCACCCCTGGGATGCGCTATTCGCTGGTGTCACGCGAAATCATCGCCGATTCGATCGAGGCGGTGGTCGCGGGGGAGGGTTTCGACGGCTTCGTTGCGATCGGCGGCTGCGACAAGAACATGCCGGGTTGCGTGATGGCCATGGCGCGTCTCGACCGGCCCGCGGTGTTCGTCTACGGCGGCACCATTCGCCCGGGGGCGAAGCGGCGCGACATCGTCTCGGTGTTCGAAGCCGTCGGGGGGCACGCACGGGGGACCGTCTCGGATGCGGAACTCGGCGAGGTCGAGCGCACGGCGATCCCCGGCCCGGGTTCCTGCGGCGGCATGTACACGGCGAATACCATGGCCTCGGCCATCGAGGCGCTCGGGCTCAGCCTGCCCAACAGTTCCGCCCAGGAGGCCGTCGGCGACGCGAAGGCGGAAGACTGCCGTCGCGCAGGGGCCGCCGTCCTGGAGTTGCTGGCGAAGGGCATCAAGCCGTCCGACATCCTCACGCGCGAAGCCTTCGAGAACGCCATCACGGTGACCATCGCCCTCGGCGGTTCGACCAATGCCGTGTTGCACATGCTCGGCATCGCCGACGCGGCCGGCGTACCGCTGGAACTCGATGACTTCACCCGCATAGGCGCGCGCGTCCCGGTGCTCGCCGATCTCAAGCCCAGCGGCCGCTACCTGATGTCCGAACTGATCGAGATCGGCGGGATCCGGCCGCTGATGAAAACCCTGCTCGACGCCGGCCTGCTGCACGGCGGCTGCCTGACGGTGAGCGGGCGGACCCTCGGCGAGGACCTGGCGGACGTGGCGCCCTACCCGGCCGGCCAGGACATCGTGCGGAGCCTCGACAATCCCATCAAGCCGGACAGCCACCTCGTGATACTCAAGGGCAACCTCGCGCCCGCCGGCGCCGTCGCCAAGATCAGCGGCAAGGAAGGCGAGCGATTCGTCGGCCGGGCACGGGTCTTCGGCAGCGAGCAGGACGCGTTGCAGGCCATCCTCGCGGGCGGAATCGTCGCCGGTGACGTCGTGGTGATCCGTTATCTCGGCCCGAAAGGGGCACCGGGCATGCCGGAGATGCTCTCCCCCACCGGCGCCATCATCGGCCGCGGGCTGGGCGACTCCGTGGCGCTGATCACCGACGGACGCTTCTCCGGCGGCAGCCATGGCTTCGTGGTCGGCCATGTCGCTCCGGAAGCCGCCGCCGGCGGGCCGATCGCCGCGGTGGAGGACGGCGACGAGATCGAGATCGATGCCCGGCGCCGCGAGATCACCTTGCGGATCGATCCCGCCGAACTCGAGAAGCGCCTCGCCCACTGGCGACCCCCGGCGGGCGAGAAGCCCGGCACGGTGCTGGGCAAGTACGGCCGCCTCGTCAGCTGTGCGTCGCGGGGGGCGGTGTTGAGTTAGCCCGGCAGGGGTCTAGCGACCGTCCGCGCTCCCGGCCGCCTGGTTCAGCGCCGCGAAAATCACTTCCTCGCGCGTTTCGCCGACGGCGTACCAGCGACGTTCGCGACCGCGATACAGCGCCAGGGTGGACTGGTAACGGGCGCCGAGGGCCTCGACGGCCGACTTCTGGGTGTCGAAGTCGATGCTCAGCAGCACCAGGTCGACCCCGGGATGCGCTTCGCGGTAGCGCCGCACGATCTCGCGCTGGCGCCGGCAGGTGACGCACCAGGTGGCGTGAATCTCGACGAGCACCAGGGCGTCCTGCGCCTGCAGGGCGGCGAAACGCTGCGGCGTGAACCGCTCGGCCTCCTGGCTGATCGCGCCGACGCCGAAATACAGGGCGACTGCGAACAGCAGCACGGTAACGGTCCAGAGGGCCGGCTTTTTCATGACACCGACACCTCAGACCTCGTGACAGGCGACCAGGTGATCGCCCACTTGCCTGAGCTCAGGGGTCTCGACGGCACAACGGCCGACCGCGATGGGGCAGCGCGTGCGAAACGCACAGCCGGACGGCGGATCGACCGGCGACGGCAGGTCGCCCTGCAGCGGGGCGTGCGGCTTGTTGCGCTCGAGCTCGGGGTCCGGGATCGGCACAGCCCGGATGAGGGCCTGCGTGTAGGGATGCATCGGTCTTTCATACAGCGCGACGCGGTCGGCCACCTCGACGACCCGCCCGAGGTACATGACCATGATGCGGTGACTGATGTGGCGCACCACCGCGAGGTCATGGGCGATGAATACCAGGGACAGGTTCATTTCCGCCTGCAGGTCCATCAGCAGGTTGACGATCTGCGCCTGGATGGACACGTCGAGCGCGCTGACCGGCTCGTCGCAGATCACCAGCTTCGGCTCGAGCACCAGGGCCCGCGCGATGCCGATGCGCTGGCATTGCCCGCCGGAAAACTCGTGTGGATAGCGGTTGACGTGCTCCGGGCCGAGGCCGACGCGGCTGAGAATCGCTTCGACCTTCTGTCGCACCTCGCGTCGCGGCGTGGACGGAAAATGCGTCCACACGGGCTCGGCGACGATGTCGCCGATGGTCATGCGAGGGTTCAGCGAAGCCAGCGGATCCTGGAACACCACCTGCATGTCGCGCCGGTGGATGCGCATCGCCTTCTTGTCCTTGCCGGTGATCTCCTCCCCCAGCAGGCTGATGTGCCCGTTGGTGGCGGGAACGAGCCTGAGCACCGCACGCGCCAGCGTGGACTTGCCGCAACCCGACTCCCCCACCACGCCGAGGGTCTCCCCGGGCCGCAGCGCCAGCTCGACACCGTTGACCGCACGCAGCACGCGTGTCTTGCCGAGGATCGTCTCCGGCGCCAGCCTGAAGTGCACGTGCAGGTCGGACACATCGAGCAGGGGCGGCGCATCGAGGTCAGGTTCGCGCCGCTCGATGAGCGCCTGCTCGACCGCGGATTCCCCGTCGGCTTCGTCCAGCGACGCGAGCCGGCTGATCTCCGCCTGGTCGAGTCGCGGCACGGCGGCGAGCAGCGCGCGGGTATACGGATGCTGCGGCCGGTAGAAGATGTCATCCACCGGACCGGACTCTTTTTCCTCGCCGCCGTGCATGACCAGCACGCGCTCGCACAACCCGGCCACCACGCCGAGATCGTGAGTGATCAGGATGATCGCGGTGCCGAAGTCGCGGCGCACGTCACGCATCAGCTCGAGAATCTGCGCCTGCACCGTAACGTCCAGCGCCGTGGTGGGTTCGTCGGCGATCAGCAGGTCGGGACGACACAGCATGGCCGCGGCGATCATCACGCGCTGGCGCATCCCCCCGGAGAACTCGTGCGGATACATGTCCATCCGCTTGGCGGCCTCGGGGATATGGACCGCGTCAAGCAGCTCGATGCAGCGCTTGCGGCTCTCCTTGCGGCTGAGGCGCTCGTGGTGGACCAGCACCTGCGACATCTGGTCGAACACCGTCATGTACGGGTTCAGCGAGGTCATCGGGTCCTGGAAGATCATGCCGATCCGCCGGCCCCGCACCTTGCGCAGCGGGCCCAGCGGCATGCCGATCAGCTCGGTCCCGTCGAAGCGCGCCGAGCCTTCCGCGCGGCCGTTCGAGGCCAGCAGGCCGATCAGGCTCATCATCGACTGGCTCTTGCCCGAGCCGGATTCGCCGACGATCCCGAGCGTCTCGCCGCGCGCCAGCTCGAAGCCGAGATCGCGCACGGCGTGGACCTCGCCATCCGGCGTCTGGAAACGTACGTTCAGGCCCTCGACGGTGAGCAATGACATCAGCGGTCCTTGGGGTCGAGCGCGTCGCGCAACCCGTCCCCGACGAAATTGAAACAGAACAGCGTCGCCGCGAGGAACACCGCCGGGAACACCAGCATCCACGGCGCAGTGCCCATTTCCTGCGCCCCTTCGTTCACCAGCGCGCCCCAGGACGTCATCGGCTCCTGCACGCCGAGTCCGAGGAAGCTCAGGAAACTCTCGACCAGGATCACTTGCGGGATCGTCAGCGTCACGTACACCACCACCACGCCGAGCAGGTTCGGCACGATATGGCGGCGCAGGATGTTGAAGGTGGCCACGCCCTGGGCTTCGGCCGCCTCGACGAACTCCTTGTGCTTCAAAGACAGCGTCTGGCCGCGCACGATACGCGCCATGTCGAGCCAGTTGATCGCGCCGATGGCGACGAAAATCAGGATGATGTTGCGGCCGAAGAACACCATCAGCAGGATCACGAAGAACATGAAAGGCATGGCATAGAGGATATCGACGATGCGCATCATGACGTGGTCGACGCGCCCGCCGAGATAGCCCGCGGTGGCCCCCCAGCTGATGCCGATCAACAGGCTCACCAGCGTGGCGACCACGCCGATCATCAGCGAGATCCGCCCCCCGTAGAGGGTGCGCACGAACAGGTCGCGGCCCAGCGCATCGGTGCCGAAATAGTGGCGGCTCTCCCAGTCGGGACCGATGGAGGTGTTCGCCCAGTCGGTGTGGTCGTAGGCCCAGGGCGACAGCCAGGGCCCGACGATCACGGCCACCCCCATGAAAAGAATCAGCCCGCCGGCGACCACTGCCGCGCGATTCCGGCGCAGCACGTTCCAGGCATCGACCCACAGGCTCCGGCCCTTCACGGGCTCGATTCCGCCATCCGGCTTGCCGGCCGGCACCGTGGCGAGCGGCATCTCGCGGTTCATGCGTATTTCACCTTCGGATCGAGCCAGGCATAGACGAGATCGACCAGCAGGTTGAACAGGATGATCAGGGCGCCGTAAAACACGACCACCCCCATGACCAGCGTGTAATCGCGATTGAGCGCGCCCTGCACGAAATAGCGACCCAGCCCGGGGACGCCGAAAATCTGCTCGATGACCACGGAGCCGGTGATCACGGCCGCGGTGGCGGGCCCGAGGTACGACACCACGGGAAGCAACGCCGGCTTCAGCGCATGGCGCAGGACGACGGTGCGTTCGGGCAATCCCTGGGCGCGCGCGGTGCGAACGAAGTTGCTGCGCAGTACCTCGATCATGCTGCCGCGGGTCAGCCGCGAGATGTAGGCGATCTGCGGCAGCGCGAGGGATACCACGGGGAGAATCATGTGTCGCCAACTGCCGTCACCGATGCCGCCGGCGGGCAACCAGCCGAGATACACCGCGAAGAACAGGATCAGCAACGGCGCCATGACGAAGTTGGGAATCGAGATGCCGGTCATCGAGACGGCCATGACGGCGTGATCGGTCCGCGAATTCTGGCGCAGCGCCGCGATGGTGCCCGCTGAAATGCCCACCAGCAGCGCCAGCAGCATGGCGGAACCGCCGAGCCGCAGCGACACCGGGAAACCCGCCGCGATCAGCTCCGTCACGGTGAAGTCCTTGTACTGGAAGGACGGCCCGAAATCGCCGCGCACGATGTTCCAGACGTAGCGGCCGAACTGTTGCACCAGCGGTTCATCGAGGTGGTAGGCGGCGCGCAGGTTGGCCTCGATCTCCGCGGGGAGCGCCTTCTCCGCGTCGAAGGGTCCGCCCGGCGCCGCGCGGATCATGAAAAACGCCACGGCGATGAGAATGAACAGCGTCGGGATGGCGCCGACGAATCGGGTCAGTGCATAGCGCAGCACGCGGCTCTCCCGTGGCGATCCATGCCTGCTATCGTCGCGCGCCTCATCAGTGCGCCAGGATCTTCAGGTCTTTGGTGAGGATGAAATCCTGGATGTGTGGCCTGTAATTGCCGACCCAGGGCTTGACCAGCCGTTTCGTGACATAGAAATACAAGGGGATCAGGGGCGTGTCATGGATGAGGACGCGTTCTGCCTGGCCGAGATAGGTGGCACGCTTCTCCATGTCGGATTCGGCGGCGGCCTGGGCGAGCAATGCGTCGTACTCGGCATTTTTCCAGCCTGAATCGTTCAACCCGCTGTCGGAGTGCATGATCTCCGCGAAATTGAAGGCGTCATTGTAATCGCCGATCCAGCCGGCGCGGAACACCTGGGTGTTCTCCTTGAGGCGGCGGGTCTCGAGATACACCTTCCACTCCTCGTTCACCAGTTCCGTCTCGATGCCCAGCGCCTCGTTCCACATGGATGACACCGCCACCGCGATGGTGCGATGGTTCTCGTGCGTGTTGTAGAGAATCTGCAGGCGCAACGGCTGCTCGGTCGAGTAGCCCGCGGCGGCATAAAGCCGTCGCGCCTCGGCGACCCGCTCCTCCTGCGTCCAGCTCGCCCATTCGGGAACGTACTGCGTGTAATTGGCCGTGTTGGGCACCCAGCCGTAGGCGGGGATCTCGCCGGCGGTGGTCACCTGGCGGGTGAGGATTTCCCGGTCCACGGCGAGATTGAGCGCCATCCGCAGCTCGGGATTGTCCTTGAAGGGTTCCCGGGTCACGTTGAGCCCGAAGTAATAAATGCCGAGGTATTCGCTGATCACCAGTTCATCCGGAAGGTTTTCCCGGATCCACGACAGCTGTCTAAACGGCAGGTCGTAAGTCATGTCGAGCGCATCGGCCCGGTAGCGCTGCAACTCAGTGGACTGGTTCTCGATCGGGTAGTACCAGACCTCGTCGATGGTCGTGTTCTCGTTGTCCCAGTAGTGCTCGTTGCGCTCCAGGACGATATGCGACTGCATCACCCAGTCACGCAGCCGATACGCGCCGTTCGATACCAGCCGGCCGGGCCGTGCCCAGCGATCGCCGTACTTTTCGACGCTGGGCCGATGCACGGGATAGCTCGCCGAGTGGTTCAGCACGCCGAGAAAATAAGGCGTCGGCCCGTTGAGCCGTATTTCCAGGGTCATGTCGTCGATGGCGCGCACGCCGAGCGCCTCGGGCGGCAGTTCCCCGGCGATGATCTGCTCGGCATTGAGGATGGGCCGTAGCATGATGCTGTAGTTCGACAGCGTCGCCGGATCGACCGAGCGTCGCAGCCCGTAGACGAAGTCATGCGCCGTGACCGGGTCGCCGTTCGACCAGCGGCCGTCCTCCCGCATCTTGAAGACGTAGACCAGGCCGTCCTCGCTGATCTCCCAGGAACTTGCAGCCCCCGGCTCCAGCCCGGCCACGCCCGAGTCGTTGGTCAGCCCTTCGTACAGGTCCCGTTGCAGGTTGGACTCCGGCACGCCTTCGCTCTTGTGCGGATCGAGCGACTGGGGTTCGGCCCCGTTGCCTCGATGCAGGACCTGCATCGCGGCGAGTTCAGTCCCGCTCTGGCCGCCAACGGGCGCCGCGGCATCCCCGCGGCCTGCATCCGGCTGGCCGCAGCCGACGACGAACACGGCGAGCAGGCTGCAAAGCAATATCCGTCGGCTGGGGGTCATCGGCTCTCACGTGGCGGCAGGTTCGGCTGCGGAACATTATCACAGGGGTCGCGATACCGACCAAATCAGACCGCCTCATTCCCCGGGAGGTTCCGCAGGCGTAAAGTCTGCGGTCGAGCGCTTCGTCGCTGCGACGAGCGACCGATCAGGTATGCCGCGACAGGAGACACGAACATGAGCAAGGGCCAGGATCGCAAGAAGGAAACCAAGAAAAAGCCCGCCAAGACCGCGCAAGAGAAGCGCGCGGCGAAGCGGGCCAAGAAGGGCTAGCAACGCATCCCGTCCCGGCGGACCACGCCGGACCGGGATCTCTCTCCCCCACGTCCCGTGTGTTCGGGCGGCATCGCCTGCGGCATTGCAGCAACGTCCTCAAGGCGTTGTTTTTCAAGTCAAGTTGATCCCCTGCTTGCATCGCCCCGGCAAAATGCCGAGGGCTGCCTATACTTGAATCATCGAGTCGCCGCAGCGCTTTTTTCCTGCGGCCGATGTCTTGCCGAGTCACCGGCACCCGGTTTCCAGTCCCCGTCGCGGGCGCGGGAGCCGTCAGCCACACGGAGGATCAATGCCGGCACCGCAAGCGCCGCGTATCTACAATCTGTTCCCGTTGCTGGCGGGACCGATGGACAACTGGGCAGCGCATCTGCCCCGCATCGCACGGATGCGGTTCGACTGGATCTACATCAATCCCTTCCACCTTCCCGGCGCCTCGGGAAGCCTCTACGCCATTCGCGATTTCGACCAGTTGCATCCCGTCGTCGCTGGCGAAGACGGTGCGCCCTGGGATCGCCGCTTCACCGAATTCTGCGCTGCCGCCCGCGAGAACGGGCTGCGCGTGATGGTGGACCTCGTGATCAATCACGCGGCGAAGGACGCCCGGCTGGTCGAGACGCACCCTGGCTGGTTCCGCCGGCACCCGGATGGCGAGCTCGCCAGCCCGGGCGCGCTGGATCCGTCCGCGCCCCAGGGCATGGTGACGTGGAACGATCTCGCCGCCATCGACTATGGCCGTCCGGAACACACCGAGGCGCAACTCGCATTCTGGGCCGATCTCGCCGGTCGTTACACGGCTTGCGGGGCCGGCGGCTTTCGCTGCGACGCCGCCTACCAGGTGCCGGCCGGGTTCTGGCGCCGGCTCCTGGCCGAAATCCGCCGCGCCGCTCCCGCCACGGTGTTCGCCGCAGAAACGCTCGGCTGTCCGCCATCACAGAGCGAGGCGCTCGGGCCCGCCGGTTTCGACCTGCTGTTCAACAGTGCGAAGTGGTGGGATTTCCGTGCCCCCTGGCTTCTCGATCAATACGAGCGCCTCCGTCACGTGGCGCCGAGCATCGCGTTTCCGGAGAGCCATGACACGCCCCGGCTGATCACCGAACTCGCCCGCCGGGAACCCGCCGAAGTCGAGCGTCGCTATGCCTTCCAGTACGACTGGACGGCGCTGTTCTCCGCCGGGGTGATGATGCCGATGGGCTACGAGTACGGTTTCTCCCAGGCGCTCGACGTGTGCGACAGCCGGCCGGGCCAGTGGGATGACCAGCGTGCCGCCGCGCCGTTCGACCTGAGCAGGCACATCGCCGCCACCAACCGTCTCAAGGCGCGCATCGCCGTGCTCGGCACGGAAGCCCCGCAACGACGTTTCACCAGTCCCGATGCGTCGGTCGTCGGCCTGCATCGGCGCGATGGCGGGCAGGATGCGGTCATCCTGCTGAATCCCGACCCGGCGCGCCCCGCGCTGCTCGATCCTGCGGAAGTGACGCGCGCCACCGGCATCGGTGAATGGCGGGATGCGACCCCGGGCCAGGCCCATGAGGCGATGGTCCCGGGCTGTACGGTGGAACTGCCGCCGAACACGGTGCAGCTATGGTTGCAGCCGGCAGCGCCGGCGCGCCGCCCGCGCCCCCGCAGCCGCAGTGCCCAGCTCGCGCGGCTCGAGGCGCTGGCCGAAAACCGCATCGCGATCGAGCACGTGAGCCCGCAGGTGGACTGCGGCCGTTTCCCCGTCAAGCGCATCATCGGCGACACCGTGGAGGTGACTGCGGACATTCTCTGCGACGGCCACGAGATGATCGGCGCGGCCGTCCAGTACCGCGCAGCCGGCGCAGGCGAATGGCGCGAAGCGCGCATGGCGAAGGGCGCGAACGACCGCTGGCAAGGCACGTTCACCGTCGACCGGCTGGGCACCTTCGAATACCGCGTCATCGCCTGGCGCGACCGCTTCCGCACGTGGCGCGACGAGGTGACGAGGAAGGTCGCGGCCGGCCAGGCCGTCGAACTCGAGTTGCTCGAGGGCGCCGACCTCGTCAAGGAAGCCGCACAGACCGCGGCTGCCTCTTCCGACCTCGCCGCCGCCGTGCAACGCATCGGCACCATCGAGACACCCGGCGACCGTTACTCGGCACTGATGAGCGAGAAACTCCTTGCGCTCATGGACCAGTCCGCGCCCCGCAGCAACCTGTCGCGGCACGAGCGCCTCCTGGCGGTCAGCGTGGATCGGCCGGCGGCGAAATTTGCCGCGTGGTACGAGATGTTTCCGCGCTCTCAATCTCCCGAACCGGGCCGCCACGGCACCTTCCGGGATGTCATCCGGCGCCTGCCCTACGTGCGCGACCTGGGCTTCGACGTGCTCTATTTCACGCCCATTCACCCGATCGGCCGCACGCACCGCAAGGGTCGCAATAACACCCTGCATGCCGGGCCGCAGGATCCCGGCAGCGTGTACGCAATCGGCGCGGAAGAAGGCGGCCATACCGAGATCCACCCGGAACTCGGCACCCTGGAGGACTTCCGCGCCCTGGTCGAGGCGGCCCACGCCCATGACCTGGAGATCGCGCTGGACATCGCCGTGCAGTGTTCGCCGGATCACCCGTGGCTGGAAGCCCACCCGGAGTGGTTCGACTGGCGGCCCGACGGCACGATCAAGTACGCGGAGAACCCGCCCAAGAAATACCAGGACATCGTCAACGTCCATTTCTACCGGGATGCGATTCCGGGGCTCTGGTTCGAACTCAAGCGCGTGTTCGATTTCTGGATCGAACAGGGCGTGAAGACTTTCCGCGTCGATAATCCGCATACGAAACCCTTCCCCTTCTGGGAATGGCTCATCGGCGAGATCAGGGCCGTGCACCCCGACGTGGTGTTTCTCTCGGAAGCATTCACACGGCCGAAAGTGATGCTGCGCCTCGCGAAGCTGGGCTTCACCCAGTCCTACACGTATTTCACCTGGCGCAATACCAAGGCGGGGATGCGCGAGTACCTCGAGCAGCTCTCCAGCGGCGAGGAACGCGAGGTGTTCCGCCCCAATTTCTTCGTCAACACGCCGGACATCAACCCGGAAATCCTGCATGACAACGAGCGGCCGGCTTTCGAGCTGCGCCTCGCCCTGGCCGCCACGCTGTCGGGTGTCTACGGCATCTACAACGGCTTCGAGATCTGCGAGGCGACCCCGCTGCCGGGCAAGGAGGAATACCTCGACAGCGAGAAATACGAGATCAAGGCCTGGGATTTCGATCGTCCGGGCAACATCAAGCCGCTGATCCGCCGGCTCAACGCGCTGCGCCGGGAGAACCCGGCGTTACGGGATCATCTCAACGTGCAGTTCCTGAACGCCTGGAACGAGCACCTCCTGTACTACTTCAAGGCGACGCCGGAGCGCGACAACTGCCTGCTGGTCATGGCGAACATGGATTACCGCCGGCCGCAGGAAGCCAGCTTCGAGGTGCCGCTGTGGGAATTCGGCCTGCCGGACGACGCCAGCATCGAAGTCGAGGACCTGCTCGCCGGCCACAGCTTCACCTGGCACGGAAAGATCCAGCACATCCGGCTCGATCCCGCGGAATCGCCCGTCCGGATCTGGCGGCTGCGTCCCCCCGGCGGCCAAACCCACGGGAATTCTCAATGATCGATCGCACCATACCCGACTGGTACAAGGACGCCGTCATCTACCAGTTGCACATCAAGGCCTTCTTCGACGCCGACAACGACGGCATCGGCGATTTCGAGGGCCTCATACAGAAGCTCGATTACGTGAAGTCGCTCGGCGTCACGGCCGTCTGGTTGTTGCCGTTCTATCCCTCGCCGCTGCGCGACGACGGCTACGATATCGCCGAGTACCGCGAGGTGAACCCGTCTTACGGGACCATGCGCGACTTCCGCAGGCTGGTGCGGGAGTGCCACCGGCGCGACCTGCGGGTCATCACCGAACTCGTGATCAATCACACTTCGGACCAGCATCCGTGGTTCCAGCGAGCGCGACGCGCGAAAAAAGGCAGCGCCTGGCGCGACTTCTACGTGTGGCGCGACACGGACGATCATTACACGGACACCCGGATCATCTTCATCGACAGCGAGGCGTCGAACTGGACCTGGGACCCGGTGGCCGGGCAGTACTACTGGCACCGCTTCTACCACCACCAGCCGGATCTGAATTTCGACAACCCGAAGGTGCTGCAGGCCATTCTCGGCGTGCTGCATTTCTGGCTGAAGGCCGGCGTGGACGGCTTGCGCCTCGACGCAGTCCCGTATCTCATCGAGCGCGAGGGGACCAACAACGAGAACCTGCCCGAGACGCACGAGGTGCTGCGCAAGATCCGGGCGGAAATCGACGCCCACTATCCGGATCGCATGCTGCTGGCGGAAGCCAACCAGTGGCCCGAGGACACCGCCGAGTATTTCGGCCAGGGCGACGAATGCCACATGGCGTTCCATTTCCCCCTCATGCCGCGCATGTACATGGCGCTGGCCATGGAAGACCGGCATCCGATCACCGACATACTCCGGCAGACGCCCGAGGTGCCCGACGGGTGCCAGTGGGCGGTCTTCCTGCGCAACCACGACGAGCTGACGCTCGAGATGGTGACCGACGACGAGCGCGACTATCTCTGGGAGGTCTACGCCACCGAGAAACGCATGCGGATCAACCTCGGCATCCGGCGTCGCCTCGCGCCGCTCATGGAGCGCGACCGGCGCAAGATCGAGCTGATGGAAGGCTTGCTGTTGTCCATGCCGGGCACGCCGGTGCTGTACTACGGCGACGAAATCGGCATGGGCGACAACGTGTTCCTCGGCGACCGGGACGGGGTCCGAACCCCGATGCAGTGGACGCTCGACCGCAACGGCGGATTCTCGCGCGCACATCCCCAGCGTCTTTACCTGCCCACGATCCAGGATCCGCTTTACGGCTACCAGGCGATCAACGTCGAGAGCCAGGAGGCCGACTCCAGTTCGCTGCTCAACTGGACGCGTCGCATGCTCCAGGTACGCAGCGAATTCAGTGCGTTCGGTCGCGGGACCCTGGAATTCCTCTACCCCGGCAACCGGAAGATCTTCGCCTACCTGCGCCAGCACGAGGACCATACCGTACTGTGCGTCGTGAACCTCTCCCGCACGGCCCAGGCGGTGGAACTGGACCTGGCACGCTTTGCCGGCCGCGTTCCCATCGAGTTGTCCGGCAGGACGGCATTCCCGCCGATCGGGGAACTGCCCTACCTGTTGACGCTGCCGGCCTACGGTTTTCTCTGGTTCGAACTGCTCGACCGCGCCCATGCCCCCGACTGGCACCAGGACCACCCGGAACCGATGCCCGGCTTCCTGACGCTGGTGCTGCGCAAGTCGCTGGAAGAAATCACCGCGGGGCAGAACCGCAAGATGCTCGAGACCGAGATCCTGCCGGATTACCTGCCGAAACATCGCTGGTTCGCCGGCAAGGACCAGCGCATCGACGAAATCAGCCTCGACCACACGGTGGCCCTGCCGGGCGAAGCGTCCGATCCGTGGCTGCTGCTCGTGCTGGGCGTGCGCCAGGGCAAGACCACGACCCGCTACCAGTTGCCGGTGTCCGTCGCCTGGGACGAGCGGGCGCTGCGCCCGGGTTCCGCGAGGCTTGCCTGGACCCTTGCCAAGACACGCCGTTTCCGCCACGTGGGCGCGCTGCAGGATGCGACCATGGACGACAATTTCGCCCGCAGCGTCCTGGCGGCGATGCAACACGGAGACGGCGGGGAGTTCCGCGCGCAGGCCTGGGAGCCGCTTTCGGAGCTGCCGCTGGACGAGACCACGGAAGTCCGCCGCTTCGGCGTGGAGCAGTCGAACACGTCGATGATCGTCGGCGACCGGGTGGCGCTGAAGATCTTCCGCAAGCTCGCGGCAGGCACCCACCCGGAGCTCGAGATGGCCCGCTATCTCACGCACGAGGCGGGCTTCGCCAACACGCCGGCGCTGCTAGGCAGCCTGGAACTGCAGGAAGCCTCCGGAGAGCAGACGCTCATGGCCATCGCCCAGGCCTACCTGTTCAACCAGGGGGACGGCTGGCGGGTCATGACCGATTACCTCGACCGGGAGCTCGACCGGCGCGCCCTGGCCCGCGACAGCGAGCCCGATGAACACGGCGGCGAGTTCGACCACGAACAGAACCTGGCGCTGGTGGAGCGGCTGGGACAGAGAACCGCGGAAATGCATCGCGCGCTCGCGCGACCCACCGAGATCTCCGCGTTCACTCCTGAAAACGTCAGCGAGGCCGACCTCGCACGATGGGCGGAGCGGGCGGCGCAGCAGGCGCGCGAGGGCTTCGCCTCCCTGCGCCGCGTGCGCGACGGCCTGGAGGGTGCGACAGCCGAGCGCGCCGACGAGGTGCTGGCCAGCGAGGACGAGGTGCTCGCGAGAATCGACGCCGCCGGCGGAGTGACGCCGGGGATGCTCAAGACGCGCCTGCACGGCGACCTGCACCTGGGCCAGGTCCTGGTGGTGGAGCGGGACTTCCACTTCATCGATTTCGAGGGCGAGCCGGCGCGCAGCCTGGCGGAGCGGCGCGAAAAATCCTCGGCCCTGCGCGATGTCGCGGGCATGGCACGCTCCTTCGACTATGCCGCTTACTCGGCCGCCTACAAGAACATCGGCCGCCAGCCCGCCAACGACGACGCCGTGCTGGAAGACGCCCTGGCCTGGCGTGACGCCGCGTTGGCGCGCTTCTTCTCCGCGTACCGCGAACACCTCGGAGATTGCCGCAGCTGGCCGGAGCGCGAGGCGGATGCCCGCTGCCTGCTGGATGCCTTCCTGCTCGAGAAGGCCTGTTACGAACTCGCGTACGAGGCGGCCAACCGCCCGCACTGGCTGGACATTCCCCTGGCCGGGATTCGGGCGCTGATCGCGGAAACGCCCGCCTCGAAGGGGGCGTCACGCTCATGAGCAGCACGAACGTCAACTCACGAACCGCGATCGAGGCCCTCGTGGCCGGACGGCACCAGGATCCTTTCGCGCTGCTCGGCCCCCATCGCGCGGGCGACGGCGCCGTGCTGCGCATCTTCCGTCCGGAGCTGACCCGCGCCTGGGTGCTCCCGGCGGACGGCGAGCCCGTGGCCATGGAACAAGTTCACCCGGCCGGCTTTTTCACCGCAGCGATGGACGGCCCGCCGCCCGGCCGCTACCGCCTGCGCGGCGAAACGCCCGACGGCCCTGTCGAGTTCGACGATCCCTATCGTTTCGGCCTGCTGCTCGGTGAACTGGATGCGCACCTCCTCGCCGAAGGGGACCATCGCCAGCTTTATCGCGTCATGGGCGCCCACTTGCACGAGATCGACGGCGTCGCCGGCACGACGTTCGCAGTCTGGGCGCCGAATGCACAGCGGGTCTCGGTGGTCGGCGATTTCAATCGCTGGGATGGCCGCGTCCATCCCATGCGCAAAAGGCCCGAAGCCGGCGCCTGGGAGCTCTTCATCCCGGGCGTGGCGCCGGGCAACTGTTACAAGTACGAGATCCTCGACGCCGAGGGACGACTGCAACCCTTGAAGTCCGATCCTTACGCCTTCGCCGCGGAGTTGCGCCCGGGTACGGCATCGAAGGTGCACGGCCTGCCGAAGCTGCAGTGGCATGACGACGACTGGCTGGCCGTACGCGGGGCGCGGATCGCGCCGGATGCGCCGGTATCGGTGTACGAGGTCCATCTCGGCAGCTGGATGCGCGGCCCCGGGGGCCGCTGGCTGGATTACGCCGAGCTCGCCGAGCGGCTCATACCCTATGTCACGGCGATGGGATTCACGCACCTCGAACTGCTGCCCATAACGGAATACCCCTTCGACGGCTCCTGGGGTTACCAGCCGACCGGACAGTTCGCGCCCACGAGCCGGCATGGCAGCCCGGAGGACTTCGCCCGCTTCATCGATGCGGCTCACGACGCGGGCATCGGCGTCCTGCTGGACTGGGTACCGGGGCACTTCCCCTCCGACGCCCACGGGCTGGCGCGTTTCGACGGCACCGCGCTGTACGAGCACGCCGACCCGAGACAGGGATTCCACCGCGACTGGAACACCCTGATCTACAACTTTGGGCGGCGCGAGGTGGCCAACTTCCTGTTGTCCTCGGGCCTGTTCTGGCTCGACAGGTATCATCTCGACGGGTTGCGCGTGGATGCCGTCGCCTCGATGCTTTACCTCGACTATTCCCGGGAGGCCGACGACTGGGTACCCAACCGCTATGGCGGCAACGAGAATCTCGACGCCATCGACTTCCTGCGGCGCCTGAACACCCTCGCCGCCTCCGAGACGCCCGGCGCGAGCGTGATCGCTGAAGAGTCCACCGCCTGGCCCGGCGTGTCGCGGCCGGTGCATGCGGGCGGACTCGGCTTCGGCTACAAGTGGAACATGGGCTGGATGAACGACACGCTGCGCTACATGAGCGAGGATCCGGTCCATCGCCGCTGGCGCCACGCCGACATGACCTTCGGCCTGCTGTATTCATTTTCCGAGAACTTCATGCTGCCCCTGTCGCACGACGAGGTCGTCCACGGCAAGGGCTCGATTCTCGGCCGCATGCCGGGAGACGAGTGGCAGCGCTTCGCGAACCTGCGGGCTTACTACGGATTCATGTTCGGCCACCCGGGCAAGAAGCTGAACTTCATGGGCAACGAGATCGCCCAGGCGCGCGAGTGGGCTTTCGAGCAGAGCCTCGACTGGCACCTCCTCGAGCAGCCCCTGCACCGAGGCGTGCAGGCGCTGTTCACCGACCTGAACCGGCTTTACCGCAGCCTGCCCGCGCTGCACGCGCGCGACTGCGATCCCGCCGGTTTCGAATGGCTCGTCGACAACGACGACGCGAACAGCGTGCTGGTATTCCTGCGCAAGGGCCGAGCCGGTGATCCGGCAGTCCTGGTGGCCTGCAATTTCACGCCGGTGCCGCGCTATGGCTATCGCGTCGGGGTGCCGTTCGGCGGCAGCTTCACCGAGCGGCTGAACACCGACGCGGCGGTCTACGGGGGAAGCAACGTGGGGAATGCCGGCCATGTGGATATTCAGCCGGTGCCGGCGCATGGCCACCCGCAGTCGGTCGAACTGACCTTGCCGCCGCTGGCCACGGTGTTCCTCGAATCCACGGCGAGCCCCGATCCCGCCGCAGACGCCTGATGAATCGCCCGCAGCCCCCGCAGTTCACCGGCCTCGAGAGCGGCCACCACCGTCCGCTGGGCGCGACCTTCGACGGACGCGGCGTCAATTTTGCCCTGTTCTCAGCCCATGCGGAGAAGGTCGAGCTGTGCCTGTTCGACGAGCGCAACCAGCGCGAAACCCAGCGCCTGGTCCTGCCCGGCCATACCGAGCAAGTCTTCCACGGCTACCTGTCGCAGGCCCGGCCCGGCCTGTTGTACGGCTACCGCGTGTACGGACCTTATGCGCCGCGGGAAGGCCATCGCTTCAACCATCACAAGCTGCTGCTGGACCCCTACGCGCGCGAACTCGTCGGCCGCTTGCGCTGGAGCGACTCGAACTTCGGTTACCGCGTCGGCACCGCGACCCGGGACCTCACCTTCGACACGCGCAACAGCGCCGCCCGCATGCCGAAATGCCGTGTCGTGGACGATGCCTTTTCCTGGGGCGAGCACCGTCGGCCCGGACGGCCGCTGGGCCAGTCGTTGCTCTACGAGTGCCATGTGCGCGGCATGACCATGCTGCATCCCGACGTGCCGGCCGCCTGGCGCGGCACGTTCGCGGGGCTCGCCAGCGACGCCGTCATCGACCACCTGCTCGATCTCGGCGTCACCGCAGTCGAGCTGATGCCGGTCCATGCGTTCGCCGACGATCGCCACCTGCTCGAGCAGGGCCTGCGCAACTACTGGGGCTACAACAGCCTCGGCTTCTTCGCGCCGGAAACGCGCTACCTCGCGGGCGAGCGCGAGGAGTTCAAGCAGATGGTCCGCCGGCTTCATGCCGCCGGCCTCGAGGTCATTCTCGACGTCGTCTACAACCACACGGCCGAGGGCAACGAACTGGGCCCCACCCTGTCCTTCAAGGGCATCGACAACAAGAGCTACTACCGGCTGATGCCCGACGAGCCGCGCTACTACATCAACGAGACCGGCACCGGCAACACCATGAACCTGGCGCACCCGCGCGTGCTGCAGATGGTGATGGACTCGCTGCGTTACTGGGCCGAGGAGATGCAAGTGGACGGCTTCCGTTTCGACCTGGCGACCACCCTGGCCCGCGAGCCGGCGGGCTTCGATCCGGGCAGCGGTTTTCTCGACGCCATCGGCCAGGACCCCGCCCTGCAGCAGGTGAAACTGATCGCGGAGCCCTGGGACATCGGTCCGGGCGGCCACCAGCTCGGCAACTTCCCCGCCGGGTGGAGCGAATGGAACGACTTCTACCGCGACACGGTGCGACGTTTCTGGCGCGGCGACGATCACATGCTGCCGGACTTCGCCCGCGCCGTCGCCGGCAGCGCGCAGATTTTCGACCATGCCGGGCGCAGGCCGACGGCCAGCATCAATTTCGTCACTGCCCACGACGGCTTCACGCTGCAGGACCTCGTCTCCTACGACCGGCAGCACAACGAGGCCAATGCCGGCAGCGGGGGGGACGGTCATGACGAAAACTACTCTTCGAATCATGGCGTCGAAGGGCCCACCGACGACCCGGAGATTCGCGCACTGCGCGCCCGCCAGGCACGCAACATGCTGTTGAGCCTGTTCGTCTCGCAGGGCGTGCCGATGCTCTTGATGGGCGACGAATTCGGGCGCAGCCAGGGCGGCAACAACAATGTCTACTGCCAGGACAATGAAACAAGCTGGATGAAATGGAACGCGTCGGGCCAGACCGAGCATGACCGCTTCGCCTTCGTGCGAGACCTCGCGCGACTGAGACACGCGCATCCCGCGCTGCGCGCGGAGCATTTCCTGCATGGGCGCACGGCTTCGCAGGAAGGGATCCCGGACATCCTGTGGCTCGACACGCAAGGCCAGGAGGCGTCGGCCGAAGCCTGGGAGGATCCCCATGCCCGGGTGATCGGCATGCAGCTCAACGGTCGCGCCGTGGCGCCCGACAGCGAGCCGCCCGAGACCGTGCTGCTGATGTATTTCAATGCCGCCGAAAACGGGGTCGAAGTGCGCCTGCCCCGGTGCAATGGCTGCGGCGGGTGGCGCGCGCTCGTCGATACCGCGCATCCCGAACAGGTGAACCGGGAGTTCGCGCCGGGCGCTGCCCACATCCTGCCGGAGCGCAGCGCCATGGTGCTCGCGATGATCGACGCGGAGCAGGAAGAACCCGCCGTCGCCCGGTGAGGAGTTGGTGCCGGAGAGTGGAATCGAACCACCGACCTACTGATTACGAATCAGTTGCTCTGCCGACTGAGCTACCCCGGCACGAAAGGGGATTTCGAGAGGCCGCGAAGTATAGGAGATGCCCCCCGCAGCGGCAACGCCTGGAGGCGACTCAGTCGCGGTTGCGCACCCGGATGATCACGTCCACGCCGTCCTGCTCGGTGCCGGCCGGCGCGGCGGGCACGCCGGCGAAGGACACGGACTCGGCCGGGATATCGATCATCTCGCCCGTATCGACGTTGTAGAAATGATGATGGGCGTGGACGGTGGAATCGTAATAGACGCGGTCGCGATCGACGACGAGTTCCCTGAGCAGCCCGCATTCGACGAACAGGTTCAGCGTGTTGTAGACCGTCGCCTTGGACACCCGGATGCCCTGGACACGGGCCGCCTTCAACACCTGCTCCGCCGAGAGGTGCTGCGGCCGCGCGAAAACCAGCTCCGCGAGCTGCAGTCGCTGGGTCGTCGGCTTGGCGCCGTGACGCGCCAGGCGATGTGCGATCGTGTCCTGATGTTCCATAGAGGTCGACGCCGATTCAGAGGGTTGCATAAGTAGAGTGCCGCATTATAAGGGGCTGGGCAAATCTGCGCCATCCCGGCCCGGCGGACGGTAGGGCGCCGGGTCCAGTGGGGGCGCCGCGCCCGTGAGCAGGGCCGCGAGCAGGGCGGCGGAGCCGGGCCCGAGGTTCACGCCGTTGCGGAAATGTCCTGTGTTGACCCAGAGGCCCGGCATGCCCTCCACCGGGCCGATCCATGGAATGCCGTCGGGCGAACCCGGCCGGAGCCCCGACCATTGCCCCTGCACCGGCAAACTGCCGAGCAAGGGCACCATGGCCGCAGCCGCGCTGCGCAGCGTTTCGCTAGCCGCAGCGGTCGTGCCGAGATCGAAACCCACGTCCTCCACCGTGCTGCCCACCAGCACCACCTCGTCATGGCGAGGAATCACGTAGTGCTCGCCGCGCATCAGGATATGGCGCAGCATGCCGCGCTGCACCCGGTACCAGAGGATCTGGCCGCGCACCGGCCGCAGGGGCAGGCGCACTTCCAGCGGCGCGAGCAGCCGGCCGCTCCAGGCCCCGGCCGCGACGACCGTATCCGGCGCGCGGAGCATCCCGTGCGGGCCGGCCGACACGTTCACCCCGTCATTGCCATGCTCGAGGCTGACCTCGCCCGCGCCCTCGAGAATCGCTACGCCGCGCAGCCGCAGGTCCCTGGCCAGCGCGTCGAGAAAGCGGGGATTGCGAATCTGGGCGATGTCCGGCAACAACAGGGCGCGTTCGACCCCGCGCCGGGCCGCGGGGACGAGCCGCGCCAGCGCGTCCGCCTCCAGGACTTCGGCGCGCATGTCGCGCCGGGCGGCGAAGGCCAGTGCCATCTCGAGCTGCGCAGGCTCAAGGTAGATGGCACCGCTCGGACGGTATTCGGGATCGATGCCGGTATCGCGCTCCAGTGCCGTCGCGAGTTCGGGCAGCATCGGCAGCGAAACGCCCGCCAGCGCATCCACGGCGGGCGGCACGTCCCATGGCGCCAAAGGCGACATGATGCCGCCACCCGCCCGTGAGGCGCCGCCGGCCACCCTGTCGCGCTCGACCAGGACGACCTTGCGCCCCGCGATCGCACAGGCCCGCGCGGTGAGCATGCCTTGCGCGCCGCCGCCGATCACGATGACGTCCCCCCTGGTTTTCGCGGTGCCTCGCATTGCCATGGCTGCACCTTAAAGGTTCCGCATATCTGCAGGGAAGCGGCAGATTCCGCAACTGCACCCCGGCGGGCTTTGACGGCAGTCTGAAAGCCGGGAGGAACGCCATGCACCGTACATCCGGCATCACGTTGATCGAGCTGCTCACCGCGCTGGCGGTGATCGCCGTGCTGGCCGGCCTGGCGGTTCCCGCGCTCGACGGGCTGCTGCTCAATGCGCGACGCGCCGCCGCCATGGAGAGCCTCTTCCGGGCGGCCTGGCTGGCGCGCACCGAGGCGCTCCGCCTCGGCCGTCCCGTGCTGCTCTGCGGCTCGGCCCGGGGCGACGGCTGCGATGGCGACCCGACGAGTTGGACGGCCGGCTGGGTGGTCGTGCCGGCCGATTCGCCGGGCGAGGTGTTGCGCCACGGCGGCGGTGTGGCCCGAGCAGGGGCGCGCCTGCTCTCGAATCGCGACGCCTTTCGCTTCGAGGCGGCGGAACGCCGCAGCACCAACGGCACGCTCGCCTGGTGCGACCGGCGCGGCGCGGCCGCGGCCCGTGCCATCGTGATCTCGCCCACGGGCCGCCCGCGCCACACGCACGGGTCGGGGTCGCTGGAGTGCGAGACGCCATGAAGCTGCGCGGGATGGTCATGACCGAAGTGCTGGTCGGACTGCTTGTGCTGGGCCTGGCCGGGACGGCCGTGCTCGCGCTGGCGCTCGACGCTTTCGCAGCCATCGCGGAGGCGCGCCGGACGGAGCTCGCCGCCAGCCTCGCGGCGGATCTTGCCGGCCGCGTACGCGCGCTGTCCGCGGTGGACTGGACGACCCTGCCCCCCGCTCTGCCGTGTGGCGCCGCCTGTGCGCCCGAACAGCTTGCGGCGCTGGAGCTCGCCCAGTGGCGTACGGACGTCGCCACCACGTTGCCCGACGGCCGCGCCGAACTCGTGAGCGGCGGCCCGACACAGTTCGTGCTGACGCTCGCCTGGACGGACACCGGCGCCGAGACCCGCGAGCTCAGCCTGGGGATCGCGCGATGAATCCGCGCCCCCGGTCCGCCGGAATCACGCTGCTCGAGGTGATGGTGGCCATGGCGACCGGGCTGGCGCTGGTGCTGCTCATGGCCACGCTGCACGCACGAATCCTCTATCTCGGCGGCGAGGCCGGGCGGGCCGCGGATGCCCAGGATGCATTGCGGATCGCGCTCGCCCTGCTGGAGTACGAAGTGGCCCACGCCGGCTACTGGGGTCCCGTGGGATCGGCTGCACAGATCGCCGGCCGGGGCGGCGATGCCACGCCGCTGGCCGTGGCCGTGGCCGGCGACTGCGGGCCACGATGGGCCATCGACCTCGATCGGCCCGTCGAGGGCTGGTCGGCCGGCTGGCCGTTGAGCTGCTCGCCGTTCGCCGGCGCGTCCGCGACCGGCGGGGCGCTCGTGCTGCGGCGTGTCGAAACAGGGCCGGAAGGTCCCGAGGCGGGCCGGCTCCAGGTGTATGCCGATCCCTGGGCCGGACGCCTGGCGGTGGCCGGCGCGGCTGCCGCGCCGGGCGAGCAGGTCCACACCCTCGTCGCGCGAGCCTATTACATCAGCCCCCGCTCGACGGGGGACATCGGCCGGCCGTCGCTGCGCCGCAAGACACTGCAGCGGGGACCGCGAGTGATCGACGAGGAGATCATGCCGGGCATCGCCGGACTGCAGCTGTGGTTCGGCGAGGACCTGGACCCGCCCGGGACGCCCGGGCACGGCCTGCCGAACCGTTTCGTCGCGCCGGAAGCCGCCAGCGGCGCGGTGGTCGCCGTGCGCATCCGCCTGGTGGCGGACGACGCCGCGCAGCTGGCGCTGACCCGCACGGTGCCGTTGCGCAACGGGCCGGCCCCGTGAGCGGCGTGCGGGCATCCGCCAGGTGCCCCGGACGGGCGCAGGGTGCGGCACTGGTCGTCGTGCTCGTGCTGACCGCCGCCGGCATGGCGCTGTCCTCGGCCGTCGCCAACACCGCGGCGCTGGAGTTCGTGATGGTCGATGGCAGCCTGGCCCGACTGCGTGCGATGGAGGCGGCGGAAGCCGGGCTCGCCGCCGCCTTGCGCGCACGCGCCTGGTCCGCCGGAACGGCCTGGAACGCGGACGGGACCCTGGCGAGCGGGAGCCGCTGGACCGTCCGGGTGCAACTCGTCGCCGCGCGCGTGGACCCGCCTCCGGCGCCCGTCACCTGGCGCTTCGACATCGAGAGCGCGGGGCATCATGGCGCGGCGCGCGTGGTCCTGATGCAGTCCTTCGACGTGGAGGGCGCCCTGCCCGGTCATCCGCTACCGATCGGCTGGCGCCAGGTGGATGACGCGCTATGAAGCGGGGGTTCACGCTCATCGAAGTACTGGTCTGCGTGGTCATCGTCGCCCTGCTCGCGACCATCGCGCTGCCCTCCTGGCGCGGGGTGGTGACCCGCAGCCAGCGGGGAGATGCGATCGCAGCGCTGTATGCCGTGGCCACCGCCCAGGAGCGTTACCGCATGGTGCATGGCGTTTACGCCGCCGCGGCCGCCCCGGCGCCGCCCGTCGGGCTGGGATTCGCGAGCAGTGAAAGAGGATGGTACGAACTGCGCATCGAGCACGCCGACGCCACCCGCTTCACCGCCACCGCCCGGCCACGCGACGGCGCGCCCACGACATCGGATACCGAATGCCGGCTGTTCACCATCGACCAGGCGGGGGCGCGGAACTCGGTGCCGGCAGGACCGGACACCTGCTGGCGCTAGTCGCCATGCGAGAGAAGATGGTTCAGGCCGAGCGCAGGACCTTGGGAAGGGAGAACACGACGTGTTCCTCGCGCCCGAGGACTTCCTCGGGCACCTCGCCGCCCCAGTCCTTGAGGCGCGACACGACCTGCTGGACGAGCACCTCCGGCGCGGAAGCGCCGGCGGTGACGCCGACCGTGCCGCACGCGTCGAACCACTCGCGACGCAGGTCGTCGGCGCCGTCCACCATGTAGCCCGGAATGCCGGCCTTGAGCGCGATCTCCGTCAGGCGGCTGGAGTTCGAACTCGTCGTGGAGCCGACCACCACGATGGCGTCGCACTCGGCGACCAGCGCCTTCACCGCGTCCTGGCGGTTCTGCGTCGCATAACAGATGTCTTCCTTGCGCGGGCTGGTCAACGCCGGGAAACGCGCCTTGAGGGCGTCGATGACTCGTGCCGTGTCATCCACCGACAGCGTCGTCTGCGTGACGAAAGCCAGCCGCTCGGGGTCGCGCACTTCGAGGCGCGCGACGTCCTCCGGATTTTCCACCAGGTAGATCTCCCCGCCCCGGCTGCGATCGTACTGGCCCATCGTGCCCTCGACCTCGGGATGGCCGGCGTGACCGATGAGAATCACCTCGCGTCCCTCCTGGCCGTACCGCGACACCTCCATGTGCACCTTGGTGACCAGCGGGCAGGTCGCATCGAACACCTCGAGCCCGCGGCGTTTCGCCTCGGACTGGACGGCTTTCGATACGCCATGCGCACTGAAAATCACGGTCGCCTCGTCGGGCACTTCATCGAGCTCATCGACGAACACCGCGCCGAGATTGCGCAGCCGCTCCACGACGTAGCGATTGTGGACGACCTCGTGGCGCACGTAGATTGGCGCACCGAAGAGTTGCAACGCCCGTTCGACGATCTCGATCGCGCGATCCACGCCGGCACAAAAACCGCGCGGGTTGGCAAGAAGAATTTTCATGCCCCGGATTCTAACCGAAACCCGTGGTTCCGGCGCCGTCGCTGCGCCGACGTTCGCGTACCAGCATCACCAGTCCGGCCAGCGCGCCGCCCAGCGCGCCGTATAAATGGGCATCGGTCACGACCGCACCGCCGATCAACAGCGAGACCGGGCTGCCGTCCATGGCGAACCGTTCGAACGCCAGCTTGCCCGCCAGGACCAGCAGCAGGAACCCCGACACCCAGGGAGTCGAGCGAAGGCCCGCGATCGCCCCGGCGGCGAGCAAACCGTGCAACACGCCGGAGAATCCCATGTACCACTGCACCCCGGACGACCACGTCGCGAGCCCGCCGCTGACGGCGACGACGCTGACGGCCGCTGACCAGAGCCATCCGCCCGGCGGCATCGCCCTGCCGATGGCGACGCCCAGCATGGCCGCGGCGAGCACGTTGAGCCCCAGGTGGGTCCAGCCGAGGTGGACCAGGTGCGAGGTCACGATCCGCCACGGCTCGGTGAGCAGCAGCCCGCGCTCCCACCGCAGGGCCCCGCCCGCATCCAGCGCCTGGAACAGCACGGCAACGGCGAGCAGCAGCAGCGACACGATCCATGCCGCCCTGCCGGCCGTGCGGCCTGAACTGGACATCTTTCGCAGCTCCTTGCGTCGATTTCACCAGGTGCGAGACGCTTCCTCCGGCCTCCTGCGGGACCCACCGCGCCGCCGATCAGTCGAAGCGGAAATCCTTCGGCGGCGGCGGCATGACGATATCGGTCGGGGGGTCCTTCTCGAGCGTTTCGAGCAGGACCTCCACCGCTTTTTCGATACTCGGATCGCGTCCGGCGGCGATCGCCTCCGGTCGGTCGATCACCTCGATGTCGGGCGCGACGCCTTCGTCCTCGACCGCCCAGTTGCCGTCCGTATCGAGGAAGCGGAACGTCGCCGGAATGATGCTCGAGCCGTCTGCGAGCGCGGGATTGCCGCTGATTCCGATAAGTCCACCCCAGGTGCGCGTCCCGATCAAGGGGCCGAGCCCGAGCTTGCGAAAATAATAAGGCAGCGCATCGCCGCCGGAACTCGCCAGCCCGTTGATCAGCATCGCCTTGGGGCCGTCGTGCGACAGCAACGGGCGCCGCTGTGGTTCGAAACCGCGCCAGACCCAGTAGTTGAGCGGCGTGCGAGCCAGCAGCTCGATCATGCGGTCGGGGATGAAGCCGCCGCCGTTGTAGCGGTCGTCGATGATCAGCGCGTCGCGCCGTGCCTCGGCGAGCATGCCCTTGAGCAGCTCGCGATTGCCTTCCACGGCGGTGTTGGGCACATGGATGTAGCCGATGCGGCCTCCCGACAACTCGTGGACCATGCGCCGGTTGCTGGTCACCCAGTCCAGGTAACGCAGGTTCACCTCGCTGGTGACCGTGCGGACGCGTTCCACCCGCGCGCCGCGCTCGCTCGCCCGGTCATTGAGCGTCAGCTCCACGACGCGGTCGCCCTTGTTCTCCAGCAGGCGGTAGAAGTTGTCCACGCCGCGCGTGCTCACTCCGTCGACTGCAAGGATGAAATCGCCTTCGGCGGCGGTCACGCCGGCCTCGGTGAGCGGCGAACGGTAATAATCGTGCCAGTTTTCCCCGGGGTAGATCCGCGCAATGCGGAAGTAGCCCGACTCGTGCGCCTCGACCAGGGCGCCGAGCATCCCTGCGGGGACGCGCTCGACCTTGGGCATGTCCGGACTGCTGTTGACGTAGATATGGCCCGCGTTCAATTCACCCGCGAGCTCGCCGAAAATGTAATCGAGGTCCGCACGATGGGCGACATGCTCGACCAGCGGGGCGTAACGTGCGCGAATCGCGTCCCAGTCCTGCCCGTGGTGACCCGGGTCCCAGAACCAGTCGCGCAGGATGCGCCAGCCGTCGACGTAGACCTGCTGCCATTCCACGCGCGGATCGACGCGCATCTCGAGCTTGTCGAGATCGAGCGCCGTCTTGTCCTTTTCGATGCCGGGCTTGGCGTCGGCGATACCGAACTTGTCCTGGTGCCGCCACAGCAGTTTCTTGCCGTCCGCCGACAGCACATAACCGGAGATGCCCTCCAGCACGGTCTCGGCCTCACGTTTCTCGAGGTCGTAATGCCTCAGCTGGGCGCCGTTGCTTCCGGTCGAGACGAAGAACACGCCGCCCTCGTTCGCCGCCAGGCCGACATGGTTGCCCGACGGAACGTCGAGCGCCACGACCCGGTCGTTGAACCCCTCGACGTCGAACTTGAGCGGCTTGCTGCGTTCCTTCTCGGCGTCGTCGTCTTTTTTCTCCTCGGCCGCCGCCCCCACTTCGTCGCTGCGCGGGCGGTTGAGCGCCGGACCGTCGGCCGCGAGGGTCGCGGCGAAGATGCGTGAGGCGTTGTTATAGAGATAGTTGAACTCGTAGGACGAGAACACGAGGTTCCAGTCGCGCGTGGAGGTGAAGTACAGGTAGCGTCCCTCTGGATCGAAAGCCGGGCTCTGCTCGTTGGTGGCGTCGGACGTCAGCTGTATCACCTCGCCGTCGCGCACGGAGTAGACCCATATCGAACTGTTGTAGCTCTCGTTCACTTTCGTGTACGCGATCCATAGGCTGTCCGGCGACCAGGCGTACTGGGTGAGGTCACGAAACGACGCGTTGGTGTGCCGCGTGGTATCGATCTGCCGGACACGACCCGAATCGACGTCGACCATGTTCAGGCGATTGGCGCTGTCCGCGAAGGCCAGCATCTTGCCGTCCGGCGACCACACCGGAGGGAAACGCCAGGTGTTGCCGTCCCGGGTGATGCGCTTTGCTTCACCGCTGCCATCCTGCGGCCGCAGGTAGATTTCGTATTCTCCAGTGGCGTCGGACAGGTAGGCGATGTGCTTGCCGTCCGGCGACCAGCTGACGCTGATCTCGCGTGCGGCCGGAGACCGGGAGATGTTGCGTATCTCACCGTGTTCCGCCGGCACCGTGAAGATCTCCCCGCGCGCGCCGAACACGGCCCGCTCGCCATGCGGTGCGATGTCGAAACTCTCGATCTGCGCGGTCACGTTCTTGAAGCCCGGCAAGGCATGCGGCCGGTCGCCGCGCACCTCGATGGGGACGCGCCGCGTCTCTCCGGTCGCCGGGTCGTGCAGCCAGACGTAACCGCCCTGCTCGAACACGATGCGCTGCCGGTCCGAGCTCGGCCACAACACGTCGAAATCCTCGAAGCTCGTCACCTTGCTCAAGTTGGAGCCGTCCAGGTCCATGACGAAGAGGTTGAGCGTGAAGTCGCGATCCGAGACGAAATAGATCCGGCCGTCCACCCACATGGGCTGGTGGTCCGTGCCGACGAAATCGGTCAGCTGGCGCGAGGTGTTATTCGCCAGGTCATAGGTCCAGACATCCTGGGCGCGCCCGCCGCGATGACGCTTCCAGGTACGGAATTCGCGGTCGATCGGCGTGTAGACGTAGAGCTGGCCGTCGGCCGAGAGCATGCCGCCCCCGGTTTCCGGCGGACCCAGTCGCTTCTCCATGCCCCCCTCGAAGGGGACGAGAAAGGGCACGCCGTCCCGCTCGCCGTAGGGCGTGCGATTGGCGCGCACGAGAATATGCTCACCGTCCGGCGTCCAGTCCAGGATCCGGTAATCGGTGCCGCCGCGCGGCGGCATCGGACCCACGTCGCCATAGAAGGTCAGCTGGCGCGGCGTGCCGCCCGCCGCCGGCATCACCCACACCTGGCGGGTCCCGGAGTACTCCGCCGAGAACGCGATCCAGCGGCCGTCCGGGGAGAACCGCGGGTAGAGCTCCAGGCCCTCATGGGAAGTCAGCCGCTGGGCGACGCCGCCCTGGGCCGGCACCGTGTAGATATCGCCGCCGTAGACGAAGGCGATCTGCTCGCCGTGAATGGCCGGGAGGCGCAGCAGGCGCGTATCGGCCTGGGCGACGACAGGACCGATTCCGATGAGGGTGATGAAAAGGACAAGCAAGGATCGCATGGCGAACTCCGTGACTTTTATAAAGACAATGTCGAGCGCATCGGCGCGCTCGTCTCAGATGATTTTTTCCTTCCGCCTGCCGTCGAAGAAACTTTCGACGAGAAGGATGACGGCGCCGACCGTGATGGCCATATCGGCCACGTTGAACGCCGGGAAGAACCAGCGCTCCCAGTGGAAACTGAGGAAATCGACCACGTGGCCGCGAAACAGCCGATCGAGCACGTTGCCGATGGCACCGCCGACGATGAGCGAGAGCGATGCCGCCAGCCAGCTCTCGCCGGTCCGCGGCATGCGTTTCAGCCAGACGCAGACGAGCACCGTCACGGCGATCGCGATGGCGACGAAGAACCACCGCTGCCAGCCGCCGGCCGAGGCCAGGAAACTGAACGCCGCACCCGTGTTGTGCAGCCGCGTGATGCCGAATATCGGCAGGACCTGCACCCGGTCGTAGAGTTCGAAGGTCGTGACGATGAGCGCCTTGGTCGCCTGGTCCGCGACCACGATGAACGCCGAGAGCCACAACCATGCGAGTGCGCCCCGCGGATCACGATCCGCCCCTGCCTGTTCGTTCATGCCCAGCGCCTCTGTTCGCCGTCGCCCGTGATGTTCCCGACACAGCGTCCGCAGATTTCCGGATGGGCGGGGTCGCTGCCCACATCGGGGCTGCGATGCCAGCAGCGCGCGCATTTCGGCGCATCCGTCGGCAACACCTGCGCATAGAGCTCGCCCTCGAAGCCTTCCAGGGCGATCGAATCGGGCGGGCGCTCGTCCAGGGCCGCGACACGCGCAGCGGAAGTCAGCATCAGGAAACGGAGTTCGTCACCGGTGCCCCGTAACTTGTCGCCGAGCTCGGCGCTCGCAAACAGGACCAGCGCGGCATCCAGCGAAGATCCGATCCGCCCGGCAGTCCGCAGGGCCTCGAGCTCGCGCAGCACGGCGTCTCGGACCGCGTGCACCAGCGTCCAGTCCGGATCGAACGCGTGCATGGTGACCTCGGGCAGCGGATGCCACGTGGAGAGCAGCACGGACTCGGCCCGTTCGCCCGGCAGTCGCGCCCAGATCTCCTCGGCGGTGAACGCCAGGATGGGCGCCAGCCAGCGCACCATCGCTTCAGCGATATGCGCCATGGCGCTCTGCGCCGAGCGCCGCGGGTGGCCGTCGGCCGGCGTGGTGTACAGCCGGTCCTTGATCACGTCCAGGTAGAACCCCCCCATGTCCAGCACACAGAAGTTGTGCACCTTCTGGTAGATCAGGTGGAACTCGTAATCGCGGTAGGCGCGGATGATTTCTTCCTGGAGCGCGGCGGTGCGCGCGACGGCCCAGCGATCCAGCGCAACCATCTCTTCCGGCGCCATCGCGTCGCGGTCCGGGTCGAAGCCGTCGAGATTGCCGAGCAGGAAACGCACGGTGTTGCGCATGCGCCGATAGGAATCCGACATGCGCTTCAGGATCTCGTCGGACACGTTCATCTCGCCGCGATAGTCGGTGGCCGCCACCCAGAGGCGGAGAATATCCGCGCCGAGCGAATTCAGGACCTTCTGCGGCGCGACCACGTTGCCGAGACTCTTCGACATCTTGCGCCCCTTCTCGTCCACGGTGAACCCGTGGGTGAGCACGGCGCGATACGGCGCGGTGCCATGCATGCCCACCGAGGTCAGCAGCGAACTCTGGAACCAGCCGCGGTGCTGGTCGGAGCCCTCGAGATAAAGGTCGGCCGGGAAACCCACCTCCTCCCGCGTCGCGCTCAGGCAATGATGCAGCAATCCGGAGTCCACCCACACGTCCATGATGTCGCGCACCTTCTCGTACCGACCGGCCTCCTCCCCCAGGAGTTCCGCGGGGTCGAGGTCCCACCAGGCGTCGATGCCGTCGCGCTCGACACGGTCCGCCACCTGTTCCAGCAGGCGCACGGAGTCCGGGTGCGGTTCGCCGGTCTCACGTTCCACGAACAGCGCGATCGGCACGCCCCAGGTGCGTTGCCGGGAAATGCACCAGTCCGGGCGGCCATCGACCATCGAGCGGATGCGGTTCTCGCCCCAGGCCGGCATCCACTTCACGTCCCGGATGGCGTCCAGCGCCTGGGCGCGCAGCGCTTTTTTGTCCATGCTGATGAACCACTGCGGTGTGGCGCGAAAAATCAGCGGGGTCTTGTGGCGCCAGCAATGCGGATAGCTGTGCTTGAGCGGCTCATGGTGCAGCAGCGCGCCGCGTTCCTCGAGCAATGCGACGATCACCGGGTTGGCGTCGAACACCTTCAGGCCGCCCACGCCCTCGGTTCCCTCGCGAAAGCGCCCGTCGTCCTGTACCGGATTCTCGACCGGCAGCTGGTATCGCTGGCCGACGATGAAATCATCCTGCCCGTGGCCGGGCGCCGTATGCACGGCCCCGGTCCCCGCCTCGACCGTCACGTGCTCGCCGAGGATCACCGGCACCTCGCGCGCCAGGAAAGGATGGCGCAGCACGAGTCGCTCGAGCGCCGCGCCGCGACAGACCGCGAGTTCCTCGAACTGCTCGATGCCGCAGCGGCGCGTCACCTGGGTCAGCAGGTCGCGGGCCACCACGATTCGTTCCGCGCCCGCCGGGCCCTCGAAGGCGACCAGGGCGTACTCCAGGTCCGGGTGCAGCGAGACGGCCTGGTTGGCGGGCAGCGTCCACGGCGTCGTCGTCCAGATGGGCACGGAGGCAGGGCCCGCCGTATTGCGATCCGCCCCGGACCCGAAGGCCTCGAGCAGCGCCGCCTCGTCCACCACGCGGAAGCGCACGTCGATGGCCGGCGACTTCTTGTCCGCGTATTCGACTTCGGCTTCCGCCAGCGCCGAACCGCAGTCGAGGCACCAGTGCACCGGCTTGAAACCCTTGTAGACGTGGCCGTTCTCGAAGATCTTGCCGAAGGCCCGCAACTGCTGCGCCTCGTAGGCGGGATCCATGGTGAGATAGGGTCGGTCCCAGTCGCCCAGCACGCCGAGACGGCGGAAATCGCGCCGCTGGGCATCGACCTGCTGGCGGGCGAACTGCCGGCAGGCTGCGCGGAACGCCTTGGCGTCGAGCCGCGTGCCGACGGCACCGTGCTCGCGCTCGACGACGAGCTCGATCGGGAGGCCATGACAGTCCCAGCCCGGAATGTAGGGCGCATCGTAGCCGTCCAGCGTACGGGAACGGATCACGATGTCCTTGAGCACCTTGTTGACGCAGTGGCCGAGATGGATATCGCCATTCGCGTAAGGGGGTCCGTCGGGCAGCAGGAATGCCGGCCGCTCTTTGCCCGCCGCGCGCAACTTGCCGTAGAAGTCCCGCGCTTCCCAGTCCGCCAGCATGTCGGGTTCGCGCTGGGCCAGCGCCGCGCGCATCGGGAAATCCGTGCGCGGCAGGTTCAGCGTGTCCTTGTATTCAGCCACCGATTGGTCCTCTTCAATAGCCTGCGTCGGCGAGGATTCGCCGCGCAAGTTCGGCATCGCGATGCATCTGCGCCGTGAGGCACTCTACATCGTCGAAGCGTTCTTCATCCCGCAGGCGCGCGACGAACTCGACGGTGAGACGCCGACCGTACAGGTCGCCCGAGTAATCGAACAGGTGCGCCTCGAGCAGCCTCTCGCGGCCGTCCACCGTGGGGCGCGTGCCGAGATTCGCGACCGCCGGGCGCGGCCGCGGTCCCAGGCCGCGCACCAGCACGGCGAACACGCCCGTCATGGGCACCACGCGGCGTCCGGGGCGGAGGTTGACCGTCGGGAATCCCAGCTTGCGGCCCAGGCGCTGGCCTTGCACGACCCGGCCCGTCATGCCGTAGTGTCGTCCGAGCAGGCGCGTGGCGAGTGCCACGTCTCCGGCCGCGAGGGCCGCGCGCACCGCCGTGCTGCTGACGCGAATCCCGTCGAGCAGGCACGTCGGCGTGTCCTCGACGTCGAAGCCCTGGCGCCGTCCCGCCGCGCGCAGCGTCGCGAAATCGCCCGCCCGATTCCGGCCGAAGCGAAAATCGTCCCCGATCGCGAGGTAGCGCGTGCCGAGTCCCTCCACCAGGTATTGATCGATGAAGGCCTGCGGTTCGAGTGCGGCCATTTCCCTATCGAAACGCGCGACTAACAGGCGGTCGATGCCGAGGGCCTGCAGGCCTGTGAACTTCTCGCGAAAGCTGGACAGGCGTGGCGGCGCCTCGGGGCCCATGAAATACTCGCGCGGCGTGGGTTCGAAACTCATCACCACCGACGGCACGCCCAGCGCCTTCGCTCGGTCGGCCAGGCGCGCGAGCACGGCGCGATGCCCGAGATGAAGGCCGTCGAAATTGCCGATCGTCACCGCGCAGCCCCTGTGGCCAGGACGCAGATTGTGCTTTCCCCGAATCAGTTCCAAGGTGAGGGTTCCAGGTCTCGTCGCGCGCGGGACGCCAAAGATCCCGGATTATACGGAATGGGAGGACGGTGGCGCGCCCGGCCGGCTGCGCAGGTGGCGGGGCCGCATGCCGAGCGCGAGCAAGGCGCCGACGTACACCAGCAGGCCCAGCCCGATGCACGCCGCCAGCCTGAGTCCGCGCGCATGCCAGGCAGCCGCCAGCCAGCCCTCCAGGGGACCCGCCACCAGCCAGAGTGCGGCCCCCATGGCCAGGTTCGCCAGCACCACGCGGACTGCCAGCGCCCGCCAGCCCTCTCCCGGGACGTAGATCCCCGTCCCGCGCAGCCCGGCGTACAAGGCACTGGCGTTATAGATCGCCGCCAGCCCGGTGGCGGCGGCCAACCCGGCATGCGCCCCCGGAATGCCGAGCATGATCATGGGCACGACGAAGACGAGGTTGAGGCCGATGTTGACGAACATGGCGCGGATGCTGACGCGCACGGGGGTGCGGATGTCCTGGCGACTGAAATAACCGGGCGAAAGCACCTTGACGAGAGTGAACCCGACCAGCGCCACCGAGTAGGCCATGAGGCTCAGGCGTGCCATCTGCGTATCCGTCGGGGTGAACTCGCCGTACTGGAACAGCGTCGCGATCATCGGGCCGGCCAGCATGAACAGGCCCACGGCGGCCGGCAGCGCGATCACGGCCACCAGCTTGAGCGCCCAGTCCAGCGTGGCCGAGAATGCCGCCATGGACTGCTCCGCATGGCGCCGCGACAAGCCGGGCAGGATCACCGTGGCGAGTGCGATGCCGAAGATGCCCAGCGGAAACTCCAGCAGGCGGTCCGAGTAGTAGAGCCAGCTGATGCTGCCCGTCACCAGGAAAGAGGCGATGATGCGATCGACGATGAGGTTGATCTGTGCCACGGACGAGCCGAGGATCGCCGGCAACATCAGTCGGCCGATCCGCCGCACCCCCGGGTGATTCCATCCCCAGCGGGGCCGCGGCAGCAGCCCCAGCGCGCGGAGAAACGGCAACTGGAAGCCGAGTTGCACGACGCCGGCGACGAACACGCCGATGGCCAGGCCGAAGATCGGGTCTTCGAAACGCGGTGAAATCCAGATCGCCGCGCCGATCAGAACCAGGTTGAGGAACACCGGGGTGAACGCCGGGACGCCGAACCTGCCGTAGGTGTTCAGGATGCCGCCGGCGAACGCGGTCAGGGAGATGAAAAACAGGTAAGGGAAGGTCAGGCGCAGCATATCGCTGGCGATTTCCAGCTTCTCCGGCTCGTCCGAGAACCCGGGCGCGAACAGCAGGATGAACAGCGGCGCCGCGACGACCCCGATGAGCGTCACGACGAACAACAGCGCTCCGAGGGTGCCGGCCACCCGGTCCGCCAGCGCCTTGACGTCCTCGTGTGATCCGCGCGACTGCGTTTCCGCGAGTACCGGCACGAAGGCCTGCGAGAATGCGCCTTCAGCGAACAGGCGCCGCAGGAAGTTCGGGATCTGGAAGGCCACCACGAACACGTCCATGCCTGCGCCCGCCCCGAACATCCTGGCGAACACGACATCCCGCGCGAACCCGAGCACGCGCGAGGCCAGCGTATTGCCGCCGACGACGGTGGTGGACTTCGCGAGGCTCATAAAGAATCCGACCCGGCTGCGATGGGCGGCATCATAGTGCAGTCACGCCGCCGGCGGCGACTCGCGTCCGGACTTCAGCGGCGCGCTCAGCGACGCCGGTCGGCCAGCTTGTCGAGCACGTCCTGCAGAGAGATCCCGCGGATACGCAGCAGGACCAGCAGGTGAAACACCAGGTCGGCCGCCTCCGACGCAAGGCCGTCCGCGTCGCGCGTCACCGCGGCGAGGGCCGTCTCGACGCCCTCCTCGCCGACTTTCTGCGCTGCGCGTGCGGCACCCGCGGCGGCGAGCCGGGCCACGTAGCTGTCCTCGGGCCGCTGCGCGAGCCGGTCCTCGATGACGCGTTCCAGCTCATCGAGCAACGTCGCCGCCACGGGCTCGCCGAAGCAGCTGCGCGTCCCCAGGTGGCAGGTCGGGCCGGCCGGCTCGGCGCGCAGCAGCAAGGTGTCGTGATCGCAGTCGCTGCGGATCTCCACCACGCGCAGCACGTTGCCCGAGGTCTCTCCCTTGCGCCAGAGCGCCCCGCGGCTGCGGCTGAAGAACACGGCCTCGCCGCAGGCCAGCGTCGCCTCGTAGGCCGCCCGGTTCATGTAGCCGAGCATCAACACGCCGCCCGTGACCGCATGCTGGACGATCGCCGGCACCAGGCCGTCGCTCTTCGCCCAGTCGAGGCTGTCGATGTCGGGGGCCTTCATTGCCGCACCTCCACGCCGTTGGCCGCGAGCAGGGCCTTGAGGTCCGGGATGGCGATCTGGCCGGAATGAAACACGGTCGCCGCGAGGGCGCCGTCCACCCGCGCCCGGTGAAACACTTCGATGAAATGGCGTGCCTCCCCGGCGCCGCCGGAGGCGATCAGCGGGACGGTGCAGGCTTCGCGCACCGCGGCCAGCTGCTCCAGGTCGTAACCGTCGCGCACGCCGTCGGAATCCATGCAGTTGAGCACGATTTCCCCCGCCCCCCGCTGCTGTACCTCGCGCACCCAGTCGAGGGTGGCGCGCCGGCCATAGCGGGTGCGCTCGGGATCGCCGGTGTGGCTCGCGACGCGCCATTCGCCCGATTCGCGGCGGCTGTCGATCCCGATCACGACGCACTGGCTGCCAAAACGGCGCGCCAGGGTGTCGACCAGCTCCGGCGTCTCGAGCGCGGGCGTGTTGATGCTGATCTTGTCCGCGCCGTCGGCGAGTACCGCCTCGGCGGCCGCGACATCGCGGATCCCGCCGGCGACGCAGAACGGGATGTCCAGCAACTCCGCGACCCGCGTCACCCAGCTGCGATCCACGCTGCGTCCGGCCGGGCTCGCGGCGATATCGTAGAAGACCAGCTCGTCGGCGCCCTCGTCACGGTAGCGTCCCGCGAGCTCGAGGATGCCGCCCATGTCCCGGTGGTCGCGGAACTTCACGCCCTTGACGACGCGCTCGCCGCGCACGTCCAGGCAGGGAATTATGCGTTTTGCAAGAATGAGCGGATCTCCTCGTCCGTGATGCGGCCGTCGAGCAGCGCCTTGCCGATGATCGCGCCGCTCGCCCCCGTGGCGCGCAGAGCCTCGACGTCGGCGAGATCGCGCACCCCACCCGAGGCCTGCAGGCGGATCTCGGGATAACGCTTGGTGCACTCCGTGTACAACGCGATGTTGGGTCCGGTCATCGCGCCGTCGCGAGCCACATCGGTACACAGCAGGTGTTGCAGCCCGGCCTCCTGGTAGGCCTCGATCGCATCCCACAGTGACAGGCCCGCGTCCTCGGTCCAGCCGCGCGTCCTGCACCAGGGGACGCCGTCGTCGTCGATCTGCACGTCGAAAGCCAGTACCAGCCGCGCCGCGCCGAAACGCGGGAACCAGCCCGCGACTTCGTCGGGACGCTCCGCCGCCGCGCTGCCGATCACCACCCGGCCCACGCCGGCTGCGAGCATCGCCTCCACGTCCCCGGCCGTGCGGATGCCACCCCCGACCTGGATGCGCCCCCGCGCCAGCCCGGCCATGCGCCCGATGACTTCGCGGTTGCCGCCCGCTCCGTCCCGCGCGCCGTCGAGATCCACCACGTGGACCCAGTCCACGCCCAGCGAAAGGTAACGCCCCGCCAGGTCTTCGGGGCACGCCTCGTACTCGGAGACCTGGTCGAAACGCCCCTGGTACAGGCGCACGCAACGGCCGTCCTTGAGGTCGATGGCGGGGATGGGTTTCAGTGACATGGCGGGACGGGTTTCCTGTGGATCAGAGCGCGAGGAAGTTCTGCAGGACTCGCGCGCCGGCGGGCCCCGAGCGTTCCGGGTGAAACTGGGTGCCGTGGAAATTGCCGTGCGAAACCACGGCGGTGAATTCGCCGCCGTAATCGGCCACGGCCACCGTGTCCGGACCCACCGGCGCGGCATAGCTGTGCACGAAATAAAAATGTGCGGCAGGGGGCAAATCGGCGAACAGGGGGCAATCCGGCGCGAGCTGCGTCAGGTTCCAGCCCATGTGCGGGACCGGCCGGTCCGGCGCGGCCAGCATGCGCACCACACGCCCCGGAACGAGACCCAGGCAATCGCGCCCGCCGTCCTCGGCCGAGGCCTCGAACAACAGCTGCATGCCGAGACAGATGCCGAGCACCGGTTGGGTGAGGCTGCGCACCACGTCGGCCAGCCCGTTGCGCTCCAGCCGGTTCATGGCGTCGTCCGCGGCGCCGACGCCCGGGAGAAACACGTGGCTCGCGTGGCGGATCAGGTCCGCATCGGCGCTCAACGGCGGCGTGCAGCCCAGCCGTCCGAGCGCGAAGCGCAGCGAACTGATATTGGCGCCGCCGGAATCGACGATCACCGGGCCGCCGGCGCTCATGCCAGCATTCCCTTGGTGGACGGGACGCCGCCCCCCTCATGGCGGAAGGCGTCGCGCAGCGCGCGCCCCAGCGCCTTGAATGACGCCTCCACCTGGTGGTGGTCATTTTCGCCCGCGAGGCGAACGTGTATGGAGGCCCGCAGGCTGTCCGACAACGAGCGATAGAAGTGCGGCACCAGCTCGGTCGGCAGTTCGCCGACCCGCTCGCGCTGGAACTCGCCCTCGAATACCAGGTACGGCCGCCCGCCCAGGTCCACGGACAACTCGGCCCGGGCCTCGTCCATCGGCAGCACGAAACCGTAGCGGCGTATCCCGCGCCGCGCCCCGAGCGCCTCGCGCAGCGCTTCGCCGAGGGCCAGCGCAACGTCCTCGACCGTGTGATGCTCGTCCACGTGCAGGTCGCCGCTGCACTCGATCTCCATGGAGAAGCCGCCGTGCTTGGCGACCTGTTCGAGCATGTGATCGTAGTAACCGATGCCGGTTTGCGCACGCACCGGACCATGCGGATCGTCCAGGTCGACCTCGACCCGGATACGGGTCTCCGCCGTGCCGCGCACCACGGTGGCGCGCCTCAGCCCGCCCAGCACGCGGCGGGCCACTTCCGGCCAGGTGAGGCTGTCGCCCGTCCCGTCGCCGACCTTCAGCCCGACAAGGCCGAGGTTCTCCGCAAAGGCGAGATCGGTCTCCCGATCGCCGATGACGAAACTGCGGTCGAGATCGGGCGGATGACGCGCGATGAAGCGCGTGATCAGTCCGGTGGCCGGCTTGCGGCACGCGCAGCCGTCGCCGGGAAAGTGCGGGCAGATGAATTCGGCCTCGAAACGGATGCCCTGGCTGGCGAACAGCGCGATGATGAAATCGTGCGTGCCCTGGAAAGCCTCCTCGGGGAAAGAGTCCGTGCCGCGCCCGTCCTGGTTGCTTACGAGCACCAGCCGGTAGCCTGCATCCACGAGGCGGAGCAGCGCGGGGATCACGCCCGGCAGCAACCGCACCTTGGACACGGCATCGACCTGCTCGTCCGCGGGTTCCTCGACGAGCGTGCCGTCGCGATCGATGAACAACAACAGCGCTCTATCCATTCGCTCGTCCCCTGGTCGCGCCGCCGAGGCGGCCGAGTGCCCTGAGCAGGCGGCGGTTCTCGGCCGCCGTCCCGACCGTGATGCGCAGGCAACCGCGCAGGCGCGGCTGGCTGCTGAAATCCCGCACGAGGATGCCGGCCGCCTCGCAGGCCGACATTGCACGGGATGCATCGGCGAAGCGTACCAGCAGGAAATTGCCCTCGCTCGGCCATACCCGCTTCACCTCGGGCAGGCTTCGCAGAGTAGCGGCGAGTTGCTCCCGCCGTCGCACGACACCCGCCGTGCGACGTCGTGCGCCGGCGAGTTCGGCCGGTTGCAGCCGGCGCAAGGCGGCCTCCACGGCCAGCGACGGCAGGGGATACGGCGGCGCGAGCCCGCGCAGCGCCGTGACCAGTTCCGGCGCCGCCAGGATCGCGCCGATGCGCGCACCCGCCAGGCCCCAGGCCTTGGACAGTGTGCGCAGCAATACGAGGTTCGGCAGCGCCGCAAGACGCGATGCAAGACCTTCGAATGCGGCGAACTCGATGTAGGCCTCGTCCACCACGACCACGCTGCGCCCCTGCAGCGTACGACACAGCCGCGCGACTGTGGCCGGCGCAATGGTGTTGCCCGTCGGATTGTTGGGCGAACAGAGGAACACCAGTTTCACATTCGACCGGCCGGTAGCCGCCGTCGCCACAGCCGGCGCATCCAGGGCGAAATCCCGCTTCAGGGGGACTTCCACTATGGCGGCACCCTGCAGGCGCGCCGCCACCGAGTACATCCCGAAGGTCGGCGGACAGACGAGCACCGCATCCTCACCGGCACGGCAGAAGGCGCGGACCAGCAGGTCGATCGCGTCGTCGCTGCCGCGGGTGGCGAGCACGGCTTCGGCCGGCACCGAGTAGAGCGCCGCGAGCGCCTCCAGCAAGGCCGCGGGACGCGGGTCGGGATACCGGTTCAGGCCGTCGTCCGTTTCATCCCACGCCGCTCGCCAGGACGACTCGTTGGCATGCAGGCGCAGCACGCCGCGACGCGGAGAGCCGGCCGCATACGCCACGAACTCCCGCAACTCCGGGCGCAGCAGCTCGATGCTCGAAGTCACTGGCGGGTTCCCGGCCCGGGCTCGTCCGCCGCGTGCAGTGCCAGCGCCTTGAGTCGCAGCTTTACCGCGAGAGCGTGGGCGTCGAGCCGTTCCATTTCCGCCAGCGTACGGGCGGTCGGCCCGATCAGGCGGAATCCGGCGGGGCTGGCCTGCTGCACCGAAATGGCCAGCTGGAAATCGGCCACCGACAAACCGCTCCAGGCACGGGCGTAGCCGTAAGTGGGCAACACGTGGTTCGTGCCGCTGCAATAATCTCCCAGGGATTCCGGAGTCCAGTCGCCGAGGAACACGGAACCCGCGGTCTCGATCTGAGGCAGCCATGACTCCGCCTCGGGCACCTGGACGATGAGGTGCTCCGGCGCATAGCGGTTGCTGATGGCGAATGCCTCCTCCAGGTCCGCGGCCAGCAGCGTGCGGCCGTGTTTCAACGCCTCGAGCACGACCGCATTGCGCGGCAGCAAGGCCAGCTGGTTCTCGATCGCCGCCTCCACGGCATCGGCCAGGGCGACGGAGGTCGTGACGAGCACCACCTGGGAATCCGGCCCGTGCTCGGCCTGGGAAAGCAGGTCGGCGGCCACGAAACCCGGGGCGGCCCGCTCATCCGCGATCACCAGCACCTCCGAGGGCCCGGCCGGCAGATCCAGCGCCGCCCCGTCGGGATCGCGGGACACCTGCATCTTGGCCTCGGTGACCCAGGCGTTGCCGGGGCCGAAAATCTTGTCCACGGACGGAATCGATTCCGTGCCGTAGGCCATCGCCGCCACCGCCTGGGCGCCGCCGGCCAGGTAGACCGCATCGATGCCGCAATAGCGTGCCGCAGTCAGCACGGCGGGATCGGCCCGCCCGTCCTCCTGGGGCGGGGTACACAGGACGCGCCGGGGACAGCCCGCGAGCGCCGCCGGGACCGCCAGCATGATCACGGTGGACGGCAACGGCGCCGAACCCGCCGGCACGTAGAGCCCCACGGCGCGAATCGGGCGGGTGATGCGACGGCAGACCACGCCCGGCATGGTCTCCACCTCGATGGGCGGCATGAGCTGTGCGGCGTGGAAGGCCCGCACATTGTCGATCGCGATGCGCAGCGCGCCGCGCTGAGTGTCGTCGAGCGACGCCTCGGCCGCATCGAAATCCGCCGGCGGCACGCGCAATGCGTCCAGTGCCACGCCGTCGAACCGGGCCGCGAACTTCAGCAGCGCCTTGTCGCCATCGCGGCGGGTCTCGGCGATGATCGCCGCGACCTCGTCGGCCAGCGCGTCACGCCGCGCCGCCTCGGGGCGCGCCAGGGCCGCAGCCCGGCCGGGCTCGTCGAGCTCAGCCCAGCGATAACGACGGAGGATTGGATCGTTTTCAGGCAAGCATCTTCTCCACGGGCAACACCAGCATCGAGCTTGCGCCCGCGGCCTTCAGCCCTTCCAGGGTTTCCCAGAACACGTTTTCGCGGCACACGGCGTGCACCGCCACCTTGTCGTCCCGTCCTTCGAGCGGCATGACCGTCGGCGATTCACTGCCGGGCAGCAGGCGGCGGATCTCGGCCAGGGCCGAGCGCGGTGCGTGCAGCATGATGTACTTGCTCTCCCGCACGCTCAGCACCCCGCGCATGCGGCTGACGAGCCGTGCCGGCCAGCCCTCCGCGGGCCCGCCGTTGCTGGAGATCAGCGCCGCCATGCTCTCGAACACCACCTCCGCTTCCACGAGATCGTTCGCCAGGAGCGTCGAGCCGGTGGACACGAGGTCGCAGATGACATCGGCCCGGCCCAGCCGCGGCGCGATCTCCACGGCGCCGGACAACATCACGATCTCGGCGTTCACCTGCTGCGTGTCCAGCCAGTCCTGCAGGATACGCGGATAGGTCGTCGCGATGCGCAGTCCCTCCAGGCTTTGCGGCGATCGGTAGTCGAAACCGCGAGGCACGCCGATGGACAGGCGACAGCGGCCGAAATCCAGTTCGAGTTCGGGCCGGACGTCCATGCCGTCGGCGACTTTTTCCCGGAACACGTTCATGCCCACGATGCCGAGATCGCAGATGCCCTCCGCCACCAGCTCCGGGATGTCGTCGTCGCGCACCAGCAGCACATCGACCGGCATGTTCTCGCCGAAGCAGATCAGCTGGTCGCGACCCCGGCTGTAGACGAGGCCGCAGGTCTCCATCAGGTGCAGTGAATTGTCGGTGAGCCGACCGGACTTCTGCACCGCGATCTTGATGCGTTGCTGTGGCGGGACCGTCATTTATTTTCTCCATCCAGTCGTGCGGCGACGGCGAGGTAACCCCCATGACCGTCAGCCAGGAAACGGGCGACACGCCCGATCGTCGTGACGCTGATCCCGGTCTGCTCGTTGATCTGCCGGTAACTCAGCCCCTGGCGCAGCAGGCCGACCACGCGCCAGCGATCGACCAGGGCCTGCAGTTCCGCGGGGGTGCACAGGTCGTGGAAATAGCTGCGCGCCTCCGCCTCGTCGCGCAGGGCGAGCACGGAGCGGTACAGGGCCTCCTCCGCACGCTGCTCATCGAGCTTGGATGGTGTGCTGCGATTCTTCATAATGGGAGCTAAGCTGGGTTATGTGCTCAAGGGCTTGGCGCTGTCACAGCGTATTAATACGCTAGTACATTGAAACTGGCAAGCCCGGAAAGCCGAAAGCAGCTACGTTCCCCGACCACTCGGCGTCCATGACCGAGGGTCCGACACCAGATTTCCCCAGGAGTTAAAGGCATGCGCAAGTTCTACCTCGCGGTCGGCATGGCCGCTCTCTGCCTGCTTTCAGCGCCGGCCGTTGCGGCCGACGTGGAAGCCGGCAAGGCCAAGTTCCAGCAGCTCTGCGCCACCTGTCACGGACCCACCGGGGCCGGAGACGGTCCCGCGTCCGCCGCGCTGAATCCGAAACCCCGCGCGCTCTCCGACGCGGAGTGGCAGGCCTCGGTCGATGACGCGTACCTTGGCAAGGTGATCAAGGAAGGTGGTCCGGCGGTGGGCCTCTCGCCGATGATGGTCGCGCAACGCGGCCTCAGCGACGAGGAGCTGGCCAACATCATCGCTTTCATCCGCAGCCTCGATAATTGACCCGTGCCGGCCCGGCTGCTGGTTGAAGGTGGGGCCGGGCCGGCTTGACAAAGCAATGCGCCTCGACGACGATATGCGGCTCCGCGCGGCGGACCTGCAGGTCTCGCGCACACTGACGATTCAACGGGAGTCGGTACTTTGGCGAACATCAAGTCGGCCCAGAAACGCGCTCGGCAGAACATCAAGAACAGGACCCATAACATGGCGATGCGCTCCAAGATGCGCACCTTCCTGAAGAAAGTCTCGACCGCGATCGAGTCGGGCGACCGGGCCGAGGCCGAGGCCAGCTACAAGGCCGCGGTGCCCGTGCTCGACTCCATGGTCAACAAGGGCATCGTGCACAAGAACAAGGCCGCACGGCACAAGAGCCGGCTGAACGCCCGCATCAAGGCCCTCTCGGCCTGAGCTGGCCGCCGCAGGGCGGCACCCTGGCACGAAAAAGCCGGCGCATGCGCCGGCTTTTTGTTTTCCCCGTCCAGGCCGCGGTATGTCCTAGAAGGGGCGCCCGTCACGCTTGCCCGGCGGCAATTGCGCCAGCGCCTCCGCCCTGGCCCTGGCCTGGGCCTCGAGAAATTCGCCGACGGCCTTCATGAGCGCCGCCGTACCCGTCCCGGACTGCGCCGAAATCGCGAACACCGGACCCTTGTGGTCGATCGCCACGGCGACGCGCCGCGCCAGTTCCCGCTCCTCGCCCTGCACCAGCTTGTCGATCTTGTTGATCACCAGCCAGCGTGGCCAGGCGGCGAGCTCGTCGCTGTAGGCCTTCAGTTCGTGGATGATGTCGCGGGCGCCCTGCTCCGGGGACTGCTCGCCCTCGTGGGAGGACGCATCGACGATATGCAGCAACAGTCGGGTCCGTTGCAGATGGCGCAAAAAGCGCGTGCCCAGCCCGTGCCCTTCGGCCGCACCCTCGATCAGTCCCGGGATATCCGCGATGACGAAGGTCTTGCCTTCCTCGAGTTCCACGACGCCGAGGTTGGGGTGCAGGGTGGTGAACGGGTAATCGCCCACCTTGGGCGTGGCCGCCGTCACGGCGCGCAACAACGTCGATTTGCCGGCATTCGGCAGACCGAGCAGTCCCACGTCGGCGAGAAGGCGCAACTCGAGACGCAGGTGGCGTAACTCGCCCGGCGTGCCCGGCGTGAACTTGCGGGGCGCCCGATTGATACTGCTCTTGAAGTGCGTATTGCCCTTGCCGCCGATGCCCCCCTGGGCGACCAGCAGCTTCTGCTCCGGCTCGACGAGGTCGCCGAGCACTTCGCCGGTGCTTTCCTCGTGGACGACCGTGCCCACGGGCACCGGAATCTCCACCGACTCGCCCCCACGGCCGGAGCAGTTGCTGCCCATGCCGGGCGCCCCGCTGGCGGCACGAAACCTGCGCTGGCGGCGGAAATCCGCCAGCGTGTTGAGGCCGGCATCCGCCACGAGCCACACGCTGCCGCCGTTGCCGCCATCGCCGCCATCCGGGCCGCCGAAGGGTATGTATTTTTCCCGCCGGAAACTGACGCAGCCGTTGCCGCCGGCGCCGGCCTGGACAGTGATGTTGGCTTCGTCTACGAATTTCATGTGCTGCCCCTTGCGCTCATCCCGTCCTGCGGGCCGCCGCCGCGATCGCGGTGCCTGTAAACGAGAAGACCCCGGACCAGAGGCCGGGGTCTTCACAGCTTACCAGCAACGGGCTGGCCTACTCCGTGACGATGCTCACGAACTTGCGGTTGCGCGGCCCTTTCGTCTCGAATGCCACTTTGCCATCCGCCTTGGCGAACAGCGTGTAGTCCCGTCCGCAGCCTACGTTGACGCCGGGATGAAAGCGCGTGCCCCGCTGGCGCACTATGATGTTGCCGGCCAGCACCTGCTCGCCGCCGAACTTCTTGACGCCAAGTCGCTTGGACTCGGAATCGCGGCCGTTACGAGTACTGCCGCCTGCTTTCTTATGTGCCATTTCGCATTACCTCCGCGGTAGCCGCCCCAGCTCAGCTGGCGGCGATCCCGGTGATCTTGATCTGGGTGAAGTTCTGCCGATGGCCCTTGGTCCGCCGGTAGTTCTGGCGACGATGGAACTTCACGATTTCCACCTTGCGCGCCTTGCCCTGCGCCATGACGGTGGCCTGCACCTTGCCACCTTCGAGGTAGGGCTTGCCGACGCTGACGTTGTCCCCGTCGCCGACCAGGAGGACCCGGTCGAACTCGACGCTGGCGCCTTCCTCGGCGTCCAGCTTCTCGACACGCAGGACAGCGCCCTGGCTGACCCGGTACTGTTTTCCGCCTGTGGCGATCACGGCGTACATGGATGCTCCCATAAACACGGGTCCAGGCCGGATTGGCCCGGAGAAAGCCGGCTATTCTATGGATTTAACCCCTGCGGGTCAAACCTTCCGGGCGCGAATCCAGCCGCCCGCGAACATCGAAGCTGCGAGTTGACGCGCAATCCGGGATAATGTTCCGTCCGGGCACACCACGCCCGCCCCAGCGCCAAGAGCGAGCATGTCTACACCACTTTCCGCGCCCGATCCCGAAAACCTCCCCGACCTGCTGTCGCTCGACCAGATCCGGGCGCTCGTGGCCGACGATCTGCGGGACCTGGATCGATGCATCGCCGGCAGCCTGGACAGCGACGTCATGCTGGTCAACCAGGTCGCACGTCACATCGTGAGCGGCGGCGGCAAGCGGCTCCGCCCCTTGCTCGTGCTGCTGGCGGCGCGCGCCTGCGGCTACGAGGCCGGCGCCCACGTGCAGGCCGCGGCCATCGTGGAGTTCATTCATACGGCGACGCTGCTGCACGACGACGTGGTGGACGGTTCGGATCTGCGCCGCGGCCGGGACACCGCCAACGCGGTGTTCGGCAACGAGGCCAGCGTGCTGGTCGGCGACTTCCTCTATTCCCGCGCCTTCCAGATGATGGTCCGGATCGGCGAGATGCGGCTCATGGAAGTGATGGCGCACGCCACCAACGTGATCGCGGAAGGCGAAGTCCTGCAGTTGATGAACTGCAACGACCCGGACACCGACGAAGAACGTTACTTCGCGGTCATCCGCAACAAGACCGCCAAGCTGTTCGAGGCGGGGGCGCGGGTCGCCGGCATCCTGGCCGGAGCCGACGCGACCGCCGAGGCCGCGCTGGCGGATTACGGCATGCGCCTCGGCGTCGCCTTCCAGCTCGTGGACGACGCGCTGGACTATGGCGGCGCCACGGCCGAAATGGGCAAGAACATGGGCGACGACCTTGCGGAAGGCAAGCCCACGCTGCCGCTGATCCACGCCATGCGCGAGGGCAGCGCCGTGCAGCGGGCGACGATCCGGCGCGCCATCGAGCAGGGCGGCCTCGAGGAACTCGACACGATTCGCGACGCTATTGAATCCACCGGATCGCTCCACTACACTGCCCGGCTTGCGCGCGAGCAGGCCGAGGCCGCGGTGAACTCACTGGCGGCGCTTCCCGAATCGCCGTTTCGCGATGCCCTGGCATCCCTGGCGCGCATTGCCGTCGAAAGAACGGCCTAGTACAGCGGTCCGATGACCGTCGACGGGGTGTAGCGCAGCCTGGTAGCGCGTCTGCTTCGGGAGCAGAAGGTCGGGAGTTCGAATCTCCCCACCCCGACCACTTGGCCCGACGGCCCTTCCTCAGGATGTCGACCGATTCCTGAAGGCGCCGCCTCAGGACGCCACCTGGTGAAGGTGCACGTCCCGTTGCGGGAACGGGATGCTGATGCCTTCCTTGTCGAAGCGCTTCTTCATGGCTTCCTGCAGGTCGAAATACACGCCCCAGTAGTCGCTGCTGCGCACCCAGGGACGCACGGCGAAGTTCACGCTGTTGTCGCCCAGGGTCAACAGGCCGATGGTCGGCGCGGGGTCCTCGAGCAGGCGCTCCTCGGCATCCAGCACTTCCTTGATCACGCGCCTCACATGGTCGAGATCGTCGCTGTAGCTGACGCCGAACTGGAGGTCCAGCCGACGCGTATCCAGCGCGGAATAGTTCGTGATCGGCTCGTTCGTCACCTGGGCGTTGGGAATGATGATGATCTTGTTGTCCGGCGTGCGCAGCTTCGTCGTGAACAGGTGCAACTCCTCGACTGAGCCGGCCACGCCCGCGACCTCGACATAATCGCCCGCCTTGAACGGGCGGAAGATGATCATCAACACGCCGGCCGCGAAATTGGCCAGCGAGCCCTGCAGGGCCAGGCCGATGGCGAGGCCGGCGGCACCGAGCACCGCGATGAACGAGGTGGTCTGCACGCCCAGCTGACTGACCGCGGCGATCACGACCATGGTCAACAGGCCGAAGTAAATGATATTGCGGAAGAAACTGATCAACGTCGGATCGGTGTCCGCGCGCTTCATGCCGGCCTCGAGCAGGCGGGTCACACGGCCCACCAGCCAGCGGCCGACCACGAATACGACAATTGCGGCGAGCAACTTCAGGCCGAAAGCGGAGACCGCCGCCACCAGCGCATCCATGTTGTCCTTGTTGAGCAGGCCCGTGATTTCTTCCATTTTCGATCTCCCTTGATGCGGAACTGCCCCCCATGACAGCGCGCATAGTCTGCCGCCAGACGGCGCCGGGTGCAAAAACCGGCCCCGGCCACACCATCGATTCAGGGTGCGACGGGCTCCGCCACGGACACCAGGAGAGAGGTGGGACGTCCCGCGCGAAGCAGTTCCAGGACGAAACTGTCCGCATCCGGCAGCGCCCTGAGTGCCGCCATGAAAGCCTCGGGCTGCCCGGCCGGCGCGCCATCGACGGCCACCACCAGGTCGTGAGGCTGCAGACCGGCCGCACTCACCGGGCTGCCGGGGTCGAGACGCGTCACGGCCCAGCCGATCACGTCTCCGGCCCGGCTCACCGGCACCAGGTCGATGCCCAGGGCGCTGGCCTGGGGGTTCTGCATGATCGCGCGCAGTCCGGCAGGCGGGAGCCGGACGCTGTGCATTGCGGGCCTGAGGTTTTCCGCCGCGTCCCCATGCGTGGGGCTGGCAGCACCGGCCGCGAGTCGCACCCGGCGTTCTGCCGCCCCGCACACGAGGCTGGCGCTGCTCGCATCGACCTGCAGGAGGCGGCAATCACCGACGAATTCGCCCGGCACGGTCCAGGCCTGGCCGGCTGCCGACTCCAGCAGCGCGGCCGCATGACCCGGCGTGACCAGGGTCGCTGCGAGCCGCGGCAGCGGCTCGGCGAGTGCCCCCCACGGCATGACCAGCCCGAGCGCCAGTCCCGCCAGCGCCGGGGCGCGCCGCTGGCGATCCCCCCTGGCCATCACGCCGGGAAGAACTCGATGGGCTTGGTGGTCGTCACGGTCGCCACGTCCTTGTCCTCGAAGCGGAACATTTTCACCCGCGCCACGAGCCTGCGTTCGAATTCCGGGTCGAGCAGTTCCGAGGACACCACGTTGCAGTCGGTCACCTGGCCATCGGGCGCGATGGTCAACTCGAGGACCAGCCGGCCCCGCAGCGTGGGATCGTTGCGCAACGCCCGGTTGTAGAGCGCGTAGATGGCCGCCTTGTTGCGATCGAAGACCAGTTCGATCTCCTCGCGACTGCGGGCATTCAGGCCGTCGCCGCCGCCGCTGCCGCCGCCTGCGGCCGTTCCATCGCCGCCGCCCGAAGGCGCGCTGACCTGCGTCACCGTCCGTCCGCCCAGGCCCGAGCCGCCCGTGTTGCGCGACAGCCCGGCCGTGTTGATACCGCCGCTGGCGCGCCCACCCTGCGCCGTGATGACGCTGCGCTCATTGTGCCGGGTCTCTCCGGCCCCGGCGGCCAGCCCGTCAGCGCTGGTGGCCGCAGCCACCGCATCGCTGGACCGCAGGTCGGCCAGTGTGTCGGCGAACGCCATGACGCCCTTGGTGGCCGCACGCTCGCGCGCACTGGGCACGGGCGGCGCGGGCGTCTCCGGTCTCGGATCCGGCACGGCGTCTGGCACCGCGGCCACTTTTTCCTCGACCACCGGTTGCGGCTCGGGCTCCGGTTCCGGCGCCGTCACGGGGGGCGGCGGTGGCGGCGTGCGTTCGATCAGCAGGCGCGCATAGCGCTCCGGCACTTCCGGCGGCAGCAGGGAGTCACGCTCCGGGATCGGCAGCCAGGGCACGAGCAGGCCCAGCAACAGGGCCACCAGGGCCGTGCGGCCGGTGATGCGCCGAAAGCGCTGCTCCACGACCGGGTCCACGCTCCAGGGCAGCTCGGTCCAACGTATGGCGGTCGTCGTCATAAAGCCTCCCTCAGACAGCGTCCGTGCTGCGTTGCACGACGGCCAGCGAGACGCGCCCGTAGTCCGCGCGGGTGCAGGTCACCATGACCTTGCGCAGGAGGCGGTAGGGCAGGTCGCGATCACCGAGAATGGTCACCTCGGGAGACAAGGCCTCATCGGCCCGCAGGCGGCGTGCACTCAGTTGCTCGAGCGCGGCAGCCAGCGCGGGAATGAACTCGGCCTCGGCCTCCATGACATCGGCCGTGATGGCGACCACTTCGCCCTGGACGAGAATCGCGTCGGTGCCGACGGTGACCACGACGGTTTCCCGCGGGGGCTGCTGTGCCATCGAATCGGGCATCTGCAACGATTTCGGCGTGGTGAGTTGCTGCACGTCGGAGGAGTTGACGAGCAGGAAGAACACCAGGATCGTGAAGATGTCCATCAACGAGACCAGGCTGAGCGGAGCCCCGCGCCGGCGCTTGTGGTGCGCCTCCATGCGGCGCGCGCGATGCGATGCTTTCATTTCCGACCTCCCGCCGGCAGCGGCGCGTCACCGATGGAGATATCCGGGAACAGCTCGGCTGAACCGTGCTCGACCCGGGCGACGCGGAGCGTATCCATGACGTCCACCAGGCGCTGGTAATCGATGTCCGGTTCGAGCAGGATCATCGCTTCCCGGGTATCCGGATGCCTGAGCTTCACCTGGGCCAGGAACTCGGACAGCGCCGCGTAATCGAAGCGGCCTTCGGCGTCGGCCTCGAAGCGCTGCAGCAGGCCGCTGCGCCGGTCGCCGACCTCGAGCGCCGTCTCGCGGACGACGACCTCGAGATTGAGCCCGGTTTCCTCGGCCGCCGTGGTCTCCGCGCTCGGCCCGGGCAGGCTCAGCTCATGGACGGCGATCCGCGAGAACACCGCCGTGATGAGCAGAAACGGGACCAGCACCACCATCAGGTTCATGAAGGCGGTGATGTCCAGTTCGCCCGGCTCGCGCTGTCGCCGGCGCCGCTTCAGCATGCGCATCTCAGGCGCCCGTCGCCTTCGGCTGCGCGCCACCGGGTTCGGTCACGGCATTCAGGAACTTCACCGCGGCCATCTCGAGGCTGTCGACGATTTCCGTGGTCTTGCTCATCAGCACGGTGTGCGCCAGCAGCAGCGGGATCGCGACCATCAGGCCGAACGCCGTGGTGTTCATCGCCACAGAAATACTCGCGGAAAGCATGTCGGCTTTCTCGGCCGGATTCGCCGCCGCGACGGCGGTGAAAGCGCGAATGAGCCCGATGATCGTACCGAGCAGGCCGAGCAGCGTGGCGATGTTCGCGAAGGTCGCCAGGTAATGGGTGCGCTTCTCGATCCTCGGCAAGGTCTCCAGCAGGCTCTCCTCCATGGCTTTCTCGACATCGTCGCGCCGCCGGGCCGTGCCGAGGCGCGCCAGCCCGTAGGACAGGATGTTGCCGATGGCCAGCTTGGAACGCCCGGCCACGGTCATCGCCTCCGTGTACTTGCCCGCCTTGACCATGGGCATCAGTTGCAGCCACAGCTTGCGGTTACTCGCTCCCGTCGCGGACAGGTAGACGTATCGCTCGATCGCGATCGCCGCCCCGAGCACGAGCACCACCACGATGGGGTACATGAACACCCCGCCCTGTTGAAAGAAACCGACTATCGTCGTGTAAACGTCCATCACTCACTCCTCCTCACTGACTTCCGGGCGACGTGTGCCGTCCGGGACTTGAAACTGTGCCTCGCGCGCTGCCTGCAGCGCCTGGCGCTGGCGAACCTCGCGGCGCATCACCAGCCGGTCGACAGGGGTCAGCGCCTCGTCCAGCAGGCTCCGCGCCGGGCGCCCAGGCAACTCGCCGGGCGGCGCCTTCTTCCACGGCACGATGGCCATGATCCGCGGCAGCTCGCGATTGCCCGTCACCTTCGCGGTCTCCAGCTCGAGCCGTTCCTCTTCGGCGGGCAGCGACGCGGGTGCACCCCCTGCGGCGATGAGCAGGATGGTCAAAGCGATACATGGCTTGTGCAGGTTCATCTCGTCGCCACCCGTGAATTGCTGCGCAGCTGCAGTTCGGCGACCCAGCGCGCGACCTGCTCGTCACCCTCGAGTCCGCCGACGAGATCGAGGTAGCGTTCGTAGCACTGCAGCGCCTCGGCGGGGCGACCCAGGTAGAGATCCAGCAGGACACCGCGATTCCGCCACGCCAGCGCGTAATCGGGTTGCAGCGCGAGCGCTTCGCGATAGGATGCATCCGCTTCCGCAAAGCGGCCCTGCCGGCGCAGCACGATGCCCAGTTCCGCATGCGCCACGGCATCGGCGGGCGCCATTTCCAGGACTTGCCTGAAGGCCGCCTCCGCGGCTTCGAGGCGGCCCGCGGCGGCGTGCAGGATGCCGAGGTTCAACAGCGGCCCGGACAGCTCCGGATAATCGGTCGCGAGGCCATCCAGCAATTGTTCGGCTTCGTCCGCAACCCCGGCTTGCAGGGCGTGTGTGGCGCGATCGAAACGCGGGTCTGCAGAGAGATCGTCGCCGCTTCCGGCGCCGGGCAAGGTGCCGCACCCGGCGAGCAGGAGCATCGCCATCAAGGCGGTTCCGGCCGGGGCCCGCCGGATCATCGGCAGTCCCCGCAGGTCGCTAGCGCAGCAGTTCGACAACATGCTCTCCGGTCTCCTTGCGGTTCCAGCGGGCCGGCACGAGTTCCGCCAGCGTCTCGAAACTGGCGATCACCCAGCGGTCGTAAAGGCCGTCACGGGCGCGCGCCGCATTCGCCTCGTGGATGGCGATGGCGTCTTCCTCGAAGGGGAACGCCTGCTCCTCCAGGAGCATCACGTACTGTTCGAGCGTGTCCTCGTCCAGGTCGGGCGGCGGCGGTGAATCGAGCAACGCGCTCGCCATCCCCCGATAGATCTCGGCCATCCTGAACGCGGCCTCGGTCGTCACCTCGGCCACCCCGTAGTCGGCCGCCGCACCCAGGCTGTCGACGGCGGCGCGCATCCGGGCCGCCTTCTCGGGCACGGTTTTTTCGAGAGGCAGGTCGAGCGCATAGCCCGTGAAGCGCTCGACGACCGGCATCGCCAGTTCCAGGGTCGCCGCGGCCGCCAGGGTCCGGCTGCGCGCCGTGGCCAGCTCGCCAGCCTGCTCGTGCGCGGTGACGATCGATTCCAGCCAACGCGTGCGCGCCGCGTGGTCCGCGCGCATGTCCGCACTCTCGGCGAGGCGGTGACGTGCTTCGAGGGCCGCATCCCAGGGTGTCGGAAAACGCTCGAGATAGTCGCGCAAGGCCTGGTCGGCGCGGGCGCTGTCGCCGGCCTCCGCGTACAGCTCGGCTGACTGCCACAAGGCGGCGCGGCGGACGTCTTCGCTTTCCCCGGCCAGGCGGGACACGGCGGCAAGCGCAGGGGCGGCGCGCTCCGCGTCACCCAGCTCGACCAGCGCCGCCGCCCGACTGACCTGCGCCGCCGCAGCCAGGGCGTGCTCCGGCCAGCCGCCGATGAAGCTTTCGTAGGCCGCGGCCGCGGCCGACCACTCCGCCGCACTGAACAGCAACGCAGCCGCATCGTACTGCCCGGTGGCGGCCACCGGGCTGGACGGCGCCGCCGCGGCGATTCTCTGGAAGTGCCCGACCGCGGCGGCGAGTTCGCCGCTTTCAGCAGCAGCCTGGCCCTGCCGGTAGATGCTCGCCGCCAGCCGTTCGCGCACCGTGGCGGCGAGTTGCGCCGCGGCGTCGTCGGGCCTGGCGCCAGGCTCGATCGCGACGGCCCGCTCGGCTTCCCAGGCCGCATAGTCTGCCTCCGCGAGCGCGAAAGCACCGAGGTCGAAGGCAGAGTGCGCACTGACCAGTAACGCGGCCGAGCGGATCGCAGCATCGACCGATTCCCGCGCCAGCACACGGGCGGAGGCTGAACGCGCCGCCTCGAGTTCGCCGAGCGTCATGAGGCGCTCGGCGGCCTCCAGTTCGACCTGCGGTGCGCGGGAGTCCGCGGCAAACGTGTCGGAAAACGCCAGCGCAGCCTCGACCACGGCGGCGGACGTGTCGGCGACGGACATGTCGACGGTGGCGGTTTCGGCGGCGACACCGCTATCTGCGGCAGCGGCCGAGGCGGCGATGTCACGCCGCGCGACCACCGCGGCATAACCGGCCTCCGCGGCGCCCGGATGCTCGCCGTAACCGTAGGCCACCGCCCAGTAGGCCTCCGCGGCCTCCGTGAGCGCCCCCGCGCCGTAGTGCAGCTCGGCCAGCAGGAAATGACGCTCCGGCGCCTCGACGGCTGCCGGGAACTCCTCGAGCCAGCGGCGATACCAGTCGGCCGCGACCGCCGCGCTGCCCTCCCCGGCCTGGAACGCGGCGTGGTGATGCGCGGCCAGGGTATCCAGGCTCAGCTTCAGGCGCTCCGCCACGCTCTCGTGAGCGGCAGGATCGCGGCCCTGCCACCACGCCCGGTGACGCGAGAAGCTCGCGGCAAACACCTCCATCGCGGCCAGCGCCTCGCCCATGAAGCCGCCGGCCGACAGCGCGTCGATGGCCTGGGCCTGCAACACCGGCGCCATATCGTCCAGCGGGGCACGCGCCGCCCACGCGCTGTACGCGGCGGCCGCATCCGTCCAGCGCTGCTGCTCGACATACATCGCGCCCAGCCGTTCATAGACACGCCAGGCCCAGTCAGGGTCGGGCGCATCCCGGCCATCGAGCCAGCGATCCACCGCGGCGGCACCATCGAGGGCCGAGAAGCCGATCGCCATGGCGCGAAAACTGTCATCCACGAGCTCCCGCCCGGCACGATCCAGCTCTTCGAGATCGGTCGTATCCAGGCGGTCACCGATGACGGCGGCGAACGGGGTGAAGCTCTGCTCGTGCAGCGATTGCTTGAACAGCGCCCAGCCGAGCTTGTAGCGCGACTGTTCTGCGAAAGGGCCCGCCGGCTCGAGCGCGAGGGTCTCGAGATAGGCCTGCTCCGCGGCCATCCAGTCACGCGCCATGAAGCGCATCTCGCCGATCCGGAACCAGGCCTCGGGGGCCAGCGACGACGCGGGGCGCGCGGCCACCAGCGACTCGAGCACCGCCTCAGCTTCCGCGTCGCGCCCTGCCATCGCCTCAGCGCGGGCCAGCTGGTAGCGCCAGTGATCCCGCCACCCGGCATCCGCGCCGCCGAGCGCGGAATCTCCCAGCAACTCGCGATACAGGCGGATCGCCTCCGCCAGGTCGGCGTCGGGGGATGCGCCCTCCATCAGCGCGGCCTCGGCAGACTCGAGGCGCAGGTCGGCAAGCCGACGCAATGCCGTCAGGCGCATCCCGGGATCCGCTGCGGCGGGGGAATCCAGGAACGCGGCATAGGCGTCGGCTGCGGCCGCCGGATCGGCCGGGGGCGGGGCCGCATTCGGTGCCGTGAGCGTGGCGCCGATGTCCGCGACCGTGGCGGCGGCCGGCTCGGGGGCGCGCGCGAAGGGCCACAGGCCGGCCATGACGACGAGCGCCGCGACGCTCACGGCGCAGTCTCCGTGGCCGGTCCCGGCAAGGCTTCACGGGCCGCGCGGGGCTGGGTCGCCTGGTCGTAGGCCGCGGCGAGCGCGAACCTGGCCTGGCCCAGGTAGGCGGCGACGCGCTGCTCGCGTGCCTGCAGTTCTTGCAGCGCGAGCGCACGCAACGCTTCGGTGCGGCGTCCCTGGTCCTGCTCCACGCGCAGCAGCAGGTCCTCGACACGGGCCGCCGCGGCATCGATACGTGCGTCGAAGCCTTCGAACCCCGCGGGTCCCGCGGCGAGTGCGGCTGTGAGACTCGCGCGCGCAGCCGCGCCCGCCTCCAGTTCGCGCCGCGCGTTCGCGAGACCGCGCTCCGCTGCGTAAATGCGCTTCGGCCAGGCGTGATTGAGTTGCCAGTGCAGGGCCCCCTCGAGACGTGCATGGCGCGCGTGCAGGTCCTCGCGGTCTGCTCCGTCCGGCAGGGCCAGGACCCGCATCTCCAGTACTTCGAGGCGCGACAGCAACTCCTGCTCGGCCGGCGTGGCGAGCCTGGCCTGCGCGCCGCTCGCCCGGAGCGTCGCGAGATGCGCCTCGGCGGCCCTGTACCGCGAACGCAGCGGACCGAGACGATCCTGTTCGAGACGGAACTCGGCACGCGGTGCCACTTGCTCGAAGCGGGCGCGACGCGTCTCGACCATGTCTCGCAACGCTGCCAGGCTGTGCCGCCAGGTCAGCAGGTTTTCACGCAGCTGTGCGAGGTCGCGAAGATCCGAGGCCACGGCGCGGAAAGGATGGTCCGCGGCCAGGGCATGGAGATAGGGCGCCAGGGGACCATCGACCGGCGGCAGGTCGTTGTCGGCCAGGGCGATGGACAGCAGCGCCTCGCCGCGCGCAAGCGACTGCGCCGCGCCGAGGCGCAGCAGCTCGGCATCGCAGGCTGCCGCCGCGCGCTCATAGCCCGCCACGCTCTCGCCGGTCTCGTCGAGCTGGTGCCACGCCCAGGGAATCGCAAGCATGGCCTCCAGCGCCGCGCCGTCGAAGTCGGCCGCCGCGGTCAGCGCAGTCCAGGGACCGAGCGCCCCCCGGTAGTTCTCCCGTTGCGCCTCTGCCCAGCCGGCTGCCAGCAGCGCCCGCGCCGCATAAGGCCCGTCCAGCCTGACGCGATCGAGGGCGGCCCGGGCACCGGCCGGATCGTTCGCATCGAGCCGCGCCAGGCCGAGCGCCAGGTTGGCGCGGTCGCGCAAGACGGCGCTCTCGGGGCCGCCGGCCGCCTCGCCCCCCAGTTCCTCCAGGATCGGCAACGCGGCTTCCAGGTGATCCGAGCGGGCCAGCGCGACGGCCCGGTTGAACTCGGCGAAGCCACGCCAGGCCCCCGGCTGGGCACTGCCGGCGAACAACTCCGCAGCGTCGGCATTGCGCCCCAGCGCGATCAGCACCCGGCCCTCGAGGTCGACGCGGTCGGCCTGCATGGCAGCCGGCAACGGCGCACCGATCCTGCCGAGGGCCGCGGCAGCCTTGGCGTGCTCGCCGCGCTCGTGATGAATGCGCGCCAGCCAGTACCACGCTGCATCCCGCTGCGCGGGGCGCGCCGTGCCGGCCAGCAGCGCCGTAAAGATCTCCGCCGCTTCATCGCGCAGGCCCCAGGCGAGATAGAGCCCACCCTTGAGCAGTTCGGCTTCCGCACCGTGGTGCGCCAGTTCGCCACGCACCTGGCCGACCGACAACCGCACCAGGGCCTCCATCCGTCGCCCCTGGTAATGCTCGAACAGGACTTCACCCCACGCCAGGTCCCGCACCGTCGGCGGCGCCTCGGTGGCGCGCACGCCGGCCGCCGCGGCGAGCAGCACGGCAGAGAGCAGGATCCCGGCGAGCATGAATCGATATCGCATGGCGCGGCCCGGCTACTCCCAGGCGCGGACGACGAAGTCGGGTTGCTGGAGCGCTTCGCTGTCGCTGAGCACCAACTCGAGTTGCTGCGGGCCGAGACCCTTCTCGAAATCCAGGCTGGTGGCGCGGCGATATTCCCGGCCCTGCGGTCCGCGTCCCGTGAGCACGGCAACGAGCTCGTGCGACCCGCTCTTGATGTTCCCGACATAAAGGCGATGCACGCCGCCGCGCCGCAAAGCGTCGAGCTCGCGCTCCGTGTAGAGATACTTCGCGACCTGTCGATCGTCGATCGAGAGCTCCACCGCATCGAGCGCGAAGTACTTGCCGACGTCGAGCGACAGGTACACCGCAACCTGCGTGCTGGCCGGGAACAACAGCTCCTCTTCCAGCAGGAACAGCTCGCGATTGAGCGCCACGAGTTCCTGCTTGAGGGCCCGCAGCTCGGCGTCCGCCGCGGTCTCCTCGGCGTGCGCCGGAGGCAGCGCCGCCACGCAGGCGAAGCATGCCGCAAGCAGCACGATGCAGCCGCGCGCGCGCCGGCTAGAACCAGCCGCCGAACCAGACCTGGAATACATGGCTGTCGAATCCATAGAGTTCACCATTACGGATGTCCGTGAAATCGTCGTAATCGAAACGGATGAGGTCATAGCCCAGGCTCACCGAGCTGCGGCCCAGGGGTCCGAGGCGCGGGCCGAAGTCCCAGGTGAGCCGCGCGCCCACGGTCTGGCTGTCGAAGGTGGACAGTTCCTTGTCCCGCGCCATGAACTCGAACTCCGCATCGAAGTCATCGGCATAGAAGGACGCCGCGTCCTGGGTCGTGTAGCGATAGGCGAGCTCGGCGGTGAGCCGCGGCGTGATCCGACGGGCGACGGCGGTCTCCAGCGTGTGCGCCTGGACCTGCCAGGTGTCCCGGTACCAGCGATAGCCGAGTTCCAGCGACGTGGCCTCCGCCACCATGCCGATACCCCGCAGGGCGACGGTATGACTGTTGCGGGCTCGGGGGTAACGCTCCGGGATCTGCGCCCCGAGGATGCGCGCCGAACGATAGGGGTTGTTGAGGAACCCGGTTTCGAGGATCGCCTCGTAATCCAGGCTGGCCACGATCCTGGAGGTCAGGACCTGCGACCAGCTGAACTGGTAGTTGTTACGTTCCACCTCGTCTTCGAAGTCCGTATCGACCCGCGAGACCACGTCGTCGCCGCGCACGTAGCCCAGCGTGAGCGTGCTCATGCCGCCGAAGAAATCCTGCGCCACGCTGAGGGCCCACGTGTCGGACTCGTAGTCGTTCTCCTCGCTGCGGATGTAGCCGACGCTCATCAGCGAATCGCCCTGCACCCAGTCGAGGCCGAGCCCGAGCTCCTCGCGCCGCTCCGTGTAGGGACTGGCACTCGTGACCACGTCGATCGATGCCGAGCTGATGCTGTCGACATAGTGGCTGGCCGAGGCGGAAAAATCGCCGGCGAAGGACTTGCGCAGGCTCAGCGCCGGTCCGGTGACCTGGACGCCGCCGCCGTCGTAGCTGTGGTACATGAGCTCGGCGAGATCCTCGGGCAGGGTGGCGGCGAAACCCACCACGCACGCCAGCAGCAGGACCGCTGCGAAGCCGCCGCGGACGCCGGCCCGCAAAGGCACAGGCACGGGCTCAGTTGCAGCCACAGCCGCCTCCCCCGCCGTCCGTGGCGCCGCGCCCGCCCTCGCGGACGTCGAACACGTGCTGCCGGTGCTTGTCCATCAATGCATTGCGCGAGAAGGACATCAGCGGGTCGGCGAGCGCCTCGCGTTCGAACGGCGCCACCCAGGGACTCGGGGCCGCGCATCCGCTCGCCGCGATGCAGATCGACACCAGGAACAGCTGTGCGGCACGGCGTCTCATCTTCAATCCTCCCGCAGCAGCGCGCGGACTTCCTCGAGATAGAGCCGCTCCATGCCGGGCCGGTAGCCGTAATGGACGCTGCGCACGGTCCCGCTCCGATCGACCATGACCGTCATCGGCATCGCCTGGACGTCATAGAGCCGGCTCACGTCCTGGGTGTCGTCGAACAGCAGCGGGAAACTGACGCCGAGTTCCTCGGCGAGGCGCAGGGCCCGGGCGGAATCCTCGTCGATGTTCACCCCGAGCAGGGTGAAACCGGCCGGCTCATAGCGGGCAAAGATCTCTTCCAGCTGGGGCATCTCCTGCCGGCATGGACCGCACCACGTCGCCCAGAAGTTGATCATCACGACCTGGCCACGATGCTCCGACAGGCGCAGGTTCGGACCCGCAGCGCTGCGCAGGGCGAAGTCCGGCGCCTCGGCGCCGACGTTCACCGCGGGAGCGCTCGCGACGACGCCGGCGAGCCCGCCCATGGCCAGCAGGCTCGAGATCAGAAATAAACGCCGAGGCCAAGATTGATTTCGAAGTTGTGTTTCCACTCGTTTTCCCCGAGCAAGTCAGATTCGAAGAGGGTGTCCCGGGCTTCCAGCCGCAGGCTCAGCCAGTCGGTCGGCAACACCTTGAGACCGAAACCGAAGGCGTAACTGGTGCTGTCTCGATCGGCGAACTCCAGTCGCCCGGCGCCGAATTTCAGGTAGACGCCGCTGGTCCGTGCCCACCGTGTCCCGAGGAACACTTCCCCCGGCAACACCATCACGCCAACCGCGAGGTCGTAGGCCACCAGGTCCTCCTCCTCCGCATCGAAAAGCGGCGCGCCGATGCGACGAAAACTGGTGTCGCGCACGGACGAGCTGGCATAGCGACCCTCGAGAAAGACATCCTCGGTAGCGTGGTAGGCGACGCGCAGGCCATAGACAGTCTCGGCGCCGAAGTCCTCGACCGAGTTGATGCCGGCGAACAGACCGATCTCCCAGTCCTCGGTGTCCACGGCCGGACGGATGATCTCCCGCCGGTCGAGGAGCGGATCGATGACGGCCGGCACCGGCCCCTCGACGGGTTCGTCTGCCGGAGGCGCGTCCCGCCATACGCTGCAACCGCCGGCGGTGCAGGCGGTGATCGCGAGAAGAAACAGGCGCAGTGCGGCTTGCATGGCTCGTCCTCAGAAGAACACCGAGAATCCCAGCGTGATCTCGGTGAAGTCGTCGTTGTTGTTGATGTCCCGCGTGAGGACGTACTGGCGCACGTCGCCGCGCAGGATGAAGCGCCGTGTCAGCCAGGCCCGCACGCCGACACCGGCATTGCCAGCCCATTCATCGACCTTGACCGCGTCCACCAGCGTGCTCTTCGGCTCGTTGCTGATGCGCCCCGCGCCGATGCTGAAAAATGGCGTCACGCGGCCGTCGAGGAAGGGCAGCACCTGGATATTCGTGTGATAGGCGCTGGTGCTGGAGAAGCTTCCCGCGGCCTGCAGCAACTGGCCTTCCACGACGAAGTGCGGCCCGACCCGATAGCCGGCACGGAAACTGAACATGGGATCGCCGGAAAAATCTCCCGCGGCGAAACCGATCTCGAAGCGCCGGTCGCGCCATTGTTCCCGCCCGGCGCGCCCGAACTGCACGCGCTCGCCGCCCGGCCCCTGGCTGCCTTCGACGGTGTTCCGGTGCATCCAGCCGCGCTTGCCGTCCGCAGTCTCCACCTGGAGCCAGTCGGCCCGCTGGCGCAGCAGGGTGAACGCCTCCCCGCGGCTCACGATGTTGAACACCGGGTAGCCCCGTCCGGGGCCGGTGTGCATCTCGGCGTACGGCCGCGTGACCGTCAACCAGAGCCGGTCGTCCTCGCCGGCGGCTGCCGGGTCGGCGCACGCGAGGACCAGGAACAACAAGGCCAGGGGCAGTGCGATGCACTGGAGGGGGTGGCTGGCGTGCCGGGCGCATGCGTGCATGGCTCAGTACCCGCACTCGGCCAGGGGCGGGGGGGTGCAGAAGCCGCAGCTGGCCGCCTCCTCGTCCTCGACGCGTACCGCGATCCAGTTGCGGATCGCGAGGTAGCACGGGTCCTCGACGTCGGGGAAGATGTCCCCTCCGGTGTGGGTGCCCGAGATCGAGAAGACGCCCTGCAGCGGCTCCAGCAACAGCTTGCTCTGGGCCGGGTTGTCGAGATTGGCGAAGGCCTTCGCCGAGAAGAAGTTGGCCATCATCTCCACCGAGCCGGGTTCGGCCTGCGGGAAGATCTTGAAGGCCCCGCCGGAACCGGCGCCGACGTCATGACAGCCGCTCGCCGCACAGGTCGTCTGCCCGGTGCGGCCGTTGATCACGGCATCCATGACGGGGTTTACACAGTTGCTGTAATCCGCGACGCACAGGGTGCCGCCCGTGGCGGACACCGGGGTATTGTCGACCTCGCCGCCGCACCCGCCCAGCAGGACGGCGGCGATCATCGCGAGCGAATAACACCCTGTGCTACGCATAGGCCATTCCTAGGTCCCGCACTCGCCCGCGGCGATCCAGTCGAAGATCGCCTGCCACTCCGGCTGGTCCGGCGAAAGCACGGGCGTACCCGATGCGGGATCAGCAGGGTCCACGCCGATGCGCGGATGCGGCGGATCGTCGGCCTCGGTCGAAGTCGGACGGCGCAGCAGGGCATTGGCCTCCGGGTCGCAGACATCCGCCACCATCGTCACCGAGACGTTGAAATCACCCTCGATGTTGCCGGTCAGCACATAGCGCGAAGAGCTGAAGCTGGCGTTCAACGGCTCGTCCGGCAGGGATGCCGTCCCCGTATTGCCGAAGGGCTGGTGACAGGACGCGCACTGCTCCATCAGCACGGGATGGACGGTGGCCGCGAAAACGCTCTCGGAGAGTCCCTGCAGGCCGCCGCGCACTTCGGAAAGCGCCCGGAAGCCGTCGTTGTCGGCGTCGTCGAAGGGGTCGTTGTAGTACTGCCCGCCGAGATCGATCCACTCGGCGACCAGGCGCAGCTCGCTCGCGTTCAGCATGGCGCTGTGATCGACCGTGGGCGGCTCGACGCGCTCGCCGCCGGCGCGCAGCGGCGCTTCGAAGAGCTTCGCCATCAACGCGCTGGCCCGGGCGCCGTCCCGCGAGCCGCCGCTGCTGACCAGCGGCGCCTCGCGCGCCAGTTCCAGCTCGCCATCGGGCCGCACGTTGATGGTCGGCAGGCCGGTGTCCGGATCGAGGATGGGGTCCCCGACCATGATCTCCTCGTAGGACTTCAGTCGCCCGGACCCCGAGGTCGTGCCACGCAGGTCGAGGCCCGCGGCGAGCGGATCCTCCGGGTCATCGCTCAAGTGGCAGCCGATACAGGTATCGGCGCCGCGGTCGGCCTCCCAGATCGGCTGCACATGGTCGGGATAGTTGATGATCCCGTCCACCGGCGCGGGCACGCCCGGCGGCAGATCGGCATAGCTGATCAGCAAGGGCGGATCCGCGGGGCGGCCGGCCTGGACGGGATCCGTCCACACGTCCTCGTACACGATATCGGCATCCAGCTCGAGCGCGGTCGGATCGAGCCGGGTCCGGGTCTCGGCCATGGATTCGCCGAGTTCGCCGGTCCAGTTCGCGTTCGGATGAAAGCCGGCGATCGGCGCCGAGTTCAACGCGCTGCCGCGCCGCGGCGAATGACAACCGTTGCATGTCCGGGTCTCGCCGGGGCGCACCTGCAGCCAGTTCGTGTGTACCTGGATCGCACGGCCGTGCGCATCCACCGCGACGACGCCGAGCGGCGTATCCGCCGGCACCTTGACCCGGAAGGAGCCATCCGGCTCGATCTCGGCGTAGCCGACGATCTGCTGCATCTCGAGGTTGGTCTCGCCGATCGCCTCGCGGGACACCCCGGGCGGCGTCGGCACGGCCTCGGTGACGCGTACGAAGCGTGCCGGTCGCTGGGCCGCGGTCGTCAGCGCGGGGTCCTTCAGCGTCATGAGATCGGCCACGGCACTGCGCGTGTCGTCCGGCGGCGGGGTGGTCATCGGAATGCTCTCGTCGCCGACGAGCATGCGCGCACCCATCAGGCCGAGGCCGTCGGTGTCATAGACGCTCTTCACGTTGAGTACGCCCATGCCCTCGGCCGCCAGTGCGGCGTCGAGCGGCTTGTCCGTAACGGTGTTCGGCGCCGGGCGCGCCTGGATCGCGATCGGGTCCGTGTAGGCCCAGCCTTCCTCCGGCAACGCGATCGGACGGAGGCTCTTGTTGGCGATATCGAACATGTAGACGCCATAGAGCGGCGGGCCCTCGACTTCTTCTTCGAGGCCGGTGACCGGGTCGAGCTCCATCTCGGGACGAAATGGCGACCAGCTGACCAGGGCCCGGTTCGTGCCGTCCCACAGCGGATAGGGGGTCGTGTAGCGGCCGAACTCGGAAACGCCGCGACCCGTTTCCACCGGGAACAATGTCAACTGCTCCTGCCCCACCGCATCGGCCGCGGCGCCCGGCACGGGTTCTCGGGATTCGGCAAAATTGCGAATATCCACCGCCATCAAGGCGCCACCCTCGCGGGTACCGGATAGCGGCATCAGCGAGGTCATGACGCGTCCGTCGGGCATTTCGCGCGGATGCAGAAAGCTGTTGCCCGGACTGAAGGCACCGTACTGGACGAAGATATTGGTGCCATCCGGGTTGGTGATGAACAGCGGGAAATGGTTGCGGTTGCCGACATGGTCCCAGCGCGCAAACAGGATTTCCCCAGTCGCGAGCACGGTGGGATTACGGTCATGGCTCTGGTTGAAGGAAATCTGCCGGATGTCCTCGCCGTCGGCGCCCATGACATGCAAGGCAGCCACGCGCTCGCGCTCGTATTCGTCGCGGTAGGCATAAGGCTGGATGTTGCGCTCGGCCAGCAGCTCGCGGGATTTCTGCTGCCGGTTGGAACTGAACACGATGCGGCCGTCCGGCAGGTAGGCGGGGTCGATGTCGTCGCCCGCATTCGCGACCGCATCGTCGGCGATCAGGCGCCGCAGGCTGCGGCTCGGCAGGTCCAGTTCGAAGATGTTCCAGCTGGGGTTGCCGGGCCCCCGCATCGAGAACAGCACGCGCTCGCCGTCGTAAGACACCTCCGGATCCGAGACGTCACCCTCGCCCTGCGTGAAGGGGGCGGTGAGGTTCTCCAGCGGCGCGCTGGGCGAAGACAGGTCCTTGAGCATCAGGTCGCCGCCGGCGGCGAAATTGGCCGCATCGGTGGGATTGCCCAGCGCGGAGACCTGGCGCTTGGCGAACACGATCGGGAAATCCCCTTCCACCACGATCGCGGACGAGACGCTTTCCTCTTCGCCGCCGCAGCCCCCCAGGGCCAGCAGCGAAAACGAAAGCAATGCAGAGACGGTCAGCTTGTATCCGTTGGCCCCAGCCATATCGATCCCCCCTCTCGGAGTATCGTCGGCGGGAAGGGACGCAAAGCTGGAAGCCGGTGGATGGCACCATCCATCGACCGGCGGGTCGGACAACCGGGAAAACGCGACTCGTGCGCCCGGGCAAGCTAAGCCCGTTATCGTTTTCCATGGCCGGCAACCCCGCTGTCGTGGATCTCGGATCCCTTAGACCGGTGGCTTTGCGTCCCCGCCTTTCGACGGGTTTGCCTTTGTCAGCGACGCCACGGATGCCAGAGAGCCCGCAAGCTGTCAAGCAACTGGTCGAGATGTTGCGTCATCGGATCGTGCGGCGGGCGGGACTTTCGACACCTGGACTCGGTCCAAGCTGCGGATTTTACTTACGATTCCTCACGCAGGGCCCGACCGGGGCGCGGCGCCGCCCGGAGTCCGGTGCCGCCCGGGCCACGCTGCCTGGCGCCAGGTGACGCTGCGCGTCACTTTCCGTCCGACACACCGCCCGGGGGTGTAGCGGCAAATCAGTAGTTGGAGGCCGTTGGCGGGTCGAGTATTCTCAGGCACGCAAAACGCGCCGAGGAGATCGCCATGGAGTTCTGGATTCTGATTGCAGTGCTTGCCGCCGTCGTGCTCTGGGCGATCGCGACCTATAACAAGCTCGTCAACCTGCGAAACGCGGTGAAGAACGCCTTCGCGCAGATCGATGTCCAGCTGACGCGGCGCTACGACCTGATCCCCAACCTCGTGGAAGCGGTCAAGGGCTACATGAAGCACGAGCGCGAGACGCTCGAAGCGGTCATCGCCGCCCGCACGCGAGCCGTCTCCGGCCTGCAGGCCGCGGCCGCTCATCCCGAGAGCGCGGCCGCGATCGCGGAGCTGTCGGGTGCGGACTCCGCTCTCTCGTCGGCACTGGGCCGCCTGTTCGCCCTGTCCGAGTCCTATCCGGACCTGAAGGCCGATCGCAACATGATGCAGCTGCAGGAAGAACTCACGAGCACGGAGAACCGCGTGGCGTTCGCGCGCCAGGCGTTCAACGACAGCGTCATGCAGTACAACAACACCCGGGAGAATTTCCCGAACAACCTCGTCGCGAACTCCTTCAACTTCGACCCCGCTGCATTCCTGGAGATCGAGTCCGAAGAGAAACGGCAGGTGCCGCAGGTCACCTTTTGATTAGCGACCGCTAGCCGGCTCGCGGGCCCGGCCAGGCATGGACTTCTTCGGCAGGCAAGCGGCGGCACGCGGGCGTTCGCGCTGGCTGCTGGGGGCGTTCACCATCGCGGCCGGTGCCGTGGCGCTGTCGGTCGCGGCGGTGCTGACACTCCTGTTCGGTGCTGCCAACACGCCCCCGGGGCAACTGCCGCGCACCGCGCTCGATCCCGCGGTGTTCGTCGTCGCGGCCATGGCCACGGCCGCATTCATCGGCATCGCTTCCCTCTGGCGTCTGCGCAGCCTGCGCAGCGGCGGGGGCGCCGTGGCCGTCTCGCTGGGCGGGGAACGCGTCACCGGCCTCGAGCAGGATCCGCTCAAGCGCCGCCTGCACAACGTGGTCGAGGAAATGGCGATCGCCGCCGGACTGCCGGTTCCCGAGGTCTACGTGCTGGAAAACGAGCCCGGCATCAATGCCTTCGCGGCCGGGCTGCACCCTTCCAACGCGGCAGTGGCCGTCACCCGGGGCGCACTCGAACGGCTGGCGCGTGATGAATTGCAAGGCGTGATCGGGCATGAGTTCAGTCACATATTGAATGGTGACATGCGGCTCAATGCCCGTCTCATGGGCTACGTGTTCGGCCTGGTCGCCGTCAGCATGACCGGCCGGCTGCTGTTGCGCGGGGCGGCGCTGGGCGGGGGCCGGCGACGGGGCCCGGGCGGCCGGGGCGGGGCTTCAGGCGCGGGCGCCGCCCTGCTTGCCGCAGGGCTCGCCATCGTGGTGCTCGGCTCGATCGGCGTGCTCGCGGGACGCATCCTCCAGGCCGCCGTGTCACGCCAGCGCGAGGTGCTCGCCGACGCCTCCGCAGTGCAGTTCACCCGCAATCCCGAGGGCCTCGCCAATGCCCTGAAAAGAATCGCGGCATCGCCGTTGTCCTCCGCCGTGCGTGCGGTGCGCCGCGAAGAAATCGGCCACATGCTGTTCGCCACCGGCCGGCGGAGCCTCGCGGGGCTGCTGGCCACCCATCCGCCGGTCGCCGCACGCATCCGCGCCCTGGATCCGCACTGGCGCCCGGGCGACCCGCCACCGCCGGCGCCTCCGCCGCCCGTCACGTCTCCTGCGCCCACCGCCCCGAGCCCTGTCGCGCCGGAGCTTGCGACGGCATCGATCGGCCAGGTCGACCTGGCGATGGGGCAACACCTGCTCGCGCTCATGCCGGATGCACTCCACGCGGCGGTGCTTGAACCGGAGGGCGCAGCCGTCACCGCGCTCGCCCTGCTCCTGGATGCCGACGCCGGTCTGCGAGCCCGACAACTCGCACTGCTCGACACCCGGTTGGGCGCGGTCGTCGCAGCCCGGGTCGGGGACACATGGGACGCGATCGAAGAGATCACGCCGACGCTGCGTCTCGCGCTGCTGGACCTGTCATCGCCCGCGCTGCAGCACCTGCCCGAAGCGCGGCGGGACGATCTCGTCCACCTGGCGCAACGACTCGTCGAACTCGACGGTGTCGTTAGCCCTTACGAGGCCACGCTGGCCGCGGCGCTCGAGTCGCGCCTCTCGAGAGCTTCCACGGCACATGCGGATGCCGATGGCGCACTGGCCATGCTGGCGCTCCTCGCAAGTGCGGGACACGAGGACCAGGCAGCGGCGGCCGCCGCCTGGCGGCATGGGGTGACGAAGCTCGCCGCCGGCGGGTTTACTCTGCCGTCGCCCGAGCCGTCTTTTGCCGCCGTGCTGCCCGGCGCGGGGGCAAAGACCGCCGCGCATGCGCGGCGCCTCGCAGCCATGGATCCGGCGCTGCGCCGCCTGCTGGTGGCGGCACTCGCCGAAGTGGCGGCCCACGACGGCCGCATCCATCCCCGCGAACTGCAGTTGCTGCGCAATGCAGCGACGGCGCTCGATTGCCCCATGCCGCCCCTTGCGGATCAGCGCGCGGACTCGACCCGGTAGAGACCTCCGTCGTCCTCGTCGGTCAGCACGTAGATGCTGCCGTCCGCGCCCTCGCGGACATCGCGGATCCGCCCGACGCGTCCGAGCAGCAGTTCTTCTTCGTGGACCACCACGTCGTCTTCCAGCACGACGCGGCGGATTCGTTCGGCGGCGAGACCGCCGGCGAGCAGGTTGCCGCGCCAGCGCGGGAACTGGTCACGCGTCACCAGCGCGAGGCCGGAGGGCGCCAGCGTGGGCAGGAACTCGTAGACGGGATCGACGTAACCGGGGCGGCTGCGCGCCTCGCCGTATTGTTCCTCGGTACGGTAGTCGCGCGCCTTGCTGACCACCGGCCAGCCGTAGTTCTGGCCGGGCTCGATACGATTGAGTTCATCGCCGCCGCGCGGGCCGTGTTCCGTGACCCAGACGACATCGCCCTCCGCCACGACGATGCCCTGGATGTTGCGGTGGCCATAGGACCAGATCTCGGGCAAGGCGCCGTCGCGCCCGACGAAGGGATTGTCCTCGGGCACGGTGCCATCGTCATTGAGCCGGATCACCTTGCCGGCATGATCACCGAGATCCTGGGCCCGGGAGGGCTCCGAGCCACGATCGCCGATGGTCATCAGCAGCGTGCCGTCCGACAGCCAGGCGATCCGCGAGCCGTAGTGCCGGCCCGGTTCCGAGCGGCGGTCCTGGACGAAGATCTGCTCGAAATCGACCAGTTGCGTGCCCTCGAGCCGCCCCCGGCCGAGTGCGGTGGCCGTACCGTCCTCGTCGCCGGACGAATAAGTCAGGTAGACCCAGCCGTTGGACGCATGCTCCGGGTGCAGCACGACGTCCAGCAAGCCACCCTGGCGAAAGGCATGCACCTCGGGCGTGCCGGAAATCCGGCGGATCTCGCCGTCGATGACGAGGTTCAGTCGCCCGGGGCGCTCGGTCACGAGATAGCCCTCGGGCAGGAGCGCCACGCCCCAGGGATGTTCCAGCCCTTCGGCCACGCGCAGGACCCGAAGGGGTTCGTATTGCGTGCGGATCTCGTCCGCGAGCACTTTGGTGTCTGCGCTCGCGGGGCCGGTCGCCAACAGGATGGCGGCCAGGGCCAGGCCCGTCATGCGCACACCGATCTGCTTCAGCATCTTCCTCGCTCCTTGTTTATTCATGTTCGCGTTCGCCGTCACGCGCGCAGCGGCAGCGGCGTATCTCCCAGCAACCCGTCGATCTCCTCCTGCGTCGGGCAGGCCAGCGCCTCCCTGACCGTATGTTCGTCCAGATGCGCGGCAAAGAGTTCGAAAAAATGGAACATGTACTTGCGCAATGCGATATCCCGACGAAAGCCGATCCACGTGGTGCAGCGCGGAAACAGCCCCGTGGTTTCCAAGGCCACCAGTCCGCCCTGGGATCGTACCGTCTGGGCCATGCGCGCCACGATGCCGATCCCCAGTCCCATGCCGACATAGGTCTTGATGACATCCGCATCGCGCGCCGTAAACGCCACCTGGGGGTCTAGCCCGCGCGCCGCGAACGCCTGCTTCAGGCTGGATTCTCCTTCGAAATTGAAAACATAGGTCACCAGCGGATGCGCAGCCAGCTCCTCCAGCGAGGGGGGTCGATCCAGGGTGGCGAGCGGGTGGTTTTCCGGCACGAGGACGATCCGGTCCCAGAGAAAGCACGGCAGGACGACGAGATCCGGAAAACGTTGCCGCGACTCCGACGCAATGACGAAATCCACCTGCCGCTTGTCCGCCATTTCCGCCAGTTGCTCCGACGTGCCCTGGTGCAGGTCAAGGGTGACGTCCGGATAGCGCTTCCTGAACCGGGCGATCACATCCGGCAATACATAGCGGGCCTGCGTGTGGGTCGTGCCGATCGACAGCCGCCCGGCGGATTCCGAATAGAGATGCGGAGAAATACCTCGAATGGCTTCCACTTCGTGCAGGATGCGCGCCGCGTGGTGCGCCACCTGTTCGCCCTCGCCGGTCAGGCGCACGAGGCTCCGCCCTTTGCGCACGAACAGGCTCAACCCGAGTTCCTGCTCCAGCAATTTGAGTTGTTTGCTGACCCCGGGTTGCGATGTTGCGAGCCGCTCGGCGGCCACGGTCATGTTCAGGCCGTTGTCGATGACCGCCTGGAAATAGCGTAATTGCTGCAGTTTCATAGACTTGGCTCAAGCCGGCCAGGGTGATGCACCTGGCTTCGAATCTTGGTGATCATTGTTATAACCAAAGCGCATACGAATCGGAACAAAGATTATTTCCAACCGCCGGCGCATAGCTTATATGCTTTTGGATATAAGCAAATCGGATCCCCCCATGATTCACGACAGCATTCTTTCCACGATCGGCCGTACGCCGGTGGTCCGTCTCAACAAGATCGGCCCCGGGCACACGACGATCTACGTGAAGATCGAGTCTTTCAATCCCATGGCCTCGGTGAAGGACCGGCTCGCCTTCGCCATCATCGACGACGCGGAGAAACGCGGCGTTCTCAAGCCGGGACAGACGGTGGTGGAGGCCACCTCCGGCAATACGGGCATCGCTTTGGCCATGGTCTGCGCCGCCCGCGGTTATCCTTTCGTCGCCACCATGGTCGAGACCTTCTCGGTCGAGCGGCGCCGGGTGATGAAGGCGCTCGGCGCGAAGGTCATCCTCACGCCGGCCGCCGAGCGCGGCACAGGCATGGTGCGGCGCGCCGAGGAACTCGCGAAGAAGCATGGCTGGTTCCTGGCGCGACAATTCGAGAACGAAGCGAATCCGGCCTTTCACCGCAACACCACCGGACCCGAGATCCTCAGCGATTTCGCCGGCCGGCGACTGGACTACTGGGTGAGCGGCTGGGGTACGGGCGGCACGCTCACGGGTGCCGGCGAGATGCTCAAGCTCGCGCGGCCCGACCTGAAGATCGTGGCCACCGAGCCGGAGGGCGCCTCTCTCCTGGCGGGCAAGGAATGGAAACCGCACAAGATCCAGGGCTGGACGCCCGATTTCATTCCGCCGGTCCTGAACCGGCAGGTGTTCGACGAACTGGTCACGGTGACGGACGAGGAATCACGGGACTGCGCTCGCGCGCTTGCCACCCAAGAAGGCATCCTGGTGGGACTGTCCGCAGGCGGCACCCTGGCCGCCGCATTGAAGGTCGCGGAACAGGCCGAGCCCGGTGCGGTGCTGCTGGCCATGCTGCCCGATACCGGCGAACGTTACCTCAGCACCTACCTCTTCGAGGGGATCGACGAAAGCTCCGATGATGCGTGGCTGGAGGGTCTAGACTCGGATTGAGCGGTTTGCTCGAGGCCACGAGGAGCACACCCGATGGGGAAGCGCATCGTCATCGTCCAGGGCCACCCCGACCCGGGCGGCGGCCATTACGGCCATGCACTCGCACAAGCCTATCTCGAGGGCGCCGACGCGGCCGGCCACGAGGTCGAGATCCTGCCCGTCTCCGAGCTGGATTTCCCCTTGCTCAGGTCCAAGCTGGACTTCGAGAGCAACGAACCGCCGCCGGACATCGTGCGCTGCCAGGCGTCCATCGCGCGGGCCGACCACGTGGTCATCATTCACCCCCTGTGGCTGGGCTCGATGCCGGCACTCCTGAAGGGATTCCTCGAACAGGTTTTCCGGCCCGGCTTCGCTTTCGCCAAGCCGGACACGCCCGGCCGGCCGGGCGCCAAGCTCCTCAAGGGCAAGAGCGCCCGTGTGATCGTCACCATGGGCATGCCGGGCTTCGCCTACAAGTGGTTCTACCGTGCGCACGCAGTCAAGAGCCTGGAGCGCAATATTCTCGCCTTCACCGGCTTCGGGCCGATTCATCGCACTCTCATCGGCATGGTGGAAGCCAACGGCGACCGGGGCCGCAAGAAACGGCTGGCGGAGGTGCGCAAGCTGGGAAGCGAAGGCGCCTGACGCCCCGGACTTTGGTCCGGCGACATTTTCCCTGACAATGGGGGCCCGCGGTGCGACCCTTTCCGGTCGCCGTGCATACCAATCGGGAGCCTGATGTGAGTTTGGAAACGCTGATGCGTCGTGTTCGTCTTCCTGCCGTGCTGAGCGCGGTCCTGCTGGCCGGTTGCGGCCAGCGCGCGGAACCGCCCGCAACGATTCCCCCGCCGATCGAGCCGCCCGCCGCCGCGGAGCAGAACGCGCCGGACGCGGACGAAAAAGACACGCCGCCCGCGGCCGGGCAGCCCGCGGCAGCAGCCGACGCATCGCCGATCACCGTCACCGATGAGGACGACGGCCGGAGCCTGCGCCTGCAGACAGGCGAGGCGGTGATCGTGAAACTCCCTGCGGATCGCGCCGGCGGCATGACATGGATTCCGGCCGGCAACGCCCTCCCGGTGGTGGCCACCGACGGCCTGCCGGGCTTCGAGCCCGACACGGGCGCCGGCGGCGCGGGACCGGGCCTCGAGACCTGGCGTTTCATCGCCGCGGAGCCGGGGCAGGCCGAACTCGCGTTCGAGTACCGCGACCTGCAGGGAGGCGGCCCGCCGCTGAAAACCGTGGTGTATCGCTTCGAAGTGGAGTGATCCCGCCGCGCCGGGGCGCGTGCAAAAAACTGGGAGAAGATCATGTGGCGACTGGTTGCGCCGGCGCTGGCCTTGCTGCTCTTGGGCGCAAGTTTTTTTCGCGCCGGCAACGACATCATGGTGGGGGTGGTGGCAGGGCTGCTGGTGCTGCTCGCCGTGCCGCAGCCCTGGGCCGCGCGTGTCGTTCAAGGCGCGCTGGCACTGGGGGCGCTGCGCTGGCTGTGGCTGGCGTGGGCCATGGCCAGCGTGCGCATGGCGGCCGACGTGCCGTATCTGCGCATGGTGCTGATTCTGGGCGCCGTGGCGGTACTCACGCTGCTGGCCATGGCCGTGTTCCGCAGCCGGCGGCTGCGGCGCTATTACCGCCTCGACACCGGCCCTGCGCCATGAGTGACTTCCCCGCGGCCTCCCGGCCAGCTCCCGGCCAGCGATGACGGAACCACCGCGCCGGCGCCACCGGCTTCATACGCCCGAGACCTACCTGGATCATGCGGCACGCTGGATGCTGATCACCGCAGGCATGATCTGTGTCGGGCTGGGTGCGCTCGGCATCCTCTTGCCGGGACTGCCGACGACACCGTTCCTGCTGCTTGCCGCCTATTGTTTCGGGCGCAGTTCGGAACACTTCCACGGCTGGCTGCTGAATCACCGGTGGTTCGGCAGCTACGTGCGGAATTTCGAGGAGGGGCGCGGCATGACACGCCGCGGCAAGGCCACGACGCTGCTGGTCATGTGGCTGTCCTTCGGGGTGACGATCATCTTCTTCGTCCCGGTCGTGGTCGGACAGGTGGCCATGTTCCTGCTCGCGCTGGCCGTATCCGTGTACCTGCTGCGCCTGCCGACGCCGCCGACCCCCTGACTAGAGGGTGTCGAGCGGGATACGCAGATAACGGGTGCCGTTGTCCTCGGGGTCCGGCAGCCGTCCGGCACGGATATTGACCTGTACCGCCGGCAGGATCAGCGCGGGCATCCCCAGGGTCTCGTCCCGCGCCTGGCGCATCGCCACGAACGCCTCTTCCGTGGTGTTCGCGGTGATGTGAACGTTCTCCTGGCGCTGCTCGGCTACGCTCCATTCGCAGCGTGGATCCCGGTCCGCCGGTGGGTAGTCGTGGCACAGGAACAAGCGGGTCTCCGGCGACAAGCGGTAGAGTTTCTGCACGGAACGAAACAGCTGTGCCGCGTCGCCGCCGGGGAAATCGCAACGCGCCGTGCCGTAATCCGGCGCGAACAGCGTATCGCCGACGAAAGCCGCATCGCCGAACAGGTAGGTGATGCTGTCGCTGGTATGACCCGGCGTGGCGAGAATCTCCAGGGGAATGTTTCCCACCATGAGTCGGTCGCCTTCGCCGAACAAGCGCTCGAACTGCCGGCCATCAACCGGGAAATCCTCGCCCAAGCCGTATATTTCGCTGAAAGCAGCCTGCACCGAGGCGATGCCCCGGCCGATGCCCACCGGCGCCCCGGTCCAGCGATGCAGGACGTGCGCGGCCGAAAGATGATCGGCATGGGCATGCGTCTCTAGAATCCAGGCCACCTGCAGGGCCTCGGCCGCCACGATCGCCATCAATGCCGCGGCGCTTGCAGTATCCGTCCGCGCGGCCGCGCCCTCGTAGTCGAGCACCGGGTCCACGATCACCGCCTGCCTGCTTTCGGGGTCCCAGGCGACGTAGGAAAAGGTGGATGTCGGCGGGTGATAAAAGCCGCGGACTTGCGGTGATCGAGCCATGCAGCACTCCATGTCGCTTCTGCAAGCCGCCGACCGGGCGGGGTCTGTAAGCGGCTTTATTATTTCCGATTTTACTAATTTAGGGAACTTCTCTTTTTTTTTACGATCGACTAGCATAGCGCTTATGAGTACACGACCACATGATCTGCAGCCGAACAGCGGCAAGCTGTTGTCCTTCGATCCGGAGGAGATGCGTGCCCATGCGGACGAAGCGACGCGGCTGTTGAAAGCCCTGTCCAACAGTTCCCGGCTCATGGTCCTCTGCAGCCTCGCCAAGGGCGAACTCACCGTGGGACAGATCAACGAACGCGTACCCCTGTCGCAATCCGCGCTGTCGCAGCACCTGGCGGTCCTGCGCCGCGATGGTCTCGTCCATACGCGCCGTTCGGCGCAGACCATCTACTACAGCATTGCCGACGGCCCCGCCGGGCGGCTGATCGAGACCCTGCACGACATCTTCTGCGGCAACAACGCAGACTGACCGTCCCCCGCCCTCCGGCGCATCACCCGATCGCGCCCGTCACAAGACACCTGCCTGAATCCGGTTGCGCCGTCACCGGCGAACTGCGCCTGGTGGCGGCCGTCATTCTGTAGAACCCGCGTACACGTTGCCCGCCTGTCGTGGCGAAGAGGCCGGGAATGGCCGCTCGCCAGCAGCGGCGAGGCCTGCATCGGAGTAACGATCATTGAATCCGAATCGTGCCGGCCGACGATGTATAGCTTGTGGGTAACTTTTGCGGATGAAAATCATGGCGCTGAAAACACCGTTCCCGATGCTGCTGGCCGTCTTCGGCGTGCTCCTGGCCGGCAGTGCCCCCGCGGCGATATCCGAGCCGGCCCCGGCAGGCGGCACCCCGGCGCTCGAAGGGCTGGTCGAGATCGGCAGCGGCGAAATGACATGGTTCGGCCTGGAGGTTTACGACGCGAGACTGCTCGATCCCGACGGCCAGTACGACGGTTCCGGCCAACAGGGGGCGCTTGCGCTCGAAATCACCTATCGACGGAACATCCCCCGGTCACGCCTGCTGGACACGACGGAGCGGGAGTGGAACCGCCTGGAGCGGGAACTCAACATCAGCGGACGATCGATGGTGCAGGACTGGCTCGGCCAGCTTGAGCAGATCTGGCCCGACGTGGCGCCGGGCGACCGCATCATCGCGGTCTACGAACCGGACGGCGCCACTCGCTTCTACGGCAACGACGGCCTCCTCGGTGTAGTAGAGGATCCGCGCTTCGGGCCGGCTTTCCTCGGCATCTGGCTGCATCCCGACACGCGAGCGGGCGACCTGCGCACCGCGCTGATCGGGGAACAGCAGTGATCGCGCGCCGCTACGCACTGTTGCTGCTGGTGTTGCTGGCCGCCGGCTGCACCACAGCGGTGGAGGACTACGCCGGCCGCGAGCCGAATCTTCAGCTGGACGAGTATTTCGATGGTCCGCTGGTGGCCTGGGGCATCCTCCAGGACCGCTCCGGCGAGGTCACGCGCAGCTTCCGCGTAGACATGGTCGGCCGCTGGGACGGCGATTCCGGGGTGCTGGAAGAGGACTTCGTCTGGAGCGACGGCGAAACGGAGCGCCGCGTATGGCGCTTTCGCAAGCTCGACGAGCACAACTACATCGGCACGGCGGGCGACGTCGTCGGCGAGGCCGAGGGTCGCGCCTTCGGCAACGCCCTGCGATGGCGTTACACCCTCTCCCTGCCGTGGCGGGACGGCACGATCGACGTGCGTCTCGATGACTGGATGTGGCTGATCCAGGACGAGATCCTGGTGAATCGCTCGGAGATCCGCAAGTTCGGGTTCCGGGTCGCCGAACTGACGATTTTTTTCCAGAAGCTGGAGCCCGACAATGCGCCTTGATTCATCCATGGACACAGCCACTTCTTCTTCCCCCGACGCGCCGGTACGGGCCGGGCGCGACCACGGTGGTCATGACCGTATCGGCCGTCGCCCGATCAGCAACGCACAGGTCGTGACAGCTGCCGTGGGCGCGGGCGCAGGCGTGGCCGCGCTGTTTCCGATCCGCGTCGTTTCCCGCCTCACCGGCATCAACCCGGTCACGATCCGCGCGTGGGAGCGACGCTACGGCCTGGTCATGCCCGAACGTACGCCCGGTGGCCACCGACTCTACAGCCGCGCCGACGTCGAGGTGCTGCGCGCCGCCTCCCGCCTGGTCGAACAGGGGGTCTCCATCAGCCGGGCCAGCCGCCTGCTGGATGATCCCGTGCATCCTCGCGAGCATCGCGAAGACCGCTTGCTCGAACGGTTCCAGGAACGGCTCCATGCGCTCGACGAGGATGGCATGAGCGCGGTCCTCGAAGCATCGCTCAGCGCCGACGCGGAGGGTACCGACGAGCAATTGCTGGATCGGCTGCCGGGCCTCGTTCCGACCCTGCCACGCCTCGAGCAAAGGTTTCTCGATGGCTGGCTCGAGGGCCTGCTGGCCTTCCGCATCTACCAGCGTGTCGCCCAGCCGGGAGAGCGCCGCGTGCTCGTTTGCAGCCCCACAGATCCCGCCCATCGCACCTGGGCGCTGGTATTCGCGCTCGGACTGGTGGGTTCGGGCCTGCGTCCGGCGATGCTGTATGCCCCGCGACTCGACGACCTGGCCGAAGCCGTCCAGCGCATCGACGCGGTGGCGGTCGTACTGGGCGGCGGGGCACGCGCCTGGGCCGGCCTGGCGCCGGGAATGCTTGCCGCCCCCGCCTTTGTCGAAGACGCGGGCGAAGGTTTCCTCCCGCTCGGGCAGGAGATGGGCGATGCCAGGGCCCGGGTGATCAGCTTCCTCAGCACGGATGCAGACCCGTCGTGACGCCGTCGCTCCGCTCTGCCGGGCCGGCGCCTGATGTCGTTGGTCGCCTCCAGGCGTTGTTCCAGGAACTGCGTGCAGACAATCTCGCCTTGCTGGACGGCGTGTACGCGACAGGCGTCACCTTCGAGGACCCGCTGCACCGCGTGGAAGGCCTCGCGGAACTGAAGGCCTATTTCGGCCGGCTCTATGCGGCAGTCGAATCCATACGCTTCGACTTCGACACCGTCATCGCCGGCCCCGGGGAGGCAATGCTCACCTGGACCATGCGCATGAGACACGGCCGCCTGCGCAGCGGCGAGGAACTGGCGCTTCCCGGCGCCACCCACATTCGCTTCGCGGAGCGAGTGCACTACCACCGAGACTATTTCGATGCCGGGGCATTGCTCTACGAGCGGCTCCCCGTGCTCGGGACAGTCATCCGGGCCATCCGCCGTCGCGTCTGACGCGGAGAAGGAAAACAAGCATCATGAAACTCGCCATCATCGGCAGCGGGATCTCCGGCCTGACGGCCGCCCACAAGCTCTGCCGGCAGCACGACATCACGGTCTTCGAGGCCAACGACTACATCGGTGGCCATACGAACACCGTGGACGTGGCGCTCGAGGGCCGCGACTGGGCGGTGGACACGGGGTTCATCGTCTTCAATGACTGGACCTATCCGAACTTCATTGCGCTGATGGATGAGATCGGGGTCGAGTCTCAACCGAGCAACATGGGCTTCAGCGTGCAGTGCGAGCGCAGCGGACTCGAATACTGCGGCAGTTCGACCGCCCAACTGTTCGCGCAGCGGCGCAACCTGGTCAACCCGGGCTTCTGGATGATGATCCGCAGCATCCTGCGCTTCAATCGAGAATCCCGAAAGCTGCTCTCCGAGGCCGACGATACCCTGGAGCTCGGAGCTTATCTCGTCCGCGAAGGCTACTCGCGCCGCTTTGTCGAGCACTACATCGTGCCGATGGGCGCCGCGATCTGGTCCACGGACCCGCAGACGATGCTCAGTTTCCCGGCGCGGTATTTCGTCGAGTTTTTCGCCAACCACGGCCTGCTGTCGGTGAACGACCGGCCGCAGTGGCGCGTCATCCGTGGCGGCAGCCGCAGCTATGTCGGCCCCCTCACGGCGCCCTTTGCGGAGCGCATCCGCTTGAACGCGCCAGTCGCGCGGGTGCATCGCGACGAGTTCTCCGTGGAACTGGTGTTGCGTGACGGCGAGCGCGAGACCTTCGATGCCGTGATTTTCGCCTGCCACAGTGACCAGGCCCTGGCGATGCTGGCGACGCCGACGGCGGCGGAGCGCGACGTGCTCGGCGCCATCCCGTACCAGCCCAACCTGGCCGTTCTCCATACGGACGAGCGCCTGTTGCCGCAACGCAGAAACGCGTGGGCCGCCTGGAATTACCGGATTCCAGCCTCGCCAAGGGACGCGGTATCCGTGACCTACAACATGAATATCCTGCAGGGCCTCGACGCACGCGCACAGTTGCTGGTCACGCTGAATCCGACGGTGGCGATCGATCCCGCGAAGATCATCCGAAAATTCGTCTACCAGCACCCCGTCTATACTCCGGAAGGGGTCGCGGCACAGCGCCGGCGGGATGAACTGATGGGGCAGGAGCGGAGTTTCTACTGCGGCGCATGGCTGGGCTACGGCTTTCACGAGGACGGCGTCAAGAGCGGACTTGCCGCCGCCGAAGCGGTACAGGAATGGAGCCGGAATGCAGAGCTGCCTCTACTTCGGGCGGGTTAGCCATCGCCGCCATGGCGGCGGGCGGGACCCGGTGTCCAATGCCTTCGAGTACGGCATGTTCATGTTGTGGCTGGACCTCGACGAACTGGACACGGTGTTCCGCGGCCGCTGGTTCTGGTCCACGCGCCGCAGGGCGCTGGCCTGGCTGAAGCGTGAGGACCATTTCGGCGACCCGGCGACATCCATGGCGCGGGCCGTGCGCGAACTCGTCGCCAGGCGCACGGGGCGCACACCGGCGGGTCCGATCCGCATGCTGGCGCACCTGCGCTATTTCGGGCACTGCTTCAACCCGGTCAGTTTCTTCTATTGCTATGACGAGAGCGGCACGCGCGTCGAGACGATCGTCGCCGAGGTCAGGAACACGCCCTGGGGCGAAACGCATTGCTACGTATTGCCGCGCAACGAGGCGCGCATGCGCGGTCCGCTGCAGGAATTCGAGCTGGAAAAGCAGTTTCACGTGTCGCCTTTCCTGCCGATGGAAACCCATTACCAGTGGCGTTTCTCCGAGCCTGGCGAGCGCCTGTCCGTACACCTGCGCAACGAGCAACAGGGCCGACACGCTTTCGACGCGACCCTGCGGCTGCGGCGCCGCGAGATCACGGGGCCCTCGCTCGCCGGCGCGTTGCTGCGCTTTCCCTTCATGACCTTGCGTGTCGTGACCTTGATTTACTGGCAGGCCCTGAAGCTGAAACTGAAGGGCGCCGCCTTTTATACGCATCCGGCCAAGCGTGATCCCGGCATGGAGAATCCAGGATGAGAGAAGACATCATTCCCGCCAATGAAGCACCCGTCGTGGAAGACACGCGCGTCCGTCCGACGCGCATGCAGCGCTTTGCACGCAGCCTGCTGCTGAAGAGGATGGCGCGCATCGAGCATGGCGTGCTCGAGATCCACGACGGGGAAGGCTCGCTGCGATTCGGCGGGGAGCCGGGACCCGAAGGCCTGCATGCACACATCGAGGTGCTGCACCCGCAATTCTGGGCGGACGCAGCATTCGGCGGTACCACCAGCGCCGGAGAGGCCTATATCCACGGCTTGTGGAAATGCGACGACCTGACGGCGCTCGTGCGCATGATGGTCGCCAACCGGCATGTCCTGGAAGACGTCGACGGCAGCGCCACGCGGCTGGCGGGGCTGGGTCGGCGCGTCGCCCACTGGCTGAACCGCAACAGTCGCCAGGGAAGCCGACGCAACATCTCCGCGCACTACGACCTGGGCAACGAATTCTTCGCCCTGTTCCTCGATCCGACCATGAACTATTCCTGCGGCATCTTCGAATCGCCAGAGGCCACGATGGAAGAGGCGTCGCTCGCCAAGATGGACGCGATCTGTCGCAAGCTCGAGCTCAAGCCCGGGGACCACCTGCTGGAAATCGGTACCGGCTGGGGCGGCCTCGCCCTCCACGCCGCGGGGCGCTACGGCTGCCGCGTGACCACGACCACGATCTCACGCGCGCAGCATGAACTGGCGGCCGAACGGATCCGCGCGGCCGGGCTCGAGGAGCGCGTGGAGCTGCTGCTCTGCGACTATCGTGACCTCGAGGGAAGCTACGACAAGCTCGTCTCGATCGAGATGATCGAGGCCGTCGGCCACGAATACCTGGACACCTACTTTCGCCGCTGTTCACGCCTGCTGAAGCCGGATGGCCTGATGCTCCTGCAGTCCATCACGATCCGCGACGAGCTGTACGCGCAGGCGCTGAAATCGGTCGACTTCATCCAGCGCTTCGTCTTTCCGGGCGGCTTCCTGCCTTCGGTGGCGGCGATGAGTGCCAGCCTCGCCCGCACCACCGACCTGCAGATGCTCCACCTGCAGGACATCGGCCTGCATTACGCCCGGACCCTCAACCGCTGGCGCGAGCGTTTCTTCGAAAACGTCGACGCGGTGCGCTCGCTGGGCTATCCGGACAGCTTCGTGCGGCTCTGGGAGTATTACCTCTGTTACTGTGAAGGGGCCTTCCTGGAGCGCAATATCGGCAACGTGCAGCTGCTGCTGGCCAAGCCGCGCAACCGGCGCGAATCGCTCGGGTACGCCTGACCGGGCAGCAACGCCTGTGCGGGCTGCGACTCAGTTCGGATAGGTCTGCAGCAGGGCGGCGACGCCCTCCTGCATGCGATCGATGGCGACATGCAGGACGGGCAACTGTTTCCTCGCCTCCTCCAGCCTGCCCTGGCCGTTGGCGTCCTTGAGGGCCTGGATGGCGAGCATGAACTGCATGTAATTCGCTTCCAGCGAATCGAAATCGGCCTGCCGGCGCTGCCTGCGATCGTGGTCCACGTTGTCCAGCCAGCGACGCAGTTTCCAGCCGTCCGCACGCGGCTCGGCGGGAAAACGTCCACCGGTGTTGAGAGATTCCTCGATGCGGCGAATCCATGCGCGCTGCTGGCTGATGCCGTGAATCACCGGCACGTCTTCGCGCCGGACGCGCCGCGCCTGGACCCAGCCCGGTGGCGGATGCCATGCGTCCAGCCACCGGGGAATGTCCTTGCCCGGCATGGGCCGGGCGATGCCGTAGCCCTGGGCGACGTTGCATCCCATCTGGATCAGCAACTCTCCAAGGGCCGGCGTCTCCACGCCTTCCGCCACGACCTCGCGACCGAAGGCCTTGGCGAGACCCAGCACCCCGTCGAGAATCGCGAGGTCGTCCGGGTTGTCCAGCAGGTCGCGGACGAAACTCTGGTCGATCTTCAGCGCCCGGGCCGGGAGGCGACGCAGGAACGTCAGCGATGAATAGCCCGTGCCGAAGTCGTCGAGCGCGAAACCGACGCCGATCTGGTCGCAGGCGTCGATCACCTCGGAGACGCGGCCGATATCCTCCAGTGCGCTGTCTTCGAGCACTTCGAGTTCCAGCCGGCCCGGCCGGACACCGGGGTGGGCGGCGAGAAAGTCCTGCAGGCGGCTGACGAATTCCGGGTGCTGCAGATGCAAGCCGCTGATATTGACGCTGACGGGGATGTCGAGGCCGACGGCCCGCCAGGTCTCGACCTGGCTGAGCGCCTCGTTGAGCACCCATTCTCCGATCTTGATCTCCAGGTCGTGGCCATGCACATCGGCGAACAGGACCACCGGCGGAATGTAGCCGCGCTCCGGGTGAAACCAGCGAATCAACGCCTCGACACTGCGCAGGTGGCCGGTCCTGAGATCGACCTGCGGCTGGTAGTGCAATTGGAACTCGTTCCTCTCCAGGGCCTGCTGAATGCGATCGAGCGACTCGTGCCGACCTCGAATGTCGCGATCCCTGGCGATATCGAAGACGTGGTAACGGTTCTTGCCCGCGATCTTCGCCTGGTACATCGCCTGGTCCGCCTGGCGCAGCAACTGGTCGGCGTCCACGCGCTCCGCCTGCGGATAGAAGGTCACGCCGATGCTGGCCGACACCTGGAGCACCCGGTTGTCCAGGAACACGGGCTGGCTCGCCGCCGTCAGCAGGCGGCCGATCATCTCGTCCGCCACGCCTTCGTCAGGCAGGTCGACGAAGACGGCCACGAACTCGTCGCCCCCGAGTCGCGAGATCGTGTCGCCCTCCCGGAGGTTGCGCTGCATGCGTTCGGCGACACAGGTCAACAGGCCGTCACCGACCTCGTGCCCGTTGAGATCGTTGATGTCCTTGAAACCGTCGAGATCGACGAAAGCCACGGCCAGTTTGCGATCGTGGCGTCGGGCCTGGGCCATGGCCTGGTCGAGACGATCGGAAAACAGGATCCGGTTGGGCAGGTTGGTCAATGCATCGTAATGCGCGATGTGCTCCAGCTTGCGCTGGTCTTCCTTCTGCAGGGTGATATCGGAGAACAGTCCGACATAGTTTCGCGGCAAGCCGTCTTCGTCCCAGATGACCGTGATGGTCAGCATCTCGACGTAGATCTCGCCGTTCTTGCGCCGATTCGACACTTCGCCCTGCCAGTAGCCGTCGTCCTGGAGGCTGCGCCACATTGCACTGTAGAAAGCCGCATCGTGACGACCCGAACTGAGAATGCTGGGGTTCTGGCCGATCACTTCCTCGCGGTCGTAGCCGGTGATGCGCGTGAACGCGTCGTTGACATCGACGATGTTGCCGTCCGGGTCGGTGATGGTGATGCCGTCCCGGGTATGCACGAAGACGCTGGCGGCGAGCTCCAGGCGCTGCTCGGTCCGCTTGCGTCGCGTGATGTCGTGGAAGATGACGATCCCGGCCATGATCTCGTCTTCGGGCCCGCGGATCGGCGCCGCGTTGACGCTCAGCCAGCGCTCGGTGCCGGTCTTGTCGCGCACGATGATTTCCTCGCCGACCGTCTGCTCGCCGGTGCGCAGCGCGCGCATCAGGGCCATGTCCCTGCCCGGGTAACGCATGCCGTCCGGACGAAGCACCTCGTAACCGGTCATGTGCTCCTTCCAGGCCGCATCGTCGAGGAACTGCTGCCGCTCGTCGCCGGCATGAAGTCCGAAGGCCGCGCGGTTCGCGAGCCGGATCGTACCGTCAGGGGCATCGGCGATCAGGATCCCGGAGGGCGAATTCGCCACGGCGGCCTCCATGAGCGCTTGTGACCTGAGCTTCTCCTCCTGGGCCGCCATGCGTTCCGTGATGTCGCGCAGCACAAACACGAAACTCGGTTTCCCGCCGTTCGCGGGCGGCTTCAGCGCGGCGCTGAGTTCGAAATAGCGCGATTCCGCCGCGGTCTCGATGGCGTATCGATGTCCGCCGGAGAATCCGGATTCCAGCGCCTCGGCCATGGCCCTGCGGGATTCCGCGGCGGCGGGCTGCGGCAACACGTCCTCGAGACTGTGACCGATGACCTGTTCCGGCGGCGGAAAGCAGGAGGTCGCTCCCGAGGCATGAAAATCGATGAAATACCCGTCGAGGTCGATGACGCAGAGCGTATCGGGAATCGCATCCAGGGTGGCGCTCAGCTGGCTGCGGGCTTCCTGCAACGCATCCATGGCCTGCTTCCGCTCGCTGATGTCGGCGAGGGTGCCGGAGATGCCCGAGGCTACCCGGTCCGGAGCAGGGACCCGCCGTGCCCTGAATTCCATCCAGCCCACATGCCCGGAGGAACGACGGTAGCGGAGTTCGACATGGCCGTAGTCCGAACGGCCGGCGACCAGGTCATGAAGAGTCGTCTCGAATCGGGGGCGGTCGGCGGGAAACACGAAGTCCGACAACGGGGCGCCGATGCAGTCGGTGACGGGGAAACCGGTGACGCGCACCCAGGCCTGGTTGAGGAAACTCAGCGTCCCGTCGGGGCCGGCCTGGAAGATGACGTCGCGTGCGTTCTCGACGACCGAGCGATAGCGCGCCTCGCTGGCGTCGAGCGCCTCGCGCACCCGCATTTCCTCGCTGATATCGGCAAAGGACGTCACGGAGCCGATAAAGCGCCCATCGAGAATGATGGGACGGCTGGTGAGCTGGGCGATGAACCGCGAACCGTCCGCCCTTTCTAACAGCTCGCGTCCCTGGTACTCCTCGCCGCGCTTCACGGCCATGAGGATCGGGCACTCGCTGTCCGGCGTGGCGTAGCCGTCGGCATGACGGTGGAACAACGGATGCGCGAACTTGCCCAGCAATCCGCGCACGCCATGGCCCAGGAGCTCTCCGGCCCGGCGGTTGGCATGCGTGATGTGACCCTGGGCATCCATGACATAGAGACCCTCGCCCATCGTATCGTTGATGGTCTGCAGGCGACGCCGCTCGAGCAGCTTGATGCTGTTCTCCCGCAACACCACATAGCCCGCGCCGGCCAGCAGCAGCAGCAGCAGCGTGGACATCGCCATGTTCAGCGTGAAGGTCCATTCGATGTCGGCGAGATCCGGCTCGGGCCCGTAGGACGCGACCTGCCCGATCTCGCGGCCGGATGCATCCTCGATCGGGGTCAGCACCGCCGAGAAATGCGCCGTGCCGAGGTGCGACACGGCCCGCCCGCGCTGCAGGAAATCATCGGCCTCGTGCAGCCTGGCGAGGTTCTCGATCACGTCATCGGCGAAGCGGGCCAGGGGTGGCCCTGCGTCCGGCAGCACCCGGCCCGGATCCTCCACGACGAAGCGTTCCGAGACCGGCCACGGGGCGTAAAGCATGAGCTGGTCGTCCAGCACCGCGCGCTCGACCACCGCGCGGCGCAACAACATCTGCAGTTCGCGCTCTGGCAGCAGGCGCGTCATCTCCTGTCGCAAGGCATCGAAGGACACGCCGAACTCGACACTCCCCAGGTGGCGGCCGGAAGCATCGACGACCGGGAATATATGGCGCAAGCCGGTCGCCGTGCGGCCGACTTCGAAACCGCTGACCGGCTCGAGCGAGCTGTTGGCCTGCCCGACCGCGGGCCGGACTTCGTCGAGCGCATCGTCGAAGCGGTCGGGCAGATGAAAGCGCAACAAGCTGCGACTGTCGGGAAGATGGAAATGCAACTCGCGCAGCCCGCGTCCCTGCAGGCGACTGTAGGTATCGTAGAGGTGACGGTAAAGCTGGATTCGCGCGCTGTCGCGCAGAGCGGGTTCCTGCGCCTGGCGCAACAAGTCCAGCGTGGTCGGCTCGAGCACGTATTCGTCGAAATAAGTCTGCACGCTGTCGCGGTACATCGACTGCGCCGCCGCCCATGCCAGCGCCTGGCTGGTGGAGGCCTGCGTCAGGAGATAGTCGGTGGCCTGGGCACGACGATGATTGAAATAGCCGAAGGTCACCAGCCACATGATCGCCAGTAACAGCAGGACGAATCCGATCAGGGAGGGCCGGTGGCGGTAGTTGCGCGTAAAACCCATGCTCAGTAACCAGGTCCGGCGGGAACACGGAATCCGGTTTCACGGATCATGCGCTCGATCGTCCCCAGGGATAGTTCGTCGACCGGAGCAAAACCGTGGCGACCGAGTTCCAGTCCGGACAGTATGTTTGCATCGGTGGCGAGCAAGCCCGCACGCAGTGTCTCGATCTGCTCGAGCGTCATGGTGCGCCCATTGGCGACGAGCACGAAACCCGGCAGGGGATCCGTCTCCGCGATGACACGGAGGCCCAGTTGGCTGTAGCGGTCGGCGATCTTCCGCTTGAGGCCGCCCAGGGCGTACTTGCCCCCCACCAGCGCCAGCGCCACCGCCTCGTGGCTGCCGAGATAGTCTGCGGACATCTCGTCGATGTCGGCGCCGCCCTGTTGCAACAACCAGCCGCTGGCCAGGTAGCCGCAGGTCGATATCGGCTGGGTGAGCGCGATCCGCGCGGGCGCCCGGGGCCCTTCGGACGACCCCGGCTCACCCGGCTCGGGCACGCTGTCGGTCGGTGAGGCGAGCGCGCAGGTGTACCGTGCCTCCCCGTCGCTCCCGAGAAGGGCGACCACGGCGACGGCATGGGGTGCCATGCGCTGCAACTCGTGCAACGGCAGCGGGCCAAGATGCAGCAAATCGATCTCGTCCGCCACGAAGGCGCGCAGGATCTCGTCGTAATCCGCAAGGTGCCGAACGGCCACCGGCCCGCCATGCAATCGCTGGAAGTGCGCCGCCAGCGCCTTGCTGTGCGCCACCGTGTTGCGCGGGTTTTCCATCGGCAGGGGCACGAAAACCAGCGACTCCGCCGGCATCGCGGCGGCGGGCGAGCACAAGAGCAGCGTCGCGATCCAGCCTTGGAACCTGTGCCCAACCATGAAAAAACCGCCCGAAAACTCCGTATCTGCCTGAGTTATCGGCAGATTGCGGGCGGAACTTGAGGATTAGCTAGCCTTCTCCCTCGAGCAGCCACCGCTGCAGCCAGGTGGCGATCTCCCCGTAGAAGTGCCGGCTGTTGTGGCCGTTCAGGATCCAGTGGTTCTCGTTCGGATAGACCAGCAGGCGGCTTTCCACCTGTTGGCGCTGCAACGCGGTCCAGTATTCGAGCACGTTATTGATCGGCACCCGGTAGTCGAGCTGCCCGATGGTCACCAGCACCGGCGTTGACCATTCGGCGGCGAAGCGGATCGGATTCTGCTCCTCCCACAGGGCAGGCACTTCCCATGGCGGCCCACCGATATTCATCTCGCGATGGTAGACCGCGTCGCTGGTGCCCCACTGGGTCATCAGGTTGACCAGGCCCGCATGACTGACCAGGCAGCGATACCGGTCGGTCGTGCCCTGCAGCCAGTTGGCAAGATGCCCTCCGTAACTGGCCCCGGCGGCACACTGCCGCTCGCCATCGATGAAAGCGAAGCGCTCGATAGCCACGTCCGCGGCCTGGTTGATCTCCTCGGCGGGTCCCCGCAACGGATCGCCCTGGATGGCCTGGGCGAAGGCCTCGCCGAAGCCCGTCGAACCCGTGTAGTTGGTCGCGAGCACCACGTAATCCGAGCCGGCCAGCAGGTGGTAGTTCCAGCGCAGGTGGAAATAGTCCCTGAACATCCCGTGCGGCCCCCCGTGGATAAGCACCAGCAGGGGGTAACGCCGCTCGGGGTCGAAGCCGGCCGGGCGCACCAGGAGGCTGTGGATGGGAGTGCCGCGCTCGCTGTCGAACCAGAAATGCTCCGGCGGCTGCAGGTCCAGCGGCGCCACATGCTCGGCGGTGAATGACGTCAGTGCCTCGTGCCCGCCGTGGCCCAAATCGATCCGGACGACTTCCCCCGGGCTCACCGAGCTTTCGAAGCGCGCCAGGAGCACCGGGCGTCGTCCGCGGCTGGAAATGGACAGGTCGCTGTAGATCCCCGCCTCCATGTCGAATGCCGGCCGCGCGCGCCCGTCCCGGACTTTCGCGCGGTAAAGCTGCACATGGCCGGCGTTTTCCGCAAGGATGAACACTTCCCGGCTGTTGGGCGCGACAGCGAAACGGAGCACCCGGCGCTTCTCCGGCATCTCGATCTCGCCGGCGACGGACGCGGTCGGCCAGTCGAGCCGCACCAGCCGCGCGGCGTTGAACACGCGATCGGTGCGCGGCGTGCGGGTGGCGTAAAGGCTGCGGCCGTCGGGACTGAAAGTCGGGGAACCCCAGTTGTCGCCTTCTGCGTCGATCGATCCGCCGGTCAGGCGGCGCGGCTCGCCGCCGGTTGCAGCGACGTGCCACAGGTCGGTGTGGGTGAAGGCGAACGCGGCACGGTGGCGATTGGTGCTCGCGACGAACACCAGCGACTCGCCGTCGGGCGTCCAGCGGGCGTCGAGCTCACTGCCGCCCGGAGTCGGCCGGCCGTCGTAACCGGGTAATGCGACCAGGTCACTGCCGGCGAGGAGATCCCGCGCCTCGCGCTCATCCAGCCCCTGCACCATCAGGCGTGGCTGGCGCTCGATGCGCCACCGATCCCAGTTGCGGATCGGGAAGCCGGTGTAGGTCAGGACCTCGTGCTTGCGGGCCTTCTCTTCCTCGCTGATGCGCTGGCTGTCCGCGTCGCTGCGACTGTCGGGGTGCACGTCGCTGACGAAGGCGATGCGCCGGCCATCGGGCGAGAAGACCGGCTGGCGCGCGCCGGTACTGATCGAAGTGATTCTCCGGGCTTCACCGCCCACCGCCAGGTCGAGCACGTAGACCTGGGGCGCCTCGTCACCTTCGCGCTGCGTGGTGAACGCGATGCGCTTGCTGTCGGGACTCCAGCTGGTACCGGACTCCCCGCCACGCGCGAAGGTCAGTTGCCGGGGCGACTCGCTGCCGTCGGTCGGCACCAGCCAGAGGTGGCTCGCCTGTTCGTCGCTGTCGTACGCAGGCCGGGTGACCGCCACGACGGCCCACCGGCCGTCGGGACTGACCTCGGGGGCGCCGACCCGCGGCATCAGCCACAGGTCCTCGTGCGTGATGGGCCGCTGCGGATCGGCGGCGACAGCCGGCGCGACGACGGCCAAAGCGCCGAGGAACAGGGCAAGCAGGCGAAACAGATTCAGCATCGGAAACTCCGTGAGCAGGGAAGCTGTGACGGGAAACGCTATTCGATGGGGCAGCGGAAGCCGGGGGGCTTGACGACCAGGAGATCGCAGGCGACGTGATCGAGCAGTCGCTCCGCCGTGCCGCCGATGAAGACCTGCTCGAGACGGCTGCGGGAAACCCCGCCCGTCACGAGGACATCGACGCCGAGCTCATCGACCAGGCGGGGCAGTTCCTTCTCCGGCCGACCCTCGACGATCCGCACGTGCGCCGCGGGGATGCCCCGTCCTTCCACGAGTCTCAGGATCGCGCCCCTGAGCTGCTGGACCAGGTTGCCGAAGTACTCTTCCGGTGGCGTGCCGAGCGCCTCGGGCATCAGTGCCAGGGCAGCCGTGGACTCGAGCGCGGCCATAGACAACACGCAATGCGCCACCCAGGTCTCTGCACCCATCGCCGCACCGAGTCGGTCGCTCAGTTCAAGAATGGCCTGGTCCAGCTCGGCATGCTGGTCGTCGCGATGACTCGGATCGACCGCGGCCAGCAGCGTCGGGCGAGCCGCCCATCGCCGCCCCTTGACGAGCAGCAACGGCGCCGGACAGGTGCGGATCAGTTGCCAGTCAGCGGCGCTCAGCGTGGCGCGCTTCAGCCACTCGTGGTGGTGCGTGCGCATCACGACAAGGCGCGCCTCGGTCGCCAGGGCATGGCGGGCGATGGCTTCGTCGCGCGGATTCGCGTAGATCGCCGTGGTGCGCACCTCCAGGCCCTTGTCCCGCCAGGGTGCCGCACAGGTCTCCAGCCATGCCCGCCGCGCCGCAACCCGGGCCGCCCGCGCCGCCTCGACGCGCTCGGTGACCCGGAAATGGCTGCCCTCCATGGCCTGGTCGAACTCGCAGGCGAACAGCTCGAGCGGGGCGTGCAGTGCCGCCGCCAGCGTAGCGGCCCGTTCGAGCGCGACGGCCCCATCATCACCGGGATCGACGGCAGCGAGCACGGGTGCGGCGGAGTCTCGGTTCATCGGCAATTACCTCAGGCGCGGGCTCCGTTGCTTGTCATCGCCATCCTCGAGATCGAAGGACGCCCCAAGCGCCTGCAAGGCCGCCATATCGAGGATCGTCACCTCCCGACGTCTCACGGCCACGATGCCATCGTCCTGGAAACGGGCAAACAGCCGGCTGACCGTCTCGGTCGCCAGGCGCAGGTGGCTCGCGATATCTCGCCGCGGCATCGGCAGGCTCAGGACGGCGGCCGACAGCCCACGACGGTGATATCGCCTCGACAGGCCCAGCAGGAATCCGGCCAGGCGCTCCTCCGCGCTGTGGTCGGTCGCCAGTTTCGCGCTGGCCGCGAGCTCGCGGCTCATGATGCGGAGCACCTGGGCCTGCAGACCCGGGACGTCGTGGATCAGCTGCTCGAGGCGCGCGAAAGGCAAAGCGCAGACCGAGGCCGTCTGCAGGGCCACTGCATTGCAGCGGTTGCGGCCTGAATGGATGCCGTCGAGGCCGGCCAGTTCGCCCGCGAGGTGGAATCCGAGCACATGCTCGCGGCCCTGGCTGTCGATCGTGTAGGTCTTGAGCGCACCTTTCTTGACGGCATACAGCGCATGGAAATCGTCGCCTTCGCGGAACAGGTGATCACCGGGGCGGATCGGCCCGCGGGTATGGACGATGGATTCGAGACGCTGCATGTCTTCGTTGTCCAGCCCCAGGGGCAGGCATAAGTCGCGAAGCGTGCAGCTGCGGCAACTCTGGCGGAGATGCGCGATGCTGATGATGTTCGAGTTCCCGTCCGCTGCCACCCCAACCCCAAAATATTAGCGTCTGTTCATTATAAACAAAGGGTTGCGCTACCAGCCTAGTGGAAACACTTATTTACCCTTCGGAAGACCGCAGTCCAGAATTGATCCAGATCAATTCCAGGCTGGCCAGCATGACTAGAATTCCATGTAAATTCAACAACAAAGCATGGGAGCTTCAAAATGCGTACGTTTGCTTCAACTCTCGCCCTCGCCGCCGCCCTCGGACTTGCCGCACCGGCCTATGCCCACGAGGCGGGCGACTGGCTGGTTCGCTTCGGCGGCAGCAATATCGACCCGAAGAGCGACAACGGCTCACTCGACCTGACAGCGGCCGGCCTCGAAGGCGTGGCCGTCCAGGATGTGAATGTCGACAGCCAGATCGGCGTGACCTTCAACATCACCTACATGTACACCGCCAACCTCGGCATCGAACTGCTCGCGGCGCTGCCCTACGAGCACGACATCGAAGTGGCGGGGCTGCCCGGCACGGCCGCGACGGTGACCCATCTGCCGCCCACGCTCAGCCTGCAGTACCACTTCATGCCCGATGCGGTGTTCCAGCCCTATGTCGGCGCCGGCCTGAACCTGACCTGGTTCCTGGACGACAGCAAGGAAGAAGGGCTCGTTGCAGCGGACGGACTGCTGGGGGCGACCACCGGCCTCGACGTGGACAGCACTTCGGTCGGCCTCGCCGCCCAGGTGGGCTTCGACTACATCGTCAACGACACCTGGTTCATCAACTTCGACGTGCGCTGGATCGACATCAGCACCGACGCGACCCTGACGGTCGACGGGGCCGACTTCAGCACGGCGAAAGTGGATATCGATCCGATCGTGTACGGCCTGCACATCGGCTATCGCTTCTGAACCCTGCGCGGGGTCGGATCCCCGCGGCCCGCGAAAAGTCCCGGGGCGAGACCGCCCCGGGCACCATGCAGAGAGCCGCGCGAGCGGCTCTCTGCATGTCGATGTCGCCTACAGATTCCCATATCCCCGGGCGCGCTTACCTGCCGCCCGTTTCATCCTCAGGCAGCCGGTAGAGGACTATGACGACAGCAAGCGCATATAACGACAAGGTCGTCCGCCAGTTCACAATCATGACCATCGTGTGGGGCGTGGTCGGAATGTTGGTGGGAGTGATCATCGCCGCCCAGCTCATGTGGCCGGCGCTCAACTTCGACGTGCCCTGGCTCAGCTACGGACGGCTCCGGCCGCTGCACACCAACGCGGTGATTTTCGCCTTCGGCGGCTCCGCACTGTTTGCCTGTTCCTACTACGTCGTGCAGCGCACCTGCCATGTGCGGCTGTTCGCCGACAAGCTGGCGGCCTTCACTTTCTGGGGCTGGCAGGTCGTCATCGTGCTGGCGGCCATCACCCTGCCGCTCGGCCTCACGCAGAGCAAGGAATATGCCGAGCTGATCTGGCCGATCGACATCCTGATCGCCGCGGTCTGGGTGTCCTATGCCGTCGTGTTCTTCGGCACCCTTGCGATCCGCAAGGTCAAGCACATCTACGTCGCCAACTGGTTCTTCGGCGCCTTTATCCTCACCGTGGCGGTGCTCCACATCGTCAACAGCCTGGCGCTGCCGACGAGCATGGTGCACTCCTACCCGATCTACTCCGGTGTCGTGGATGCCATGGTGCAGTGGTGGTATGGCCACAACGCCGTCGGCTTCTTTCTCACCGCCGGCTTCCTGGGAATGATGTACTACTTCGTGCCCAAGCAGGCCGGCCGCCCCATCTTTTCCTATCGACTGTCGGTCGTGCACTTCTGGGCGCTGATCTCGCTGTACATGTGGGCGGGGCCGCATCACCTCCATTACACGACCCTGCCCGACTGGGCACAGACGCTCGGCATGGTGTTCTCGCTGATGCTGCTGGCGCCCTCCTGGGGCGGGATGATCAACGGCATCATGACGCTCTCGGGCGCCTGGCATAAGCTGCGCACGGACCCGATCCTGAAGTTCCTCATCGTCTCGTTGTCGTTCTACGGCATGTCGACCTTCGAAGGACCGATGATGTCGATCAAGACGGTCAACGCCCTGTCGCACTACACCGACTGGACCATCGGCCATGTGCACTCCGGCGCGCTGGGCTGGGTGGCGATGATTTCCATCGGCTGCGTCTACATGCTGATCCCGCGGTTGTTCGGCAAGCAGGAGATGTACAGCGTCAAGGCCATCGACATTCATTTCTGGGTGTCCACGATCGGCGTGGTGCTGTACATCGCAGCCATGTGGATGGCCGGCGTGATGCAGGGCCTCATGTGGCGCGCGGTCAATGACGACGGCACGCTGACTTACACCTTCATCGAGAGCATCGCGCGCACCTATCCCTTCTACGGCGTGCGCCTGCTCGGCGGCCTGCTGTTCCTCAGCGGCATGCTGATCATGTGCTGGAACACGTGGCGCACGATCCGCGACGCGAAGATCGAAGATGTCCCGGTCTTGGCGCCGGCGCACTAGGGGGATGCTGGGATGAAACACGAACTCATCGAAAGAAAAGTCGGCCTGATGGCCGTGCTGGTGGTGCTGGTCATCAGCGTCGGCGGACTGGTCGAGATCGTCCCGCTGATCTTCGATTCGCAGGTGCGTGACCCGGCCGAGGGTGTAAGGCCGCATACGGCGATGGAACTCGCCGGGCGGGACGTGTACATCCGCGAGGGCTGCTATGGGTGCCACTCGCAGATGATCCGGCCGTTTCGGGCGGAAACCGAGCGCTACGGACACTATTCCCTCGCCGGAGAGTCGGTCTACGAGCGGCCGTTCCAGTTCGGCTCGAAGCGCACGGGGCCCGACCTCGCGCGCGTCGGCGGACTGTACAGCGACGAGTGGCACCGCCTGCATCTCAGGAACCCGCGCATGCTGGTTCCCGATTCGAACATGCCGGCCTACCCCTGGCTCGAGACGCGCGAACTCAACCCGCGCGCCGTCGAGAAGCGCATGCTCGCCCTGCGCCGGCTCGGGCATCCCTACTCCGACGAAGACATCGCCGCCGCGGCCAAGGCCGTCAGCGGCAAGACCGAGATGGATGCAATGATCGTCTACCTGCAAAGCCTGGGAACCAATCTCGGGCGGGGACGCTGATCGTGGGCGAAGGCACGTGGCACGTCGTCTGGACCGTGCTCATGATGACGGCCTTCATCGGCATCGTCGCCTGGGCCTGGAGCAGTCGCCGCCGCAAGGATTTTGAAGAAGCCGCAAGACTCCCGCTCGAAGAAGAAGAGCAACGCGGCCCCGAGAGCACTCCTGAGGACGAGGAATCGCGATGAGCAGTTTCTGGAGCGGATGGATCATTCTTTTGACCGTGGCCAACATCATCGGCGCCGTCTGGCTTTTGCGGGTGACGTCGAAAACCTCTCCCGGCGAAAAGGCCTCCGACACGACCGGCCACGTCTGGGACGGCGACCTCGAGGAATACAACAATCCCCTGCCCCGCTGGTGGCTGTGGTTGTTCTACCTGACGGTGGTGTTCTCCATCGTCTACCTGGTGCTTTACCCGGGCCTGGGCAACTTCCAGGGCGTCCTGGGATGGAGCCAGACGGGACAGTACCAGGAGGAAGTCGCGCGCATGGACGAACGGCAACAGCAGTTTTTCGCCCGCTTCGACGACATGTCGATCTCCGAAATGGCGGGCGATACGGAGGCGATGGCGGCGGCAGGAAACATCTTCGGCAACCGCTGCGCGCAGTGCCACGGCGCCGACGGCCGGGGCGCTCCCGGCTTCCCGAACCTCACGGACGACGCCTGGCTGTGGGGCGGCGACGAGAATGCGGTGCTCACGAGCATCAAGCAGGGGCGCAGCGGCGTCATGCCGCCGATGACGGACGCGGTGGGCGGCACCAGCGGTGTCAGCAACATGGTGGAATACGTCCGCAGCCTCTCGGGCCTTTCCCATGACGAAACCATGGCGGCGAAGGCGGCGCCGATGTGGGCCGTGTGCGGCGCCTGTCACGGCATGGACGGGACGGGGCAGACCGCGATGGGCGCCCCGGACCTGACTGACGAAAACTGGCTTTACAGCGCCGACCGCGCGACCATCGCGGAGTCCATCACCCAGGGGCGGCAGAACCACATGCCGGCGCAACTGCCGATCCTCGGCGAGCAGCAGTCCCGCGTGATGGCCGCGTATATCCTGCGGTTGTCCGGTCGGGCCGAATAACGAGGTACGACATGGCATCCGATTCCATCGGGCGGCCGCTCCACGGTGACGAAACACCCGGCCGCCCCTGGCGGCGCCGGCAACGCGACTTCGCCTACGTGGTGTGGTCCTCCTTCCTGATGGCCTGCGCAGCGTCCGCCGTGTTCTTCGCGATGGTGGACCCGGAAGTGCTTTCGGGCACCACGACGCCGGGCTGGGAGATCAGCCGCCAGGCCGGCTACGCCATCGGCTTCTTCGGCTTCTGGCTGCTGACCGCCGGTACCGCCGCCTTCGCGATCTGGCTCGTCCGCACGGAAACCCAGGCGGGCGGCGGGGAAGACGAATGAACGCCCAGGCGGAGGGCGGCAATAACCAGGCCGCCCCGGACTCTTTCTATGTCGCGCACAGCAAGATCTACCCACGGGAGGTCAAGGGGCGCTATGCCTCGCTGCGCAACCTCGCCGCATGGGTCCTGCTCGGCATCTATTACGTCCTGCCATGGATCCCATGGGACGACCGGCAGGCCGTGCTGTTCGACCTGCCGGCGCGCAAGTTCTACATCTTCGGCCTGACCTTCTGGCCGCAGGATTTCTTCCTCATGGCGTGGCTGCTCATCATCGCCGCGCTGACCCTGTTTTTCGTCACCGCCATCGCCGGCCGCCTGTGGTGCGGTTATGCCTGTCCGCAGACGGTGTGGACCGAGGCGTTCCTGTGGATGGAGCGCATCACGGAGGGAAATCACAGCCAGCGACGCAAGCTCGACCAGGGCCCATGGACCCGCGACAAGGTGCTGCGCAAGGGCGCAAAGCAGTTCCTCTGGATCGGCTTCGCTCTCTGGACGGGCTTCACCTTCGTCGCCTATTTCACGCCGGCCAGGGAACTGGGGCCCAAGCTCCTCAGTTTCTCGGCCGGCCCCTGGGAGACGTTCTGGGTCCTGTTCTACGGCTTCGCGACCTACGGCAATGCCGGGCTGCTGCGCGAGCAGGTCTGCAAGTACATGTGTCCTTATGCGCGCTTCCAGAGCGCCATGTTCGACAAGGACACGATGATTATTTCCTACGACGAGAAACGCGGGGAACCGCGCGGCCGCCGGAAGCGGTCGGTGGACCCGCGGGCCGCGGGCCTCGGTGACTGCATCGAGTGCAGCATGTGCGTGCAGGTCTGCCCGACGGGCATCGACATACGGGAAGGGCTGCAGATCGAGTGTATCGCCTGCGCGGCTTGCGTCGATGTGTGTAACGACGTCATGGACAAGATGGATTACCCGCGCGGCCTGATCCGCTACTCGACCCATCACGCGATGGAGGAACAGCAACCGGTGCGCGTCCTGCGACCGCGCGTGATGATCTACGGTGCGCTGCTGCTCGCCCTGTTGATCGGCTTCGGCGTGGCCGTGGCTAATCGGAGCACGCTGATCGTAGACGTGATCCGTGACCGCAACACCCTGTATCGCGAACTGCCCGGCGGGTTCATCGAGAATGTCTACACCGTCACTTTCGTCAACAAGACGGAGGCCGAGCGGCGCTATCAACTGTCCGCCAGCGGCCTCGAGGGGATCGAGCTTAGCCTCGATGCATCCCTGCCGCTGATCTCGGCGCCGGGCGAGGTGCGGCGCGTTCCGGTGCGGCTGCGGGTCCCTGCCGATGCGGTCCCGCCGGGTGGCGCGGAAGTGACCTTGTTCGTCGAGGCCGTCGGCGCCGTGCCGACCACCATCGAGCGCAACACGCCGTTCCTGGGCCCGGCCGATTCTCGCGGAGGCTCACGTTGAACGCCGCACCGCCTCCCGAGCCGTGGTACCGCCAGTTCTGGCCGTGGTTCCTCATCGCGTTGCCGGGTTCCGTCGTAATCGCCAGCCTGTTCACCTTCTGGCTGGCGATCAGCCACCCCAATCCTATGGTCGTGGATGATTACGCCCGCATCGCGCGCTCGACGGAACTGCGCATGGAGCGCGACCAGGCCGCTGCCGCGCTGGGGGTCACCGCCAGGATACGATTCATCGCGGGCGCGGACATCGTCGACGTGGTGCTCGAGCCGCCCGCCGTGTCGCCGGAATCGCTGCAGTTGCGCCTGTCCCACCCGCTCGTCGAGACACGCGACCAGGTCATCGATCTCGTTCGCATGCCGGGCGGATGGAGCGGCGAGGTGGCGCCGCCCGAGGGTCGCTGGTACCTGCAACTCTATCCCGGCGACGGCACGTGGCGCCTCTCGGGGGAGCTGCGGGACCAGGACGAGGTGGCCCTCGCGCCACCGCGGATTCCCTGAGCACCGGTGGCCGAGAGCACCTGCTTCCATTGCGGCGAGGCCCTCACCGGGACCGAACCCTGGTTCGTCAAGATCGAGGACGAGTCGCACCGCGTCTGCTGCCCCGGCTGCAAGGCGGTCGCCGAACTGATCGCCGAAACCGGCCTGGCGGATTTCTATCGATTCCGGACACTGCCGGCGAACCGGCCCAGGGGCGGCGTGGCGGCCGAGGCCCCGGAACTGCCATGGCGTCCCTTCGACCGGCCGGAGATGCTCGACGCCGTCAGTGCCCCGACCGAAGACGGCTTGCGCAGCTGCACCATGCTGGTCGAAGGGGTGCGCTGCGCCGCCTGCGGCTGGCTGATCGAGCGCAGCCTGGAGCAGATTCCGGGTGTGCGCGAGATCCGCGTCAATCCCGCGACCGCGCGCGCCCGCCTCGTCTGGGAGCCGGGCGTGTTGCCGCTGAGCGGCGCGCTGGGCGTGTTGTCCCGGCTCGGCTACCAGCCGCATCCCGGCAGCGCGGGCGCGGCGGACATGGCCTTGCGCGAGCGGCGTGGTGCCTTGCGCCGCCTCGGCGTCGCCGGCATCGGCATGATGCAGGTAATGATGTACGCCGTGGCGATGTACGTCGGCGCATTCCAGGACATGGACGCAGGGCTCGAGAACCTGTTCCGCTGGGTCAGCCTGCTGGTAGCCACGCCAGTGGCACTTTATTCCGGTCGGCCATTCTTCGCCGGCGCTTGGCGCGACATTCGCGCCGGCCAGCCCGGCATGGACGTGCCCGTGGCGCTGGCCGTCGGCGCCGCCTGGTGCGCGAGTGTCTTGCACACGGTATCCGGCCACGGCGAGGTGTATTTCGACTCCGTGACGATGTTCGTATTCTTTCTCTCCCTGGCGCGTTACCTCGAAATGAGCGCCCGCCACCGCGCGGGCGATACCCAGGAAGCGCTGGCACGACTGCTCCCCGAGGCGGCGCGGCGGCGCGGCGCCGACGGCGAATGGGAAACCGTGGCGCTGCGTGAACTGCGGCCCGGCGACCTCGTCTCCGTGCGACACGGCGAGACGTTGCCTGCGGATGGCCGGCTGTGCGCGGACGGGGCGCGTCTCGACGAATCCATGCTGACCGGCGAATCGCGTCCCCGACTGCGCCAGGCCGGCGACAGCGCGCTGGCGGGCAGCGTCAACCTGGGCGATCCCGTGGAGTTCCAGGTCGAACGCACCGGCGCGGACACGCTGGTTTCGGCTATCGGCCGACTGCTCGATCGGGCGCAGGCGGAGCGCACGCCGATCGCGGCGACGGCCGATCGTATCGCCCGCTGGTTCGTGGTGGGCGTGCTGAGTGCGGCCGCGCTGACCTGGTTCGTATGGAACGCCATCGATCCTTCGCGCGCCTTCGAAATTACCCTGGCGGTGCTCGTGGTGACATGTCCATGCGCACTCTCGATCGCGACGCCGGCCGCATTGACGGCCGCGACGGGCTACCTGGCGCGGCACGGCCTGCTCGTGACACGCGCCGGCGCCATCGAGCGACTCGCCCACGTGGAGCGGGTGATCTTCGACAAGACCGGCACGCTCACCCTGGGCCAACCGCGCATCACGGATGTCGAGACCCGGGGTGAACTGGACACCGACCGGGCCCTGGGGATCGCCGCGGCCCTGGAAGCGGAGTCGGAACATCCGATCGCCAGGGCTTTCGCCGTCGCACAGGCGCGTGGGGAGGCTACGGAGGTCCACGTGAGCCCGGGGCTGGGGATCGAGGGCCGCGTGGAAGGACGCCGCTGGCGGCTAGGGCGGCCCGACTGGGTGACTCGCCTCGCCGGTTCTTCCCTCTCAGAAGACCCCGATCCTTGCAGCGACAGGAACGATGCTAAGGAACAGACCGTGGTCTGGCTGGCCAGTGGAGACGGAGTGGCGGCCTGCTTCAGCCTGGCCGATCGCCTCCGCGCCGGGGCGCGCGCGGACGTGGCCGGACTGCTGGAACTCGGGATCGCCGCCGAGATCGCGAGCGGCGACCACGCCGACGCCGTGGCACCGATCGCCGCCGCGGTGGGGATCCGCCAGTGGCGCGCGGGGATGACGCCTGAGGACAAGCTGGGGCTGTTGCGCGAACGGCAGGGCGACGGCGACGGGGCCGTCGCGATGATCGGCGACGGTGTCAACGATGCGCCTGTGCTCGCGGGCGCCGACGTCTCCATCGCCATGGCCGGCGGCACTCCGCTGGCCCAGACCAGCGCCGACATGGTATTGCTCGGCGCCGCGCTCCACCCGCTCGGCGAAGGCATACATCATGCGCGTCGCACGCTGCGCATCGTGCGCCAGAATCTCGTCTGGGCGGCGGCCTACAACACGATCGCGCTGCCGCTCGCCGCGACGGGTTTCATCGCGCCGTGGATGGCCGCCATAGGCATGTCGGCCAGTTCCCTGCTGGTGGTACTCAATGCGCTGCGTCTCTCCCGCCCGCCGAAGCGCCCCGCCCTCGCCAGTCCGCCGGTGATCACGGAGAATGCGGGCGCATGAGCATCCTCTACCTCATGATTCCGATGGGCATCCTGATCGTGGTGGGGGCGCTGTGGGCGTTCTTCTGGGCGGTGGACAGCGGCCAGTTCGACGACCTCGAGAGCCCCAGCTGGCGAATCCTCCTGGATGACGACACCCAGCCGCCCGCGCCGCCCGGCCAGCCGGCCGACGCCGAGACACCGGAGGAGCGGCAGCCGTGAGCGGCCTCGAGACCAGCCTCCTCGCGGCGCTCGTCGCCGGTCTGGTGGGCAGCGTCCACTGTTTCGGCATGTGCGGCGGCATCGCGGGCGCGCTCGGCATGGCCGGTGGCGGGCGCGCGTCCCTCGCCGTGTCTTACAGCGCCGGCCGCATCGCCAGTTATGCGGTCGCGGGCGCCATGGCGGGCGCCATCGGCGCCGGCCTCGCCGGGGTGGCCGGACTCGGCCCGTGGCTGCGCCTCGTGATGGGCCTGCTGCTCGTGATTCTCGGGCTGCAGGTCGCCCTGAACCTCAAATTGCTCGCGCCGCTGGAAGCCGCAGGTGCCGGACTCTGGCGTCGCCTGGCCCCCCTGGCCCGGCGTTTCATTCCTCCGCGTCATGCGGGGCAGGGATTTGCGCTCGGCGCGCTGTGGGGCTGGCTGCCCTGCGGCCTCGTGTACGGCATGCTGGCGGCGGCCGCGGGCAGCGGCAGTGCGATCAACGGTGCAGCCTTCATGGCGGTCTTCGGGCTGGGCACGGCGCCTGCCATGATCGGGCTCACATGGGCCTCCGGTCGTGGCGGCACATGGCTTACCGCCGGACGGCGACGCGCATTGGGCTGGGTGCTGGTCGCGTTCGGGGCATGGACCGCGGCCACTCCGCTGATGCACATGACGGGCCACCAGGACCACGGCGATCACGGCAGCCCCCCGGCCGAACATTCCGGCCACGGGCACGACCACGGCCAGCATGAAGCCCGGCTGGAGCCCCCGGCAAAGTCCCCCCGAATAATCGGCTAGAATCTCGCCTCGTCCCGCAGGAGAACCGACCCATGTCCCGACCATCCACCAGCCCTTCCGCCTCCCGCCGCGTGTCCTCCGTCGCCTCGCCAGGCGTCGTCACCGGCGACGCCGTCATGGCGATTTTCCGCCTGGCTCAGGCCGAGGGCTTCGCCCTGCCCGCCGTCAATGTGGTGAATTCGAATTCGGTCAATGCCGTGCTGGAAGCAGCGCGCACGGCGAACTCGCCGGTCATCATCCAGTTCTCCAACGGCGGCGGCACTTTCTTTGCCGGGAAGTCCCTGCCCAACGACCAGCACCAGGCCGCCATTCTCGGCTCCATCGCCGGCGCACGCTACGTGCACGCCGTGGCCGCGGATTACGGCGTCCCCGTGATCCTGCATACCGACCACTGCGCGCGCAAACTGCTGCCCTGGATCGACGGGCTGCTGGACGCCGGCGAAAAGCATTTCGCGGAGACCGGGAAACCGCTCTATTCCTCCCATATGCTCGACCTTTCGGAGGAACCGCTGGAGGAGAACATCGGCACCTGCGCAGCCTACCTGGAGCGCATGGCGCCGCTGGGCATGACGCTGGAAATCGAGCTGGGCGTGACCGGCGGCGAGGAAGACGGCGTGGACAACACGGGGATCGACAACTCCGCGCTGTACACGCAGCCGGAAGAAGTCGAATACGCCTACCGCGTGCTGTCCGCCATCAGCCCGAACTTCACCGTGGCCGCCTCGTTCGGCAACGTCCATGGCGTCTACAAGCCGGGCAACGTGCTGCTGACGCCCGAGATCCTGAAGAACTCGCAGGCGCACGTCAGCGCGGTCCATGGCACGACTGACAAGCCGGTCAGCTTCGTCTTCCACGGCGGCTCCGGATCGGAGAAGGACAAGATCGCCGAGGCCATCTCCTACGGCGTCGTGAAGATGAATATCGACACCGACACGCAGTGGGCGACATGGGTGGGGGTGCGCGACTATTACGAGGCGAAGCGCGACTATCTCCAGGAGCAGATCGGCAATCCGGACGGGGAAGACAAGCCGAACAAGAAATACTACGACCCCCGCGTCTGGCTGCGCGAGGGCGAGAAGTCCATGGTGAACAGGCTGCACGAGGCTTTTGCGGACCTCAACTGCGTCGACCGCAACTGAGGCCCGATTGCAGGGGGTCCGCGCGGAACATCGCTCGGCAAGGTCAGCCTGGCGGGTCCTCCGCCGGCTGATCGTCGGGCTCGGGCGGCGCCACATCTGCGGGGGCCTGTGCATCCGTGGTCCCGCCCGCGCCGCCGTCCGCAGTCCCGACATCCGCCGGGCCTTCGCTCGACGTGGTCAGCGCTTCCAGCCGCGCAGCCTCTGCTTCTTCCTCCGCCCGGATGCGCAATTCACGTTCCTGTTCGAGCTGTTCCCGGTATTCGGCCCGCGCGCTCTCGAACGCCTGTTCGCGCGCCTCGCGCATGGTGCGTTCCTCGATGGCTGCGATGCGCTCTGCCGCCTGGCGCGCGTTCGAGCACTCCCGCGGATCCATTCCAGAGGGGTCTTCGTTGCAACGAGTCAGGGTGCCGTAGAGCACGGCCTCGTTCTCCAGGAAATCCACCACCGAAAGGGTCTTCTTTTCGGTACACCCGCCCAGCAACAGGGCGGTGCCCAGCACAAGCAACGCAGTTCTCATCTTCGGCCCTCGCGGTCGCCGCGAAATAATGATTCTAGCTTTCGCGCGTGACCCGGTGCCGCGTACCGCGTCACATTCATGGCGTGTCGCCGGACGATGGACCGGCGGCCGGCACAGCGGATGGTGATGCGATACCGGTACGCAGTTGGCCTTCCGCCGAGAAATACAGCTTCAGTTTCTGCTGCCACTGCGCCAGGTCCGGCTGCCATTCCTCGGGCGGCCGTTGGGCACGCTCCAGGTCGAACAGCATCATCTTGCCGCTGTCCGGTCCACCGACGAATACGATGCGGGAGCCGTCGGCCGCGCCGCTGCGCCATGCGGTGGGCGGCATGCTGGCAGACAGCAGTCGGCTCGTCGTGACCACCAGGCGGCCCTCGGCCGGCTCGAACCGATGGATCCAGGCATCCGTCTGTGCCAGCAACGCGGCGCCGTCGGGCGAATACTGCAGGTTTCGCACCGGCGTCGGGAGCGTCACGCTCGATACCCGTCCATCCGCGCCGAACCCCCAGGCACGAACCAGCCCCGCGGCCCCTGCCACCGCGATGCTCCGGCCGTCATGGCTGATCGCCAGCCGGGTGACCGGCTCGTCCACGGCATCGGACCAGAGCCGCTCGCCGCTCGCGACATCCCAGCTTTCCACATCGCCGGCGGGCGTCCCGGTGAAAGCCCTCAAGCCCGAAGGGTCGAAGGCGACCACGTTGACAGCACGTCCCGCACCCAGGGCCGCGCCGGGTTGACCGCTCTCTGCGTCCCAGCTGCGCGCGCCGAGTGCGCCCGCCGTCAACAGGCGGCGTCCGTCGGGACCCAGGTCGATGCTGTGCACCTCGCCGCTGCCATGCTGGAACAGAGCGCCGATCTGCGCCCCGCTGCCCGCATCCCATAGCAGCACGCTGCCGTCGGCGCCGACGCTGGCGATGCGATCGCCGTCCGGGGAAAACGCCATCGCGGTCACCGGGCCGCCATGACGCGCATCACCCCCGGTGACGATCGTCTGGCGCAGTTCCAGCGATGTCGGGTCGCGCGTTCGCAGCAGGACCCGGCCGTCCGGCAGCCCCGTACCCACGCGCAGACCCGATGCTGCCAGCGCCACGACGGGTGCCACGGGCGGTAACTCGGCCCCCGGAACCGCATCGCCCAGCGACCAGAGGCGCACGCTCCGCGACCCATGCCCGGTAAGCAGTTCGTCTTGTTCCGTGAACAGGCTCGCCTGCCACGGCGCCCGGTCCTTCGTGCCTTGGGCGGTAGCCCGCCCGGCATGGCTGCCCTGCGCGAGAAGCGGCTCGCCCGGCGCCCGCTCGGGAAGAGTCCAGACCTCGTAACCGCCAGCCGCCGCAGGCAGCGCTACGCGGCGCCCGCTGCGGTCGAAGCCAAACGGCGCCCGCGCGCCGCCGGGCCGCACGAGTACGAGTTCCGCCCGGGATGCGGCCAGGTCCCAGACGCGCCTCTCGCCCGCCTCGTCCACGCTCGCAAGATAACGGCCGGAAGGATCGAATCCCAGCGCGACAACAGGCGCGCCGGGCACGAGTTCGTCGAGCAGCATGCCGTCGGTGGCATGCCAGACGCGCACCACGTCACCGCGATCCGCGACTGCCAGCAACAGGGCGCCGGACGACACCGCGAGCGCGGAGACTTCCGCGGCGCCTCCCAGGCGGAATACCTCTCGGCCGGATTCGAGTTCGCGGATCGAGGCGCTGCGCTGGTCGGCCTCTGCTATCGCCAGGTAACGGCCGTCCGGTGACACCGCCGGCGCCGTGACGAAACCGCCCGGCGCCCGGTAGCCGAAGCGCTCGCTGCCATCGACCTCCAGCACGCGCAGGGCATCTCCCGCCGCCAGGCGCTCCACCAGCATCAAGGTCCGCTCGTCGGCGAAACCGACCCATCGCTCCGCGGCCGCCACGTCGAAACGTCCCAGCGATACCGACGCGTTGACATCCCATATGTGCAGTCGGCCGCTCGCCGCTACGTTGCGCGGTAATGCCGCCACCACCGAGCCGCGGGGAGCCAGCGCGGCCTGGACGGCGGAGGTCAGGCTCGGCGGCGGCAACAATAACGGGTTCTCCGGGAGATCCTCGGCACCGTGCCCCGGATCCGGCGACGCGCTCAGGCTCCAGCCGCGCAGGAAACCCGGCTCTCCACCCACGCGGTCGGTGATTTCGAGTTGCCAGGTGCCCAGCGTCGGCTCGCCGCGCAACGCACGCAACCCGGGCGCCTGCGCCTCGTCGATCAGCAGCACCCCGCCGGCCTCGGCAATCTCGCCCAGCGGCAGCGACGCGTTGCGTCCGGATGGCGCGACGAGCGAGGCCTGCAGGTCCTGCGGGCGCGGATGATCGAGGCGCAACTCGACCGAAAGCCCGGCAACCTGTCCCTCGGCTTCCAGGCTCACGCGGCGCCGCACGGTAACGAATTCTTCGGCGAGCAGCGGCAACGCCGCCGGTCCCGCGGGCAAACCGGTCGCCCGGTCCCAGCGCTCCACCATGTTCCCCGCAGACAGGGTCACGAGACTGCGTCCGTCCGCCGGCGCCACCGCCTCCACGACGCCGGCGGGACGAATCACGCTCTGGAGTTGCCGGTAGCCTCCCCCGGACAGTTCGATCGCGCGCCCGGCGTCAGCCGTCGGCCCGGCCACGTTGGCGCGCAGGCGATACAGGAGCGCCTCGTCACGCTCTTCGGCCGCCTCGGCGAGCGCGGCACGGCGTTCCCAGTAATCCACCAGGAGCGCATCGGCGCGGGCCTCGTAACCCGGCAAGGCACGCATACGCTCGTCGATCAGCACCATGTCCGGCCAGGCCGCCGCCTGGCGCCCCTGGCGAGTCAGCACGCGGGCGAGCAGTCGATCCGCGCGTTGCGCGAAGCCGGGAATCCTGCGCATCGCCGACCAGGCCTCCGTGGCCTCCTCCAGTTCGACCGAGGCGACGCGCAACGTCTGCTCGTAAGGCCGCGGCAGGACTTCGACATAAGCCCACACGCTGCCGAGAGCGAGCAGAACGAGCGCGGCCACCCGCCCGAACTTTCCCCATTCCGGCGGCAAGGCCTCGCGCGCCCAGCGATGGGAGAAAACTTCGGCGTAAATCCTGTTCCTGACCACCAGGCGACGTTCGTCGGTCACTTTGACCAGGCCACACACCCGCAGCAGTTCGTGTTTCGGATTGCCGGCCTCGTACTTGGGACGACGCTCCCTGCGGATGCGCTTGTACAGGCGTAGCGCAGGACGGGCCAGCTCGTGGGCCCGATCCAGGCTGTCCAGCACACGACTCGTGCTGGTCTCCCGGGTGATCGCGTTGCGCGTGAAGAACCGTGCCGCGACCAGCTTGTCCACAGCCGCGTCGGAACTGACCGGCACGGTGCTGCGCGCCACCGCCTGGCAGAGCTTCTGCGTCAGGTAAGGATGACCCGAGGTCCAGTAGAGGATCCGGTAGAGGGCGCGCTCGGCGTCACCCGCCGGCAGGCCGAGCCCGTCCGCCAGTGGCCGCGCCTCGTCGAAACGGAAGTCCGGCAGCTCGAGGCCCACCCCGATCTCGGCGGCCGCGAGGCCGGCCCGACGCGCCTTGCCGGCGGGCAGGGCCGCGCCGAGCAGGACGAACGACAGGCGATGATATTCCGGCTCGCCGGCTCGCGCGTCATGACAGCCCCGGACGATACCGAACAACTCGGTCGCATAGTCGAGCTGCTCGACGCTGTCGATTTCGTCGAGAAAGATGGTCACCGGCGCGCGGCTCGCCCCGAGCACGATCTCCCAGAAGAATTCGCCCAGGCGCTGGGCGGGCGACAGCGGCATGCGCTCCTGCCACCAGGCTTGCAGGTCGACGTTCAGGCGCAGGTCACGCAGCACCCGGTAGGCCAGGCCGTAATACCAGCGCCCCACGTCGGTGGAACCGTCGCGGCTGCCGAGCTGTGAAACATCGATGATGGCCGCCAGCTGCCCATCGGCGCGCAGGCGGCTCGCCGCACGCGCCACCAGGCTGCTCTTGCCCGAGAATCGTGGCGCGATGACATGGCAGTAGTCCCGCGCGGCCAGCCGCTCGAGCAGCTCGCGGTCGGTGGGCCGCGTGACGTAACAGGGGCGATCGGGCGCCACGGGCCCGCCCGCGACAAAAAAATCCTCCGCGCGGCGGCCACGGATCGCTCGTGCAGGCTCACGGGCCTCGCGCTTCGGGGTATCGCCGGATGACGTCATGGGATGCATTCTCCGCGAGGCGGGCCCGCGAAGCCAAGCTCGAGGCTGGCTTCCGCGTCCGTCGGCATCAATAATGGTGGCATGACAACCGCCAGAGTCCATGCCATGAACGACGCCTGCCACGAGCACAATCGCAGCCGACCCCTGCCGCAGGCGCCGAAAGCCTGGGGCGTGCGCCTGAGCCTGCCGGAAAACGACCCCATGCGCCCGATCCTCGGTGACGACTGGCACGAGTACCACTGGTTTGCCAGCGAAGCGGCCCGCGAGCAGAAAATCGACCAGCTGCGCCGACAGTTCACCTACTACCGGAAAGGCGACCAGCCCAGTTTCATCATCGAGCGGGTCGACCGCGAGACCGACGCTGACTGAACCATGCAGAAACGGCTTCACATGGGGCCCGGCGCCACGCGGGCCTTTGTCATGCTCGTCGCCGCCCTGCCCGGGATGCATGCCGCAGCTACGGAACTGGATCCCGTCACCGTCACGGCGACACGCTCCGCGGCTCCGATCGTGGCCACACCCGGAAACGCAGGGCTGATCGGCGCAGAGAGCATCGAGGCCGTCGCGCCCACCCATGCCTCGGAGCTGTTCTGGCGCGTGCCGGGCACCTGGATCACGCGCAACAGCGGCCAGGAAAGCCTCGTCGCGATCCGCTCGCCGGTGTTGTCGGGGCCGGGCGCCTGCGGTGCATTCCTGTTCCTGGAAGACGGCATCCCGTCTCGACCTGCCGGATTCTGCAACGTGAATCAACTCTTCGAACTCAACCTTGCCCAGGCACGGGCGGTCGAGGTGATTCGCGGCCCCGGGAGCTCGCTGTATGGTTCCAACGCACTGCACGGGATCGTCAACGTCCTGATGCCCGCTCCCGGAGACGGCCGCGATTACGTGTCCATCGACGGCGGACCCGCGGATTACGTGCGCGGGCGTTTCAGCGGCGGGCGCTGGGACGGCGCGCGTGGATTTCGTGTCACCGGCCAGCTCGCCCACGATGGCGGGTGGCGGGACGCGACGGGTTACGAGCAGGCCAAGGTCAATGGCATCTGGCGGGCTCGCGCAGGCGATACGGAGCGAGAGATCTCGCTGGCCGCCACGACCCTGGACCAGGAGACGGCCGGCTTCATCGAGGGATTTCGCGCGTATCGCGACGCCGCGGCACGCCAGAGCAACCCGAACCCAGAGGCCTTTCGCGAGGCCGACAGCCTCAGGATCGCCGGCGCCTGGCGGCGCGAGGACGGCGTGGCGCGACTCGAGATCCGGCCGTATCTGCGCGCCAGCGACATGCGTTTCCTGCAGCACTTCCTTCCCGGACAGCCGCTGGAGGAAAACGGCCAGGTGAGCGGAGGAGTCCAGGTCACTGCGCGCCGGGCCGCCGCGGGCGGCATGCTGCATTACGGCATCGATGCGGAGATCGTCACTGGCCGCCTCGAGCAGTCCCAGTCCGGCCCGACCACGGGGCTGCCGCCGCCTGTCGCCGCCCGGCGCCCGCCGGGCCAGCACTACGACTACGAGGTACGCGCGCACAGCCTGGCGCCCTGGCTGCACTGGGAGCGCCCGCTGGGAGATCGGTGGAGCCTCGGGCTGGGACTGCGGGGCGAAAGCCTCCGCTATGACTACGACAATCGCATGCTCGACGGCAACAGCCGTGACGACGGCAGCGAATGCCCCGGGGGCTGTCTCTACACGCGTCCGGCCGATCGTGACGACCGCTTCGACAACCTGGCGCCCAAGCTGACGCTCGGCTGGCGGCCGGCGGCGCGACAGCTGGCGTGGGTGGCGGCCCGGCGCGGCTTCCGTGCCCCCCAGGCGACCGAGCTGTACCGCCTGCAGAGCGGCCAGGTCGTGGCGGATCTCTCGAGCGAGACCATCGACAGCCTGGAGCTAGGCTGGCGTGGCTATGCGGGGACGCTGGCCTGGGAGCTGGCGGCTTACCGGATGGACAAGCGCAATTTCATCTTCCGCGACGGCGACGGCTTCAACGTCGCGGACGGACGCACCCGTCACGTCGGCATGGAAGTCTCGTTGCAGTGGCAGCTGAGCGCCCGGCTGCGGCTGGAGACGGACCTGAGCTTCGCGCGCCATACCTGGCGTTTCGATCGGGACGTCGGACGCGGCGAGATCATTGTCTCGGGCAATGACACCGATTCCGCGCCGCGCCGCTTCTCCAGCACGCGGCTCGGCTGGGAAGGACGGCGAGGCCTGCGTGCCGAGCTCGAGTGGATCTCCATGGGCCCCTACTGGCTGGATGCCGTGAACTCGGCGCGCTACGCGGGCCATGACCTGCTGCACCTGCGGCTCACGCAGCCCTTGCGCCAGGGCCTCTATGTCGCCCTGCGGCTGCACAACGTGGCGAATGCCGAATACGCGGAACGAGCCGACTTCGCCTTCGGGGAGTATCGCTATTTTCCCGGTCGCGACCGCAGCCTGTTCATCGAGCTCGGGTGGCGCGCGCATTGACCGCGCTGCCGATCGGGCACGGCATGTCTGGTGGTCCCGGGGCTGCGACCAGCCTCGAGATTCAGCCCTTCGGTCCGAACAGGAACCAGAGCAGCAGGCCGAGCACGGGGAGGAGCAGGATCACCACCACCCAGGCCACTTTCGCCCCGGTGGACGCGTTGCTCTGCACCGTCTTGACGATGGCGTAGACGTCGAGAATCAGAATGATGAGGCCCAGGAGGCCGGTGATTTCTACCATGATCGACTCCTTGCCGCGGCCGGGCTCAGCCGGTCACGTAGCGTTGCAACTCGTTGATGACCGCTTCCTGGTCCGCGATCACCATCTTGACGAGGTCGCCGATCGACACGAGCCCGACGACGCGCCCGTCCTCCACGACCGGCAGATGACGGAAATAGCCGCGCGTCATCATGCCGAGGCAGTGTTGCGCCGTCATGTCGCGGGTGGCCGTCATGACCTCGCGCGTCATGATTTCCTCGACACGCGTGTCGCGCGAGCGACGCCCCTGGAGAATGATCTTGCGGGCGTAATCCCGTTCCGACAGAATTCCCACGAGCTCTTCGCCCTCCATGACGAGCAGCGCGCCGATGCGCAGTTTCGCCATGAGCGTGATAGCCTCGAGCACGGTCTCGCCCGGGGCGACCGACCAGATCTCGTCGCTCTTCTTGTTCTTCAGGATCGTCCGGATGGTGTTCATCGCCTGTCCCCTCGCAAACCCTCCGGCCGACGGTACCTCAACATCTGACGCTGAGCAAAGCATAGTCGCCGTCAGCCCGTCCCGCCGCAGACCGGAGCGTCGCACCATGCCCGTGTCCCGACTCGCCAGTGCCGCGATTCTGGCCGCCGTGCTCGGCCTCGCCGCCTGCGCGCAGACCCGGGGCGTCATGCCGCCGGAGCCCGTGGCCGGGGAGCGGCCATTCACCGTGCTGTCACCGCAGGGCCAGCGCGACGATCCGTGGTACTGGTTGCGGGACGACACCCGCAGTGAACCCGATGTCATCGCCTACCTGGAGGCCGAAAACGCCTATTACGCGGCCTGGGAATCCGGTCGCAGGGAGACGGTGGACACGCTTTATGAAGAACTGGTCGGCCGCCTGAAACAGGACGATGCCACCGTGCCCGTGTTCGATCGCGGCTATTTTTATTACACCCGATTCGAGGAAGGCCAGGAACACCCGATCCACGCACGGCGCAAGGCCGGCGGGGAGGAGGAGATCCTGCTCGACGGCAACGCGATGGCGGCGGGCCATGACTACTTCGACATCGGCGACTACGCCGTCTCCGACGACAATCGCCTGCTCGCCTGGATGGAGGACACGGTCGGGCGGCGCCAGTACGTCGTCAAGGTAAGGGACCTGGAGACCGGCGAATTGCTGGTTGACGAGATCACCGGCGTCTCGAGCTTCGCCTGGGCCGCGGACAGCCGTCACCTGTTCTACGTCGAGAATCACCCTGTCACGCTGCTGTCCTATCGCGTGCGCCGCCATGAACTCGGGAGCACGGGCGCCGACCCGATCGTCTACGAGGAGCCCGACAACGAGTTCTACACCGGCATCGGTCGCAGCCGCTCGGGCGACTACGTCGCCATCTATCTGAATAGCACCGAAGCCACCGAGATGCGCATTCTCGAGGCCGATGATCCGCGTGGGGAGTTCAGGGTGTTCCTGCCGCGGGAGCGCGGGCACCTGTACAGTGCGGACCACGTGAGCGACCGCTGGATCGTCCGCAGCAACCGGGAGGCGCCCAACTACCGGCTGATGAGCGTGCCCGTGGGCGCGGAGAACGACTTCTCGCAGTGGACGGACATCATCCCTCACAGTGAGGACGTGTTCATCGAGGACCACCTGGTCTTCGACACCTTCATGGCCGTCGGCGAGCGCTCCGGGGGTTTGCAGCGCGTGCGGGTGCGCACCTGGTCCGGGGAGGAATTCTACGTCCCGGCCGACGAAGCCGCGGCGACGACCTGGGCCACCGGCAACGCGAATCCGCGCCTCGACACCACGACGCTGCGTTACGCCTACACCTCGATGACGACCCCCGTCTCGGTGTTCGATCTCGACATCACGACCGGCGAGCGGGAACTGCGCAAGCAACAACCCGTGCTCGGCACCTTCGACCCGGCCGACTACCGCAGCGAGCGCCTTTGGGCGCCGGCGCGCGACGGCGAGCTGATTCCCGTGTCTCTCGTCTACCACAAGAACACGCCGCTGGACGGCAGCGCGCCGCTCTACCAGTACGGCTACGGCGCCTATGGTTCGAGCCGCGACCCGGATTTCAGCGCGCACCGCCTGTCGCTCCTCGACCGGGGCTTCGTCTATGCGGTGGCACATATCCGTGGCGGCCAGGACATGGGCCGGCGCTGGTACGACGATGGGCGGCTGCTGAACAAGATGAACACCTTTACCGACTTCATCGACGTCACGCGCTTCCTCGTCGCAGAGGGCTACGCTGCGCCGGAGCGTGTCTACGCCATGGGCGGTTCGGCCGGCGGCCTGCTGGTCGGGGCGGTCGCCAACATGGCGCCGGAACTCTACGCAGGCATCGTGGCGCACGTGCCCTTCGTCGACGTCGTAACCACCATGCTCGACGAAACGATTCCGCTGACCACCAACGAGTTCGACGAGTGGGGCAATCCGCAGTTCGCGCCCTGGTACGAGACCATGCTGTCCTACAGTCCCTATGACAACGTCACGGCGCAGCAATACCCGCCCATGCTCGTCACGACCGGCCTGCACGACTCCCAGGTCCAGTACTGGGAACCCGCCAAGTGGGTCGCGAAGCTGCGCGCCACCCGCAGCAATGATGCGCTGTTGCTGTTTCGCACGACGATGACGGCAGGGCATGGCGGAAGCAGCGGCCGTTTCGAGTCCTTGCGCGAACTGGCGCAGGAATACGCGTTCGTGCTCTACCTCGACGGCCTCGAAAAATGAGGCCGGCGGGGCGAATCCAGGGCGACCGGCGCGCCGGAACCGGACCCGGCGCGTGAAAGTGATCCCTCGCACCCGGGCGTCACGTCGCGAGATTCTCGGCTGGGGAATGTTCGATTTCGCCAACCAGGCGTATACGCTGCTGATCATCACGGTGGTCTTCGGCGACCTGTTCACGCGGGTGATCGTCGGCAACGACGGCGATTATCGCCTGGGCAATTTCCTCTGGAGCGTGGCGCTCTCCACGAGTTACCTGCTCGTGGTCATATGCGCACCGATCGCCGGCGCCATCATGGACTACACCGCTTCGAAGAAGCGTTTCCTGTTCGCCAGTTACCTGCTCACGGTCGTCGCGACGGCCGCGCTGTACTTTGTCGCGCCCGGCTACGCCCTGCTCGGCGTGTTGCTGCTCATCGTCTCGAATTTCGGCTATTCCATCGGCGAGGCCTTCATCGCCAGTTTCCTGCCCGATCTCGGCCCGCCCGAGGACCTCGGCAAGATTTCCGGCTTCGGCTGGGCCCTCGGCTACATCGGCGGCATGGCGTCCGCGGTTTTCGTGCTCCTCGTGCTCGGCGAGGTCAGCGCCGAGAACTTCGAGCGGATCCGCTGGGTCGGGCCATGGGCCGCGGGGTTCTTCCTGGTCGCGGCCATCCCCACCTTCCTGTGGGTGAAGGAACGCGGCAAGCCCCGCAGGCGCCCCCCGGGAACCGGTTACTTCGCCATCGGCATCGCCCGCATCCGCTCCACCCTGGTCGATCTCGAGGGCCACAGGGATCTTGCCGTGCTCCTGCTCTCGACCTTCTTCGCCATGAGCGGCATCTACATCATCATCACCTACGCGTTCATTTACGGCGCGCAGGTGATCGGCTGGGAAAGCAGCGTGCGGACGCTCATGTTCGTGATCGTGCAGATCACCGCGGCGATCGGGGCGCTGGGTTTCGGCTTCATCCAGGATCATCTCGGCGGGAAGCGCACCTACCAGATCACGCTCCTCATGTGGATCGCCGCCATCGTGCTGATCTACCTGACGCCCGGCATTGCAACGTTTCTGAGCGCAGTGCTCGGGACACCCGTGCAGGCGCAATACGTGTTCCTCGTGGTGGGCATCATGGCGGGCCTCAGCCTCGGCTCCTGCCAGTCCGCGACCCGTACACTCGTCGGCCTGTTCTCGCCCTTGTCGCGCACCGCGGAATTCTTCGGCTTCTGGGGCCTGGCCCTCAAGCTCGCCGGCTTTTTCGGCCTTCTCGCCATCGGCCTGCTGCAGGCCCTTCTCGGGCTCCAGACGGCCGTGCTGTTCTGTGTACTCCTCGTCGCCGTGGCCCTGTTCGCCAGTCGCCGCATCGACGAAGCCCGCGGCCGATGGGTTGCGGAACACGCCCCGGCGGATTGAAGGGCGAAACAACTCCGGAAACCCCGGCCTGGCATGCCGCCGGCGGGGCCACATGGCGCGGCGAGCGCTCCAGCGAGTATCATCGAGGCTTCACGACGCGGCTCGCGGAAGGCCGCTCCCAGCGAAGGAGTTCCGAATATGTCAGTAGCGAACATCGTCGTTCCCGAGGGCGGCGCAAAGATCAGCATCGATAACGGCGTGCTGCGCGTCCCGGACAACCCGATCATCCCGTTCATCGAGGGCGACGGCACGGGCCCGGACATCTGGCGTGCCACGGTTCGCGTGCTCGACGCCGCAGTCGACAAGGCCTATGACGGCCAGAAGAAGATTCACTGGATGGAGATCTACGCGGGGCAGAAATCCAACGACCTGTTCAACTCCTGGCTGCCCGACGAAACCGTCCAGGCCTGCCGCGACTACCTGGTCTCCATCAAGGGCCCCCTCACCACGCCGATCGGCGGCGGCATCCGCAGCCTGAATGTGGCACTGCGGCAACTGCTGGACCTGTATGTCTGCCTGCGGCCCGTGCGCTGGTTCAAGGGCGTCCCTTCGCCGGTCAAGAAACCGCAGGACGTGGACATGGTCATCTTCCGCGAGAACACGGAGGACATCTACGCCGGCATCGAGTTCGAACAGGGCTCGGCCAAGGGCAAGCGTTTCCTCGACCTGCTGAGCGAGCATTTCCCGGACGAGTTCCGCAAGATCCGTTTCCCGGACACCACGGGCATCGGCATCAAGCCAGTGTCGCGCGAGGGGACCGAACGACTGGTGCGCGCGGCGATCGAATACGCGCTGGACAACGGCCGCAAGAGCGTGACCTTCGTCCACAAGGGCAACATCATGAAATTCACCGAGGGCGCGTTTCGCAAGTGGGGCTACGCGCTCGCGGAACGCGAGTTCGGTGATCGCACCTACACCTGGGACCAGTGGGAAAGAACCCGCGACGAGGAAGGGGAAGCCGCCGCCAATGCCGAGCAGAAAAAGGCGCTGGCCGACGGCAAGGTGCTGATCAAGGATGCGATCGCCGATATCACGCTGCAGCAGGTGCTGACGCGTCCCTCCGAATTCGACGTCATCGCGACCCTCAACCTGAACGGCGATTACCTCTCCGACGCGCTGGCGGCGCAGGTCGGGGGGATCGGCATCGCCCCGGGCGGCAACGTGAACTCGGTGACGGGACACGCGGTGTTCGAGGCCACCCACGGCACGGCGCCGAAATACGCGAACCTCGACAAGGTCAACCCGGGCAGCCTGATTCTCTCGGGAGAGATGATGCTGCGCCACCTCGGCTGGATCGAGGCAGCCGATCGCATCATCACGGCGATGGACAAGACCATCGGCGACAAGACGGTGACCTACGACTTCGCACGGTTGATGGAGGGCGCCAACGAGGTCAAGTGCAGCGAATTCGCCGATGCGCTGATCGGCAACCTCGACTGACGCCCGGCCGGGATGCCTGACCGGTTGGCTGATCCGGCCCTGGCACGCGAGTGCGCCAGGGCCATTTTCGACGCCTTCGGCGACTACAACGCCGAGTTCCGGGAGATCACCCGGCGGGCGCGACTGCGCTTCGAGAGCCGCGACTGGGCAGCGGGGCGTCGCGACGCCACCGAGCGCATCGATCTCTACGATCGCTATGTCGCCAGGACCACGGAAGCGCTCCGCGGCCGCCTCGCCGGCCACGCCAACAACCGCGCCCTGTGGGTCCAGATCAAGGCCTGTTTCGAGGACGAGATTCGCGATTTCATCGACCTGGAGTTCGAAAAGACCTTCTTCAGTTCGATCAGCCGACGCCTGTTCACCACGGTGGGCGTGGACCCCGAAGTCGAGTTCGTAGCCCTCGACCTGGACCCGCTGTCGAAGGTGCGCCCTCCCCAGGCGCTGAACGTCTACGAGCATACCGACACCGCGGCCGCGCTCGTGGAAGACGTCCTCGAGGACCACAGCTTCGAGTCACCGTGGGAAGACTTCAAGAACAGCGTGGATTTCGTGGTCGCGGAACTCGTCCGGGCGTGGGAGCCGCTCGGCGGCCTGGAACGCCTCACGCGCATCGAATTCATGCGGCCGATCTTCTACCAGAACACCCGCGCTTACGTCGTGGGCCGGGCGCTCGGCGTAGCGCAACCCCAGCCGGTCGTCATCGCGCTGAAAAACGGTCCGGACGGCATCAGCGTGGATGCCGTGCTCACATCCGTTCGCGACACCAGCATCCTGTTCGGCTTCACGCGCAGCTATTTCCACGCGGACCTGGAGACCGTGCATGACGCGGTCGTTTTCCTGCGCACGATCCTGCCGCGCAAGCCGCTGGCGGAACTGTTCACCGTGCTCGGCCGGGCACGCCAGGGCAAGACCGAGACCTATCGCACCTTCTTCCGCCACCTGCAGCATTCGCGTGACCAGTTCGTCGAAGCGCCGGGCGATCGCGGCATGGTCATGGCGGTTTTCACCCTGCCGTCCTTCGACGTGGTGTTCAAGGTGATTCGCGACCGCTTCGCCTACCCGAAGACCGTGGTCCGCAAGGACGTGCTGGACAAGTACTACCTCGTATTCCGGCATGACCGGGCCGGGCGGCTGGTGGACGCGCAGGAATTCAAGATGCTGCGCTTCCCGCGAACCCGCTTCGATCCGGCCTTGCTGGAACACTTGCTGGAATCGACCTCGCAGACCGTGTGCGTGGATGGCGACGACGTGGTCATCACGCACTGCTATGTCGAACGCCGCCTGCGGCCGCTGAACCTCTACCTCGCAGAAGCCTCGCCGCTGGCGGCCCGGCACGCGGTGCTCGATTACGGCCAGGCGATCCGCGACCTGGCCGCGACCAATATCTTCCCCGGCGACCTGCTGCTGAAGAACTTCGGCGTGACCCGCAACGGGCGGGTCATTTTCTATGACTACGACGAGCTGTGCCTGGTGACGGAATGCAACTTCCGGAAGCTGCCCAAGGCGCGCACCATGGAAGAGGAAATGCAGTCCGAGGCGTGGTTTTTCGTGGACGAGGACGATGTCTTTCCGGAGCAATTCGTCAGCTTCCTCGGTTTCGAGCCGCAACAGCTGGAGGTCTTCATGGAAAATCATGCGGACCTGCTGACGCCGGAATTCTGGCGGGAAATGAAACGGCGGCACGAGGCGGGCGAGGTGCTCGAGATCCTGCCGTACCGGCCCAGCCTTTCGGCCCAGGCCAGTGGCGGCTGACGGCGCGGTACGCGGCACAGGGCTGCATCTCTGGCTGCTGCTGCCGGCGGCGGCGCTCGGGGCCCTGTGGCTCGCCTGGCGGGTGCTGGCCGTGGGAGATTTTCTCTACCCGCTCTGGTACGACGTCATCGACGTGCACGGGCACATAGAACACTTCGGCCCGCAGAATCGCTACAAGGACGACTTCGAGACGACGACCCGGGCCGAGCGGGCGCGCCTCTTCGCCGAGATCGTCGATGCGATCCATGCCTCGGGCGCCGGACTGGCGGAACTGCGGTACCACGATCCCGACGGTCGACCCATCGATACCCTGCTGAGAACCCCTGAAATCGTTCACCTGGAGGACGTCGCCCGCCTCGTCGACCGGCTGGCGCCGGCGGGATGGCTCGCGCTCGCATGGCTGGTCATCCACCTCGGGCTGATCAGGACCCGCGGCTGGCGCGTGCCGCGGCTGCGGCGCCTGCTCGGCGCCAGCCTGCTCGCCGTCGGGGTGGGCGTCGCGCTGGTCTTCGCCATCGGGCCGCGCCGGGTTTTCTACCAGTTCCATGTGCTGGTCTTCCCGCCGGAAAACCCGTGGTTTTTCTATTACCAGGACTCGCTGATGTCCACGATGATGAAGGCCCCGTTCCTGTTCGGTGCGATCGCCATCGCCATCCTGGCGCTGGCGCTGGCCTGCTATGCGTTTTTCCTGTTCCTCGCAGCGCGGCTGGCGACCGACGCAGCGGCGGCCGCTCCACCGCGCGTCTAGGCCGGATAGCGACTCGCGAGCATCCCGAACGCCGCCCGCACGCCCTGGCTCATGCCGCCCTCGGGCCGTCCGGCGCGGTTGCGCGGATTCCAGGCGAAGGTGTCGACGTGGGCCCATGCACCCGCGCTGGAGACGAAACGCTGCAGGAACAGGCCGCCGTAGATGGCCCCGGCGAAGCCGTCGGTGGTCACGTTGTTCAGGTCCGCAATGCCGCCCGAGAGGTTAGCCGCATAAGGGGCCCAGAGCGGCATGTGCCAGAGCGGGTCGCCCGACGATGAACCGGCCTGGGCCCAGTCGCGCGCCAGCGCATCGTCGCTGGCGAACAAGGCCGGCAGGTCCGGTCCCAGTGCGACCCGCGCCGCGCCGGTGAGCGTGGCGAAATCCAGCAGCAGCTCCGGAGCCTCCTCGTCCGCGAGGGCCAGCGCATCGGCAAGCACGACCCGGCCCTCCGCATCGGTATTGCCGATTTCCACGCTCAGGCCCGCCCGTGTCGATACGACGTCGCCCGGGCGATAGGCATTGCCCGCGACGCTGTTCTCGACCGCAGGAACCAGCACGCGAAGCCGGATCGGCAACGCCGCGTCCATGATCATCTTGGCCAGGCCCAGCACGTGGGCGGCGCCGCCCATGTCTTTTTTCATGTTGCGCATGCCGCCAGGCTGCTTGAGATTGAGGCCGCCCGTGTCGAAACAGACCCCCTTGCCCACCAGCGTCACGCGTGGCCGGCCCGTATCGCCCCAGCGCAAGTCCAGCAGTCGCGGTGCGCGCACGCTGGCGCGGCCCACCGCGTGGATGGCGGGAAAATTCTCCACGAGCAGGGCGTCGCCGACGATCTCCCGGAACTCGGCGCCCGATGCGGCGGCCAGCGCTGCGGCCGCCTGCGACAGCTCCGCAGGACCCATGTCGGCGGCCGGCGTGTTGACCAGGTCGCGCACCAGGGCGTCCGCATCCACCGCCGAAATAACAGCCCGCGGATCGACGTCCCGCGGCCAGGCCAGCATGCGCGCCTGCACCGGGGGCGCCTTGGAACGGCGACTGAAGCCGTACTGGCCGATCCCCCAGGCGAGCGCGTGACGGGTGCCCTCCGCCGGATCAGGGTCGCCGGCGAGCACGTAGCTGCCCGGAGGAAGCTGTCCGGGTACGGAGGCGATCGCCCAGAAAGGCTCGTCGCCGCCCGCTCCGGCCACGACCGCCGCCACGCTGCCGTCGTTGCCGGGCAAGGCGAGCACGGCGCCTGGCTTGGGCTGCCAGGCGGTGCTGCGCACCCAGGCGCGATGCGCATCCGTCATTTTCCCGAGCAGGCCCTCGAGCCCGTCCGCGGCGACGAAATGAACCGGGCAAGCTCCCGCGGCACGGTCGGTATAGAACTGGGTGGCGGACATCGACGACCTCGGCTGCATGAGTACGGACGCGTCATTATGCCATCCGCGCGAGCCAGGCCCGCCGGCGGGCCGGTCGCCAGGCCCTGGCTAGGACCGGATATAGAAGCGCTCGTCGTACAGGCGGACCCAGTCGGGACGATAGACGATCAACATGCTCACGATCGCACCGTTGATGAAGCCCTCGGGAAAGATCACGAGCGGCAGGAAGGCCAGCAAGGAACCGTCGACGCCGCTGGGCGAGGCCTGGCCGGACCAGGCCAGGAGGGCCGTACTCAGCAGCCACGTCAGCAGGAGCGCCAGTCCCGAGGCGAAAAACGCGCAGACGAATATGAACACGAAGGGATTGCGCGGCAGGTGAAAGCGGGCGATCCAGGCCATCGCCGCCGCCACGGCGCCGGGGGCAGCGGCCGACAGCAGCCAGCCCGCCGGCGCGCTCGCCCAGGGCGTGTCGCCGAGGAGCACGAGCGCAAGCGAGGCCAGGGCGGCAGCCAGCATCGCCAGGCGCCAGCCGAGCAGCAGCACCGCAGCGGTGATCCCGAGCACATGGAGGCCGACACCGGGATCCACCGCGGCCCGCACGCTCCAGAGCAATGCCAGCGCGACGGCCGCGCCGGCCACCAGGTGCAGGCGATACGGTGCGCTCCGGACGACACCCAGCCCGGACAGGGCGGCCGGCAGCAGCAACCCGGCCAGCAGCCAGCAGAGCGAGACCAGCCCGGGCGAAAGGACTTCGGCGTCGAATTGCATGGGCGGCGACGATCTCCCGCAATGGACTTCCCCGGAGCTCACATTCTAGGCGGCTGCCGGGTACGACGCCGCGCCGAGAGCCCGCGAGACGGCGGCAGTACCGGGTCATTCCGGCACCGCCACCGTCACCGCCACACCATGCTCAGGGCCTGGACACCACGCGTCGCGCGGAATCGCTCTGCAGGCGTACGTCCACCCGGCGCTGCATGGCCCACTCGTCGGGATCGGCCTGGGCGGCGCCCTCGGCGAGCACGGCGCCATGCCCGGCGACCTGGATACGCTGCGGATCGACGCCCGCCGCGACGAGTCGCTCGCGCACCGCTTCAGCCCGTTGCATCGACAGCTTCGAGTTCAACGCCGCAGTGCCACGCGGATCCGCATAGCCGTCCAGCTGGATCGTGAGTTCCGGCACGGCGCCGACCAGTGTCGCCAGGGCCGCGAGGCTCTCTTCCAGGGTCTCGGGCGGCGCGGCGCTGTTGCTGCGGAAACCGATGCTGAACTCGAGTCCGTCCGTCAGCATGAGCGTCTCCGCGGCGCGCCCGGCCAAATCCCGCTGGCGTTCGAGGGCTTCGCCGAGCGTGGTCACGCGGGCCTGCAGGCCGTTGCGCTCGGTCTCGAGGTCACGCTGCTCGTCGCGCAGTTGTCCGGCCAGCGACTCCAGCGAATCGACGCGGGACCGGGCAAGCTGCTGGTCACTCGTGATGCCCCCCATGGCCATGCCGGCGATCAGTCCCGGGGGTCCGCCGATTACCGCGCCGAGAAGCCCCCCGGCGACGATCCCGATCGCATTGTGGCGGGCCTGGGTCGGCGAGCTCTCCGCGGCGAGGACGGGCGTCGCGGCCAACGACGTGATGACGGCGAGCGTAAGGATGCTGTTTTTCATGGCTGTTGCTCCGTTGACATGGCGAACGACATGTCCGCCTCAGGAGCCATTCCACCCGGTGCACGAGGCAGCCCGCGGGCAATCCGCGGGCGCCGTGCGGATCAATCGTGGCGAATCGTGGCAACCTCCCCGAGCCGGCGTTCCTCGAACCAGCAATACAGCACGGGGACCGTGAACATGGTCAACAACACGAAAGCCATGCCGCCGACACTGGGGATCGCCATCGGGATCATCAGGTCGGCGCCTCGGCCCGTCGACGTCAGCACGGGCAGCAGCGCGAGAATGGTCGTGGCGCTGGTCATCAGGCAGGGACGCACGCGACGCAGCCCGGCCTCTACCGTGGCCGCGCGAACCTCGGCCACCGAGGCCGCCTGCCGCCGTGCGAAATTCTGCTTGAGGTAGGTGGCCATGACGACACCGTCATCCACGGCGATGCCGAAAAGCGCGAGAAAGCCCACCCAGACGGCGACGCTCAGGTTGACCGGCTGCAGCTGGAACAGGTCACGCATATTGACGCCGAACAAGCTGAAGTCCGCGAACCAGCCCTGGCCATAGAGCCACAAAGTGATGAAGCCGCCGGCCCAGGCCACCGCGATGCCGGCGAACACGATCACGGACGTGGCCACCGAGCGAAACTGCAGGTACAAGATCATGAAGATCAGCGCCAGCGAGACCGGCACCACGACGCTGAGCGTGCGCATGGCGCGCAACTGGTGTTCGTAGTTTCCTGCGAAACGCCAGCTCACGCCCTGCGGCACGAGCAACTCGCCGCGCGCGACGGCGTCGTCGAGCGCTGCACGCACGGCATCGACCACGTCCACCTCGGCGCTTCCCGCGACGCCGCCGAACGTGACGTAAGCCGTCAGGAACGTGTCCTCGCTGCGGATCATCTGCGGGCCGCGGACGTAGCGGATGTCAGCCAGTTCGCCGAGCGGCACCTGGACCCCGCCGGCGCCCGCGACGAGAATGCTCTCCATGGCCGCAGGGTCGTCGCGCAATTCGCGGGGATAGCGCACCCGGACGGCATAGCGCTCGCGCCCCTCGATCGTGGTGGTGATCTGCTGCCCCCCGATGCCGGTCGCGATCACGGCCTGGACATCGGCGACATTCAGCCCGTAGCGGCCGATGGCGGCGCGATCGATCTCGATTTCCAGGTAGGGCTTGCCGATCACGCGATCGGCATTCACCGTGCCCGGGTTGACCTCCGGCACCTCTCTGACCCTGCGCTCGAGTTCCACCGCAACGCGGTCCAGCGTCTCGAGGTCCGGTGCCCGGAGCTTGATGCCCATGGCGGCGCGCATGCCCGTCTGCAGCATCACCAGGCGGGTCTCGATCGGCTGCAGCAACGGCGCCCCCGTCGTACCGGGAATTTCCGCCGCAGCGACGATTTCTTCCCAGATATCCTGCGGCGAACGGATATGCTCCCGCCACTGGCGGTAGGGCCGCCCCCGGGGGTCGGGGACCAGTTCTCCCGCCGCATCCCGCACGAACTCGCCACTGCGGCGATCGTAGCGGAACTCCAGGCGACGCCCCTGTGCGTCCGTGACGTATTCGCTGTGGTAATGGATCAGCGTCTCGATCATGGAAATCGGCGCCGGATCCAGCGCACTGTCGGCGCGACCGATTTTCCCCGTCACGCTCTTGACCTCGGGCACCGCGGCGATCGCCATGTCCTGGTGCTTGAGCACCGCCAGTGCCTCGCCCAGCGAAGCATGCGGCATGGTTGTCGGCATCCACAGGAAAGCGCCTTCGTCCAGCGGCGGCAGAAATTCGCGCCCGAGCCCGGGGAACGCGCGGCTGGCGAATCGCCATCCCCTGCTGTCGCGCACCGCGTCCTCGTCCAGGCCCACCTGCTGCGCGGCCGCCGGGATGAAGGCGAACACGCGATCGAAACCCAGCCAGGCATTTGCACCCAGCAGTACGAGCAGCAGCGGGAGGCACAGGAAGGCCGCCTTGTGATCGAGCAACGAGCCGAGTATGCGCGCGTAGAAGCGCTGGAAAAGGGCGAACAGGCCCAGCACGACGCCCAGCAGCAAGGCGATGAACAGGCCGTTGCGTAACAGGCCGCGCTCCGGGCCCAGCGGCTCCCAGACCACCGCCAGGACCCAACCCACCGCGATGATCGCCAGCACGTTGACGGCGGGTGACCCGATCCGCGCCCCGGTACGACGCAGCGGCTCCAGGCGCGCGGGCCATTGCCAGGAACGTGCGGGCGCCGGCCGCGACCTGCGTCGTGCCAGCAGCCAGTGCAACGCCGCCGGGATCACGGCAAGTGCGATCAGTGCGGAGGCCGCGAGCGCGAAGGTCTTGGTGAACGCAAGCGGGGTGAACATGCGGCCTTCGGCACCGCTCATGGTGAAAACCGGCAGGAAACTGATGATGGTCGTGCTGATAGCCGTCAGCACCGCGCCGCCCACCTCGCTCGTGGCGCGATAGACCGTCTCGAGGCGCGGCTCCTCCGGCGGCGCATCCGCCAGGTGCCGCAGGGTGTTCTCGGTCACGATGATACCGAGGTCCACGATCGTGCCGATGGCGATCGCGATGCCCGCCAGTGCCACGATGTTGCTATCGACGCCGAACAGCTTCATGAACAAGAAGGAACAAAGCACGGCGAGCGGCAACATGGCCCCCACCGCCAGCGCGCTGCGCAGGTGCCAGAGCAACACGAGCACGACGACCAGCGTCACCAGCACCTGTTGCAGCAGGGCGTCGTTCAGCGTGCCGAGGGTCTCGTGGATCAGTCCGGTGCGATCGTAAAAAGGGACGATCTGCAACTGGCTGGTGGTCACCCAGTCAGGCCAGGTTTCCCGATCGTTCGCGCGTAACCACTGCGTCCAGGCCTGGTGATCCAGGCCCGGCGCAGCCTCATCCGCAAAGGGGGTGATCCCGCGTGCCGCGGCGAAATCGCGCACCTCGGCGGGGCTGACGCGTGTCCAGTCGATCACCGCACGCACCGGCAGGCCGGGTGCGAGTTCGGCGATGCGCGTCTTGACGTTGTTGATGGCGTCGAGCGGGTTGAAGCCCTCGCGAACCACCACTACCCCGCCGACCGCCTCGGCGCCGGACTGGGTCAGCACGCCGCGCCGCTCCGCCGGACCGAGCGCCACGTGCGCCACGTCCGCCACCCGCACGGGAGTGTAATCCTCGCGCGTGGCGATGACGGCCGCCTCGATGTCGGCCACGTTCTCGACGAAACCGACACCCCGCAGCAGGTACTCGACGCTGTTGATCTCGATGTTGCCCGCCCCGACGTCCAGGTTGCTGGCCGCCACCGCGTCGTAGACCTGCTGCAGGGTCACGTCATAGGCGCGCAGCGCGTCCGGGTCGACGTCCACGTGGTATTCCTGGACGAAACCGCCGATCGACGCCACTTCGCTGATGCCCCGTGCCGCGAGGAGTCCGTAGCGCACATACCAGTCCTGCAGGCTGCGCAGTTCGTGGAGGTCCCAGCCGCCGACCGGCTCGCCGTCAGGCCCCCGGCCCTCCAGCGTGTACCAGAACACCTGGCCCAGCGCCGTCGCGTCCGGGCCGAGGGCGGGTTGCACGCCATCGGGCAGCCCGCCCGCCGGCAGGCTGTTGAGTTTCTCCAGGATGCGGGAGCGCGACCAGTAGAACTCGACGTCTTCCTCGAAAATCAGGAACACCGAGGAGAAGCCGAACATCGAGAGACTGCGGACTTCGCTGACACCGGGAATCCCGAGCAGCGCGACGCTGAGCGGATAGCTGACCTGGTCCTCGACGTCCTGCGGGGAGCGTCCCGGCCACTCCGTGTAGACGATCTGCTGGTTTTCGCCGAGGTTGGGGATGGCATCGACCGGCACGGGATCCCGAGGCCAGGCGCCGGTCTTCCAGTCGAACGGCGCCGTGGATATGCCGGCGCCGACGATCAGCGCCACGAGCAATACGGCGAAGAGCTTCTGCTCGAGAAAGAAGCGGACGACGGCGTCCAGCGGCGAGCGACGTTCGCTCATGGCCGTGGCTCCGCCTCGCGGTCACTGTCCACGAGCGTCTCGGCGATCCAGCCGCAGCGCAGCATCGAGGCGCCATGGTAAGGATTGGTGATGGTTTCCCCGTCCTGCAGCCAGTAGCCGTCGCGACCGTCCACCATCGGACAGATCGCCCGGTACACGGATGCCGTCCCGGACACGCCGAAAGCCTGCACCGCGGCGGTCAGCGCATTGCTGAATTCCTCGAAGTGTCGTCGCTGCAGGTCGAGACGGTCGGCGGCAGCCAGCTTGCCGATGCCCTCGTGCATCTGCTGCACCCACCGGTTCCAGTCCTGCCGGGCCGCCGTCCCCTCCAGTGAAGTTGCGTCGATCGCATGAATCACGCGGTCGACTGCCAGCGCGGCACGGGTCGCTGCCTGCGGATCGTCCGCGGCCAGCGCGCGCACGAGCTCGAACTGCGCATGCACCACCTCCCCCAGGGCGGCTTGGAACGCTTCAGGCGCCTCATGCGCCGCCGGCGCCTCGACCGGTTGCATGCCGTCGGCGGAATGATCCTGGCCGGCCTGAGGCTCAGCGGGGCCGTGGTGATGTTGCGGCGCCGCCCCCGCGGTCGGCTGCATCATGCTCGGCCGCCCGCGGATCTGCAGCTCGGAATCGATCTTGAAGGCGCCGTGGCTCACGACGAGCGCCCCCTCCTCCAGGCCCGACTCGACCACCGTCCATTCACCGGCCGACGGCCCGAGTACGACCTCGCGAGCTTCGAAAGTCGGCTGTTCGGTCTCGGGCAACTGCACATAGACGACGGCGCGACGACCCGTGCGCAACGGCGCCGAAGCCGGAATCACCAGCGGCGCCGAAACATCGCCGTTCGTTCGGGTCGCGACATCGCCCTGCACCAGCATGCCGGGCTTGAGTCGGCCCTCGGGGTTCTCCAGCACCACGCGCACCCGTGCCGTGCGGCTGCGGTCGTCGATCACGGGATCCACGAAATCGACGGTGCCGGAAAATTCGACGCCCGGCAGGCTGCGGGTGGTGAATGTCAACGTCTGCCCGGCGGACAGATGCTCCAGGTCGTCCTCGTAGACCTCGAACTGGGCCCACAGGCGCGACAGGTCGGCCATGCGATAGATCGGCTCCCCGGTCTCGACGTATTCTCCCGCGGTCGCCAGTCGCTCGATGACGATGCCGCTGACCGGTGCCGGGATCGTGATGTAGTCCTCCACGCTTCCCCGCTGTTCCATTGCCTCGATCTGCGCCGCGTCCAGGCCGAGCAGGCGCAGACGCTCGCGCGCCGCCTCGACAGTGAGGCCGGTCGTCTCGGCCACGATGCCGATGCCGTCTTCCTGCAACGCCTGCCACGCGCGCGACGCCTGCAACAGCTCCTCCTGGGCCGCGATCAGCTGCGGGCTGTAGAGCGTCACCAGCGCTTCGCCCTCACGCACCTGCGCGCCGGTGAAATCGAAGTGCAACCGCTCGAGCCGGCCCGGCGCCCATGCTGTTATCGTCCGCAGGCGGGTCTCGTCATAGTCGAGCTGCCCGTACAGGGACACGGGCACCTGCAGCTCGCGACGTTCGGCCGGCCAGACTTGCACCTGCATCAACGCGGCCGCGCGCGCCGTGACCCGGAGCCGAGGCGCGTCGCCGGCGGCCTCATCCTCGTCCGCATCCGTGGGCACCGGGATCAGCTGCATGCCGCAGATCGGGCACGGTTCATCCGGATCGGTGGAGCGCACCTGCGGATGCATCGAGCAGGTGTACACGGTCTCGGTGAAGACGGCAGCCGACCCATCGGCCCCGGCGTCACCCGCCTGCGACGCCGGCGCGTCTTGTCCGGCCGCGGGACCGCTGCCGTCACGGGACAGCAGGGCGCCGAGCAGCAGGCCCGCCAGCAAGCCGCCCACGACCAGGCCCGCCAACATCATGCCGCTCGTGCGGCCCATTGCTTGCTTATTCATCGACTGACTCCGTCTGCGGTGCCGCCAGGGCATCGAGATCTTCGAATGAAGCACCGACGAGGCTGCGTATGCCCGCAATGGCAAGGGCCCGGTCGGCGGCGGCACGTTCGTGCGCAAGGGAAAACTCGAGCACCACGCGGTGTGCTTCGATGAGATCGGAGAAACCGGCTTCTCCGGTGAGATAGGCGGCCTCCACCGAGGCGAGCGACTGGCGCGCCTTGGGCAGCAGGGTGCTGCCATAGAGTTGCATCCGGCGCGCGGTGTCGCGCTCGACGAACAGGGCCTGACGCAGCTCGGCCTCGAGGTCGAAGGTCTCGGCCTGCGCCCTGCGGGCGGCTGCGGTGGCCCGTGCCCGGGCTTCGCGCACCCCCGCCTCGATGCGCCCGCGGCGGATCGGCAGGCTGAAAGAAATCATCCCGGCCAGGGTATCGGCGCCGCCCCCGTCCATGCGAGCCATGCGCGCACTGGCATCCCGGCCGTACTCCAGGCCGAGGGTCACGTCCGGATAGTACTCGCGCCGTGCAAGGGCTTCCGCCCGGTTTTCCCGCGCTACCGCATGTTCCGCGGCGGCCAGGCCTGGATTGTAGGTCCTGGCAAGGGCCAGCCACTGTGCATCATCCAGCCCCGGAAGCTCAGGCACGGGCTGCGTCGAGGGCGCGCCGAAGTCACCCTGCAACGGTGCGTCTGCGGGCCGGCCGAGCAGCGCGTTCAACCGGGCTGCAGCCGGACCACGCAAATCCTCGAGCGAGCGCAACTGGTCGTCGATTCGCCCCAGCTCGACCTGCGCCCGGTTGACATCCGCCAAGGAGGCCTCACCGACGCGGTAGCGTGCCCGGGTCATGGACTCCAGGCTGAGGAGCAGCGCCCGGTTCTCCGTCGCGACGCCCGCGGCGGCATGCAACCATGCCAGCTCGAACCATGCGCCCGTCACCTGCTCTGCCAGCTGCAGGCGCTGTGCCTCGTATCGCCGTGCCGCGAGGCGGACGTCCTCGAGGGCGATATCGCCCTGCAGGCCGAGCTTGCCGAACCAGGGGAAGCGCTGCGAAATCGAATAGCGCTCGCCCATGTAGCTGGCGTCTCGCTCGACCTGGTCGAAAACCAGTCCGACGCCGAGCTGCGGGTCGGGCAGGCTGCGCGCCTGCGGAACACGCTCCGCAGCGGCGCGCCAGTCCTGGTAGGCAGCCGCCAGGGCCGGGCTATGGCGCAATGCATGCTCGACGTAGTCGGTGAGCACGGCCGTTTCCGGCAGGGAGTCGACGGTCTTCGCAACGCCATGGCGCGCACTGGGTCGCGCCGCGAGCACCGGGGGCGGCGTATCCAACGCAGCGGAGCCCATGGCCTGCACCCGGGCATCTTCGGGCAGTGCATAAGGCATCGTGCAGCCGGCCGCCCAAGACAGCAGCAAAGCCGCCGGCAATACGCGACGAGTGATGGAAACGAACTTGTGCAGTCGGCCCGACGGGGCCGCGAGGAAACGGGACATGAAAACACCTCCGTGAATCGAACAGGGCCGTTCGAAACGGAGGCGCTAGTTCAGGAAGACGGAGTTCCTGAGATGGATGCGGGGGCCGTGCGGATCAGGCGGGGCGCGGGCCTCGCGACCGGGCGGAACACTGCGCAGCGCCGGCAATGCCACGGCCTGCAACACCAGGGGCGGCGCCAGTACGAGCTCGACATCCACCTTCGGGGAAACCGGCGTACGGCCGTCGAAATCGTAACCGTCCACGTAGGTGCAGACGCCCGCCTCGCCGGGGTCATGACAGGGTGGCGGCTCCGGGCAATGCGGGCAGTCGCCGTCGAGGATCGCCTCGGCCGCCATCAGGCACGGTGCGATTGCCATGCTCGCCCATACCGAGACGAACAGGCTGGCGGCCAGTCCGGCTAGGCTGCGGCGATGTCGGCGAAGTGTCCTCATGACGTACTCGGACCCGGGGACCGATAGAGTAGTTCCTCGGCCGGCCGGATGACAAGCGCCGGCGTGGCCGCCGGATTGCCCGGCCTCCCCCTACCCGGCCATCCGGCGCAACGCCGCGATGCGCTCGTCGAGCGGCGGATGGGTCATGAACAGTCGCTTGAACCCGGACGCCCGATGCCCGGAGATCCCGTAGGCCGCCAGCTGGTCCGGCAAGGTCGCGTTGTGGCCCTGCTTCAGGCGCTCCAGGGCGGAAATCATGCGCTCCCGCCCGGCCAGGCGCGCCCCGCCGGCGTCCGCGCGAAATTCCCGCTGCCGGGAGAACCACATGACGATGATGCTCGCCAGGATGCCGAGGAAGATCTGCGCGACGATCGTCACGATCCAGAAACCGGGGCCATGCCCGCGCTCCGTGCGGAACACGAGTCGATCGACGAGATGACCGATGACGCGGGAGAAAAAGATCACGAAGGTGTTCACGACACCCTGGATCAACGTCAGGGTCACCATGTCCCCGTTCGCCACGTGACTGATCTCGTGGGCCAGGACCGCCTCGACCTCCTCCTTGCGCATGTTCCTCAGCAACCCGGTGCTCACCGCGACCAGCGAACTGTCACGCCGCGCGCCGGTAGCGAAGGCATTGGGTTGCTGTGCATCGAAAATCGCCACCTCGGGCATGCCGATACCCGCCTCACGGGCCTGGCGGCGCACGGTCTCGAGCAGCCAGCTTTCGACCGGGCTGGAGGGCTGCGTGATCACCTTGGCGCCGGTCATCCGCTTGGCGCTCCACTTGGAGATCGCGAGCGAGATGAAGGATCCGCCGAAGCCGAAGATCGCGGCGAACACCAGCAACTGACCGAGGTTCAGGTCGACGCCCTGTTCATCCAGGATGCCTTCGAAACCGATCAGGCTGAGGACGATGGACAGGACCACCAGCACCGCGATGTTGGTCGCGAGAAACAGTAACACGCGCTTCATCGAGAACTCTCCTTGCCGCCGAACAGGGGCGCTTCGCCTATCTTGGGGGCGAAGCCGCCCATTTCCAATAGCGGGGGCCGGCGCACCGGTTCGCGCCCCGGTCAGGTGAATCGATTTTCGGCCACGGCCCCCTTCTGGATGCCCTCGTAGGCGCGCACGCGGAACGCGGTGCCGGGTTCCAGGCGCGCCAGTTCCGCGGCGATATAGGCCGCAAGCTGCTCCACCGTGGTATCGCTGGGTACCAGTTCACAGCGCTCTCGCCAGATCTCGAGTTCGAACCGGCCCTGCCCGGCCCGGTAGGCGAAGCGACATGCGGGCCGATCGTCCAGCATGGTCTCCCCGACGAGGTCCTCGCGAGACGCGATGTAAATGTCGCGCCAGCGTTCGGCCCAGTAGCGCTCCCACTGGTCGTTGCGCAGGCCATCCGCCCGGATCTCGATGCGCGAGCGGTGGCCGTGCGCAATGCGCTGGCAGTCTCCGCCGTGACGCTTGAGGCCGTGGCTGTACTGGTAATAGGCGCCCGCGGCCGCTTCCTCGCGGAGCGCCACGCGCACGGTCCGGACCGTGGCCGGCATCACGGCGGCGACGCGTCGTTCCAGCGCTGCCTGCAGCAGCGGCATGGTGACCTCTTCCGCATCCAGGCGGCACACGGCGACCTCGGGCGAACACAGGCGCAGCCCCGCTGCGCGGACCTCGACCTGGGCTGCCGGGTCGCCAACCGGCGGCGACAGTTCGACCCAGTCGCTGGCCACCGGCACCACCAGCTTGTGGTCCGCGTACGTCTCCAGCGCATCCCGCGCCACCTGTTTCACGATGCCGAAATCCAGCACCATCGACTGCTCGTCGAGGGCCCCTTCCAGTTCGAGATCGACGATCCAGCTTTCGCCCACCAGGCCGCGCTCGCGATCGAGACGCGAGAAATCGAGCACCGTCAGTTGTTCGACGAACAGGCAGGCCATGCAAGCATGCTCCGGATTCGTGTGGCGGTAGCCGATTGTACTGCGACACGCGGCGCCGCTGCCCCTGCGCCCGCGACAGGCTATTATCCACAGGTGTTCGGCAAGAAGTCCGTGATGAGCAAGCGCCGCAAAAGAATCCCGCAGGGCAATCCGCCCGGCAGTCCGCCGGGGCACCCCATCGAGTCCGCAATGCCGGACGTGGCCGACACCACGGTGGCGTGGCACAGCTACAACGAGGCGACCATCCGCGAGCACCCCTCGATCGGCCTCGAGGAGGCCCTGCGCGGGCTGACCCCCGAAGTGATCGACTGGATACATTTTCCGGCTGCGCCCGACGTGACCGCGTTACGTTGGCTGCAGGAGCGGCTGGGGCTCGATCCGCTGGCGCTCGAGGACATCCACCACGGCCGGCAGAGAACCAAGCTGGAGCGCTACGAGGGACACAGCTTCATGGTCGTCTCGGTGCCCGTGCTGCACGACGGTGAACTGACCCTGGAACAGTTGAGCCTGCTCCTCGGACCGCACTGGGTGATCAGTTTCTGGAGCGGCGACCCCGGGCTGGTCGCCCCCATCCGGCATCGCCTGCACAACAGCGTCAGCGGCCGGCTGCGCAAGCGAGGCGCGGATTATCTTTTCTACTGCCTGTTGGACGCGGCCGTGGACTCGGCCTTTCCGGTCCTGGAGATCTTCAGCGAGCGCATCGAGAGCCTCGAGGACGAGTTGCTCGAGGATCCGCACGCGGCGACGATTCCCGAGATCCACGGCCTGCGGCGCAAGCTCGCCCTCATGCGGCGCATGGTGCTCCCCGGCGAGGAGGCGTTGGGCCAACTCCTGCGCGAGGACGACTCGCCGCTGGGCGCCGCGACCCGGCGCTACGTGCGCGATGTGCTGGACCACCACCTGCGGATCGGCGACACGATCGACACCCTTGCCGAGGCCACCCGGGGCCTGCATGAACTGCACCTGATGGGCGTCAGCCATCGCATGAACGAAGTCATGAAGCTGCTCACGATCATCGCCACGATTTTCATCCCCCTGACGTTCATCGCCGGGATCTACGGCATGAATTTCGATCCGGAGGCGAGCCCGTGGAACATGCCCGAACTGCGTGCCCGTTACGGCTATCCGCTGGTGATCCTGTTGTTCGTCGTCATCGGCGCGGGCATGGCGTGGATGTTTCGCCGCCGGGACTGGCTGTAAGCCATGGCGAGTACCCCGCTCAAGCCGGTGCTTGGCTGGCGCGAATGGGTCGGCCTGCCGGGCCTGGGCATCGAGCGCATCAAGGCGAAAGTGGACACCGGCGCACGCACGTCGGCACTGCACGCCTTCGAGGTCGTGCCCTTCGAGCGCGACGGCGGGCGCTGGGTGCGCTTCGGCGTTCACCCCGACCAGCGCGACCGGAGCACGGCGATCTTCTGCGAAGCGCCGGTACTCGATCGGCGCATCGTCTCGGATTCCGGCGGCCATCGCGAGCAGCGCTGGGTCATCGAGAGCGAGGTGCGCGTCGGGCCGTCATGCTGGCGCATCGAAATGACCCTGACGGACCGCGACCCGATGCGCTTTCGCATGCTGCTGGGTCGTACCGCACTGCGCGGGCGCTTTGTCGTGGACCCCGCCAGGTCTTATTGCCTGGGCCGCGCCCGCAAAGCGCGCGCCGCCCCCATGGAGAACGATTGATGCATATCGCCATCCTGTCGAGAAACCGACAGCTTTACTCGACCCGCCGCCTCATCGAAGCCGCCCAGCAACGCGAGCACGAAGTGACCGTCGTGGATCCGTTGAAGTGCGTCATGGACGTGACGTCGCACCGTCCTGCCGTCCACCACCGGGGCGACATCCTGCCGCGCTTCGACGCGGTCATTCCGCGCATCGGCGCCTCCGTGACCTTTTACGCCCTCGCGGTGCTGCGCCAGTTCGAGGTCATGGGCGTCTACCCGGTCAACGAATCCGTGGCCATCGGGCGGAGCCGGGACAAGCTGCGCTCGCTGCAGCTCTTGGCGCGGGCCGGCATCGGCTTGCCCGTCACCGCCTTCGCGCACTCGCCGGACGACACCAAGACCCTGGTGCGCCTCGTCGGCGGCGCGCCGCTGGTGCTCAAGCTGCTGCAAGGCACCCAGGGACGCGGCGTGGTGCTGGCCGAAACCACGAAGGCCGCGGAAAGCGTGATCGACGCGTTTCGTGAACTGGACGCCAATTTCCTCGTGCAGCAGTTCATCCGCGAGGCGGGCGGCGCGGACGTGCGCGCCTTCGTGGTCGGGGACCGGGTCGTCGCGGCGATGCTTCGCCAGGCGAAGGAAGGCGAGTTCCGCTCCAACCTGCATCGCGGCGGCTCAGCGTCGGTCGTGAAGCTGACCCCGCAGGAGCGTGCCACGGCGGTGCGGGCCGCCAAGACCGTGGGGCTGAATGTCGCCGGCGTCGATATCGTCCGCGGCAAGGAGGGCCCGCTGGTGCTCGAAGTGAACTCATCGCCGGGACTCGAAGGCATCGAGCGGGCCACGGGCAAGGACGTGGCGGCCATGGTGATCGATTTCATCGAGAAAAAGGCCCGCCCCCACGGCACCAAGACGCGCGGCAAGGGCTGAACGGAGGCTTCGATGGCCGGAGCGACCATCACGATCGGCGGCACCGTCATTGCCCCCGGGGAACGACGGGGACTTTCGCTGCCTGTCGGCATGCTGCACACGCATGTGCCGGTGGACATGCCGGTGTGGGTCATCAACGGACGACGGCCCGGTCCCCGGCTGTTCATCAGCGCGGCGATCCACGGCGACGAACTCAACGGGATCGAGATCATCCGCCGGATCCGCGCCCGTCCGCTGGCCGGGCTGCGCGGCACCCTCCTGCTGGTGCCGGTGGTGAACGTCTTCGGCCTCCTCCATCATGCGCGCTACCTGCCGGACCGGCGCGACCTGAACCGCAGCTTCCCCGGCTCGGAACGCGGCTCGCTCGCGGCGCGGCTCGCCCACCAGTTCATGACCGAGATCGTCGCCCGCTGCACCCACGGGATCGACCTGCATACGGGCGCGATTCACCGCAGCAACCTGCCACAGGTGCGCGCCCAGCTCGATGATCCGGAGACGCGGCGCCTCGCGCTGGCCTTCGGCGCGCCGGTGGTTCTCGACTCGCGGCTGCGCGACGGATCGCTGCGCGAGGCCGCCGCGGAAAGAGGTATTCCGACGCTGATCTACGAGGCGGGAGAAGCGTTACGCTTCGACGAGATGTCCATCCGCATCGGCGTAGCAGGGATCATCGAGGTGATGCGCAAGCTGGAGATGCTGCGTGCGAAACGCAAGCCGACGCGTCCCGTCAAGCCGGTGGTTGCCGACAGCAGCTACTGGGTGCGCGCGCCCGAAGGCGGGATCCTGCGCACGACGGTAAGACTGGGGCAAAGAGTATCGGCCGGGGAGACGCTCGGGCAGGTGTCGGACCCTTTCGGCGCCCACGACATCCCGGTGTCCGCCGTGCACGCAGGCATCGTGATCGGGTGCAACAGCCTGCCGCTGGTGAACGAAGGCGACGCCCTGATTCACGTGGCCCGCATGGAACGGCCCGGCGAGGCCTACGCCACCGTCGAGGCGATTTCCGAACCGTTCCGCGACCCGCCGGCCAATGGCGGCGTCATCACTTCGTAGCGCAGCGTTCATCCGCGTGTAGCGCAGCGCGACCACACTGCCCAGCCATCGAAGTCACCGGTGATGGCGCATGGCGGCAGCAGACTGGTTGGCCAGGCTCGAACTTGCGGAAGTCCGGTTCTGCCTGCGGGCCAATCGCTCCTGCGAATGGCCGCCGAATCTCATGCTGTTCTCGGCCGCCAGCCGCCTCGGTGACGGCATCTTCTGGTACGGCCTCATGGCGATCCTGCCGTTGCTCTACGGTACCGCCGGACTGGACACCAGCGTACGCATGGCCGTGGCCGGGCTGCTCGGCACGGCGGTCTACCGGCTGCTCAAGGATCGCCTCGCGCGGGAACGCCCCTACAATCTCCACCCGCGCATCCGCGCCGGGGCGCGCGCGCTGGATCGCTACAGCTTCCCTTCAGGCCACACGCTGCACGCGGTTTCGTTCACGCTCATCGTCGTGACGGCCCTGCCCGCCATGGCCTGGCTGCTCGTGCCGCTCGCAGTGCTGATCGCGATGTCGCGGGTGATCCTCGGCTTGCATTACCCGAGCGACGTCATTGCCGGCGCCCTGCTCGGCGCGCTGCTGGCACGACTGGTCCTGGCCGTCCTCGGCTGAATCCGGGTCAGCCTGCGTCTGCGCTGACGACCACCGCGCCACCCTGGCGCCGCGGATCCGCCGCCGCCACCAGGCTGCCGTCCGCATCGAGCAACACCGCGCCGGCCCCGCCGAAGAACATCGACAATTCGTCGAACCGCCTGCAGGGCATCGCCACCTCGTCGAGCGGCAGCCCCGGCTCGACGGCGGCCTGCCAGGTCTCGTCCACGCGTTCCACGTGCAGGCGCGGCGCGGCGAGTGCGTCCTCGAGCGAAACGCCGAGCCGCATGAAATTCAGGATCACCTGCAACAGGGCCGTGGTGATCCGCTCCGCCCCGGGACTGCCGAGCGACAGCATGGCTCCGCCGGGGCCGCGCGCCACGCAGGGCGACATGTTGGAAGCCATGCGCCGGCCGGGGGGCAAGGCGTGAAAACCCTGCGGGTTCAGTTCCATTTCCCCGAGACAATTGTTCAGCCAGATGCCCGTGCCCGGCACGAGCAGCCCGCAACCGTAGCCGGAGGACGCCGTGACGGCACACGCCAGCCCGCTGTCGTCGAGCGTCGAGACGTGGACCGTGGACGACGAACGACGCGCGCCCGGCATGCCGCCGGACGACGCCCAGGCCAGGAGTTCCTCCATGTAGCGATCGTCCCCGGCGGCGGGAGCGAAGTCGCGCAGTCGCTCGAACACGTCGCGCTGCGCCGCGGCCAGCGCAGCCACGGCAGCCGGCGTCCAATTGCGCTCGGGCAGGCCCGCCATGCGCGCCAACATCGCCGCCAGCGCCGCGCCGCCGATCGCAGGCGGCGGCGGCACGGCGATCGACCAGTCATCCACGTCGCAGCTGATCGGCGCGCACTCCACCGCACGGTAGGCACAGCGGTCCGCATGACCCATCAGCCCGCCGCCGGCATCGATGAACGCCGCGATCGCCGCGCCGATGCGCCCCGAATAAAAAACCTCCGGACCCTCGAGCGCCAGCGATTCGAGCGTGTCGGCAAGCCCGGGAACCCGGATCGTCGCGCCGGCCGGCAGAAGCTCTCCCCGGGCATCGTGAATGACGGCGGCGCTTTCGGCCTGGCGGCCGAAGATGGCTTCATGGCTGTACTCGAGCCAGGTGCGGGAGGCCCGCGACAAGGGGAAACCCTCCGCCACGCTGCGGGCCGCCGGCTCGATCAGCTGCGCCCACTCGAGCCGGCCCCAACCCGCAGACGCCCGGCCGAGCGCCGCTACGGCACCGCCGACGCCCACTGTGCCGTGCCCTACCAGGGTGTGCATGCCCCCGCCGTAGTCCAGCGTCACCGGAACACCCGCCGCGCCGAAACGTGCCGGGGGGCGATCCAGCCCGGGCATCGCAATCCCGCCGTCGATCACCACGGGGGGCTCGCCGGCGCGCCGCAAGGTGATATATGCCGCGGCATCCAGGCCGACGATCCCTACCTCGGTGCACAGCGCTGCGAGCGCCGCGGCCACCGCCGCGTCGACGGCGTTTCCACCGGTCCCGGCCACCGCCGTGCCCGCACGCACGGCGATGTCCGAGGGCCCGGCAATTCCGATCCCAGTCGCCGTCATTACCTGTCTCCCCGCCCCCGCCTGGCCGCCACCCTATCCCAACAGGCGCAGCAATGCCCAGATGCCGAAGGCGCAGGCCGCGACAGCAATGCTCACGAGCGCCGCCACCAGCAGCGCGAGCGCCGCCAGCAGGCGGACCTGGCGCGCCTCGACGGCGGCCGGTTGGCCGGCCCAGTCGGCGAGGAGCCGCGCATTGCGCTGATGCGCCTTGAACATGATGTCGAACACCGTGCCGAGGAGCGGCACGGCGCCCACGATGGCATCGATCGCCACGTTGCCCAGCATGCGTGCCACCACGGGGCCGGGCGCACCGGCGCGCACTGCTGTCCAGACGATGAATCCGCCGACGAGCGCGGCGATCGCGTCGCCCAGGCCGGGCAGCAGGCCGATGATGGGGTCGATCCCGACGCGGAGCCGCGTGCCGGGTATGCGGAATGCGGTGTCGAGCCACCCGGCGAGCCGCGTGGCCCGCGCGACCCGGGCCCGCTGTGCAACGTCCATGGCGTTCCCCCGGCCTACGCCGACAGATCGCCGGAGAGGTAGTCGAGGCAGGCGGACAGCGTCACGAGCTTCGCCCGCTCCGCCACCGGAATATCGATGCCCGTCTCGCGCGCCAGGATCGCGAAGAAACGGTCGCTGTCCAGGTCGAACTGCTCGGCCAGCGGCCGCTCCGGCTCGATCGGACGATCGCCCAGCCCACCGGCAGCGCGTTCGAGCGCACGCAATACCGCCGTCTCCAGGTCCCGCTCGTTCATCAGCCTGTCTCCTGCTTCACCCAGCTTGCCATGCATCAGTCTAGCTCGATTGATCCATGTCAAGGCGCACGCCGCCACGGGAGCCCACCTTCAGGAGAGGAAGCCGATTGCATATTAGAGATCTCTAATTTATTATCCATGCCAATGACTCGAGAACCGCAGACGGAGAACCGGAGTTGAAACAGGCATTGCTCGAATTTGCGCTGCGCCGCCCCCGGACGGTCTATGTGCTGGCCCTGTTGCTCGTAATCGTGCTCGGCGCGCAGATTCCGCGGATCGTCATCGACACGGATCCCGAGAACATGCTGCCCGCAGAGCAGGCTGACCGCGTCTTCCATAACGAGGTCAAGCGGGAAATGGGGCTGCACGACGCCATCGTGGTGGGCCTGGTCGAGGCGGAGGAAGCCGACGGCATCTACACCCCCGCCAACCTGGGCGCCTTGCATCGCGCCACGGAGAAAATCCTCGAGCTGGATGGCGTGGTGCCCCAGGACCTGATGTCACTGGCGGTGGCGGACAACGTCGAGCAGGAAGCCCGCGGCGCGCTTCGTTTCGAGTGGCTGATGCCCGAGCCGCCCCGGACGCGCGAAGCCGCCCTGGCGATCCGCAACGCTGTCGAGCGGCTGCCGCTGCTGGAGGACACGCTGGCCTCCGGCGACGGGCGCGCGGCGGCCATCTACGTGCCGATCGTGAACAAGGACGAGAGTCATCGGCTGGCGGAGGAGATTCACGCCATCACGACGGCGGCCTCGGCGGAATTCGACGCGACCGGCGACTGGCACATCACCGGCCTGCCCGTCGCCGAGGATACTTTCGGTTACGAGATGTTCGTGCAGATGGGGATCTCCGCCCCGCTGGCGGGCGTGGCGATATTTTTACTGCTGTGGTTCTTTTTCCGCAGCCTGCCATTGATCGTTGCGCCGATGATCGTGGCCATGGTGACCGTGATCGCGACCATGGGGCTGCTGATCGGCATGGGCTTCACGGTCCACATCATGAGCTCGATGATCCCGATCTTCCTTATGCCGATCGCCGTGGTGGATTCGGTCCATATCATGTCGGAGTTCGCCGATCGCTACCGCCCCGGCCGCAGCCAGGAAGACACGATGCGAGAGGTGGTGGGACACCTGTTCCGTCCCATGCTGTTCACCTCGGTGACTTCCAGCGTGGGTTTCGCCTCCCTCGCGCTGACGCCCATCCCGCCGGTCCAGGTGTTCGGCGCCTATGTCGCTTTCGGCATCATGCTGGCCTTCCTGTTGACCATCGTGTTCGTGCCGGCCTGGGTCTCGCGGATGAAGCCGTCCAGCCTCGCTCGAATGCAGGCGCTGCTGCACCGGGACGACGGCGACTCGCCCCTGGCCGCCGCACTGCGCCCGGTCGGCCGTTTCGCCCTGGCGCGCCATCGCGCACTCTTGCTGGCGTTCACGGTGTTGTTCGCCGCCAGCGTGGTCGGCATCACCCGGATCGAGATCAACGACAACCCGATTCGCTGGTTCAAGGAGGATCACCGGATCCGCATCGCGGACCAGGTGCTCAATCGGCATTTCGCCGGCACTTACGACGCATGGCTGGTGCTCGACCGGACACGGGACATCGATCGCGCCGCGCTCGACGAACAGGTGGCCGATATCCTCGATGCGGCCCCTGCCGCTACGCGTGACACCTGGCGCGATATCGCACCGCCGCCCGACGAGGCCATCGGCGCGGAGCAGCTCGACCGGCTGATGTCGGCGCTGGAGGATCGGCTGTTCGACGCCGAAGGAGAGGAACTCGACGCGCTCGACGCGCTGCTTCGTGAAGTCGAGGCGGTGGCCCGCGAGACGCGCTATTTCCAGCGACCGGAAGTGCTGCGCTGGATCCAGACCCTGCAGGAAGATGTCGAGCAGAGCGGCGTGGTCGGCAAGAGCAATGCCCTGCCCGATCTCGTCAAGACCGTGCACCGCGAGCTGCTCAGCGGCGAGGCAGAGGATTTCCGCATCCCCGACAGCAGCGCCGGCGTGGCGCAGGTCCTCCTGCAGTTCCAGTCCTCTCATCGGCCCCAGGATCTCTGGCACATGGTCACTCCCGCCTATGACCGGGCGGTCGTCTGGCTGCAGCTGAGCAGCGGCGACAACCAGGACATGACCCGCGTCATGCGGCACGTCGACTCCTTTCTCGAGGACAACCCGCCGCCGGAGGGCATGGCGGTCCGCTGGGCCGGCAAGACCTACCTGAACGTGGTCTGGCAGGACGCGATGGTCAAGGGCATGGTGGGCAGCCTGGCCGGCGCCTTCGTCGCCGTGCTCGCGATGATGATCATCCTGTTCCGTTCCGTCGGTTACGGGCTCCTGGCGATGCTGCCGCTGACATTCACGATCACTTTCATCTACGGCCTCATCGGCTGGATCGGGAAGGATTACGACATGCCGATCGCAGTGCTCTCGGCGCTGACGCTCGGCCTGTCCATCGATTTCGCCATTCATTTCATCGAGCGCTCACGCGAAGCGCTGGCCCGCAGCGGCGAATTGCGCAGCGCAATGGCCGAGGTATTCGAGGAGCCCGCACGCGCCATCAGCCGCAATGCCATCGTCATCGCGATCGGTTTCACGCCCCTGCTGCTGGCCCCGCTGGTGCCGTACATCACGGTCGGGATATTCCTCGCCAGCATCATGGCCGCATCCGCGCTCGTCACCCTGGTGCTACTCCCCGCCGTCATGCAGCCGTTTCTCGGCCGCACGGCGCGGACCAGCGAAGCCACATAAAGGAGACTGCAGAAAATGAACACCGGAAAATGGATCGTCACGCTGTTCGCCGGGATCGCACTGCCCCTCGGCGCCTCGAGCGAAGCGTTGACCGAGGTCGACGAGATCGTCGAGCGCGCCAATCTCGCCGCCTACTACTCTGGTGAGGATGGGCGCAGCGAGGCGCGCATGATGATCGAGGACAGCCAGGGCCGCCGCCAGCTGCGCCAGTTCACCGTGTTGCGACGGAACGAGGAACCCGGCGGGGACCAGGACTACATGGTGTTCTTCTCCCGGCCCTCGGACGTCCGCGGGACCGTCTTCCTGGTCGCCAAGCACATGGACCGGGATGACGATCGCTGGCTGTACCTACCCGGGCTGGACCTCGTGCGCCGCATCAGCGCCAGCGACAAGCGCACCAGCTTCGTCGGCTCGCATTTCTATTACGAGGATGTCTCCGGGAGGAACCCCGCGCTCGACGAGCACCGGCTCGTCGAGACCACCGACGCGCACTACGTGCTCGAAAGCACCCCCAGGGATCCGGCGGCCGTCGAGTTCGTGCGCTACGTCACGCGCGTGGACCGCGAGACCTTCCTGCCCATGAAGACCGAGTACTACGATGGGCAGGACCGTGTTTATCGCGTCATGGAAGTCGCCCAGGTGGAAGACGTGCAGGGCTACCCGACGGCCACCCGTTCGCTCATCAGCATGCCGCTCGAGGGCGGCAGCACGCTGATGGAGTTCCGCTCCATCGAGTACGACGTCGGGCTGCCGGAGGACATTTTCTCCGAGCGATACCTGCGCCAGCCCCCGACCCGGTGGCTGCAGCGGGACGGCGGGTAGCAGCGATGCGCTTTGCCCCGGCCGTGTTGTTCTGCAGCGGACTTTTGCTGTTCGTCGGCGGCGACGACCCAGCGCTCGCAAAGGACCCTGGCGCCGGTACCGCGGACGATCCCTTCACCGGCTTCGAGGAGGCGGACTGGGATGATCCGTGGGACGAGGAACCGCAGGGACTCGACTGGAGCGGCTTCATCGAGAGCGCGGCGGGCGCGCGCTGGAATGACGTGTCCAACCTCGACCGGCTCACGCTCGGCGAGTTTCGCGTACGCGCGGAGACACGCCATGTCGCGGAACACTACCGTATCGACTTCAAGGGCGAACTGCTCTGGGACCAGGTCGTGACGGACCTGGATGCCCAGGTTCGCGAACTGGCCGTGTCGTTCACCCCGGCCCGCTTCATGGACGTCAAGATCGGCCGCCAGGTGCTCACCTGGGGCACCGGCGACCTGTTGTTCCTCAACGATCTCTTTCCGAAGGATTTCGTCTCCTTCTTCGCCGGCCGCGACGAGGATTATCTCAAGTCCGCGGCGGACACCGCGCGCGTGAGCTTCTACACGGACGTGGTGAACCTGGACCTGGCCTGGACGCCGGACTTCGCGCCGGACGACTATCTCTACGGCGAGCGTTTTGTGTTCTGGAATCCGGCCCTGGGCGCGGCGGCCGCACCGGCGACACCCCGACGCGCGACCGCCCCCGGCGATGACGAATTCGCATTGCGGCTGTTCCGCACGGTGGGCCCCACCGAGTACGCGATCTACGGCTATGACGGTCGCTGGAAGCAGCCCCTGGGCGCGGATGCAGACGGCCGGCCGATATTCCCACGCCTGCGCAGCTGGGGGGCGAGCGTCCGCACACCGTGGCTTGGCGGGCTGTTCAACGCCGAGACCGCGTTCTACGACTCGCTCGATGACCCGCGTGGCGATGATCCGCGCATCCCGAATTCCGAGCTCCGCCTGCTGCTGGGCTACGAACAGGAACTGGTACGCAACCTGACCGGCGGGATCCAGCTTTACGCCGAACGCATTTCCGACCACGACCGTCTCATCGAGAACGCGCCCGTGCCGGCGCGCGCGCGCGAGGAGTGGCGCTCGGTGGCGACGCTCCGGTTGACCCATCGCGCGTGGCGAGACGCATTGACGAGTTCGCTGTTCATCTTCGTTTCGCCGAGCGACGAGGACTTCTACCTGCGGCCGTCGATCAACTGGCGACGGGACGACCACTGGTCGTTGAGCGGTGGCGTAAACCTCTTCGGTGGCCGCGAGGAACACACCTTTTTCGGGCAGCTGGAAGACAACAGCAATGGCTGGTTCCGGCTGCGGTATAACTACTGACGACGAAAGGAGAATACGATGACTGTCGAACGTGCGGTTACGGCTTTCGCGGGTTTCATGGTGCTGCTCAGCCTGGCGCTATGGTGGTTCGTCCATCCCGGATTCATCTGGCTGACGGTGTTCGTCGGTTTCAACCTGTTGCAATCATCGTTCACCGGCTTCTGCCCGGCCGCCATGGTGTTTCGCAAGATGGGACTCAAGACCGAAGCCGAGGCGGCGCAGACGAGCGGCCGGCATCTGGGCGCGGCCACCTGAACGCATGGGGCAATTCCCGCCGCAAATGATCGACGGCCTGTGCCGTCCGGAGGCGTATCCGCACCCGGTGGATGCGGTGGAGCGCGTCGAGACACATATCTCGTGGGTCTTTTTGGCGGGCGAATACGCCTACAAGTTCAAGAAGCCGCTGGATCTCGGCTTTCTCGACTTCCGGGAGCGCGGGCGGCGCGTGCATTACTGCAGGGAAGAACTGCGTCTCAATGGCCGGCTCGCACCGGATCTCTATCTCGAAGTCGTGGGCGCCCGATGCACGCAGGAGGGTTGCCGCATCGGCCCGCTCGAGGACGATGCCGAACCCGCGGTGCGCATGCGCCGCTTCCCCGCAGAGGCGCAGCTCGACCGCCTGCTCGAAGCCGGCCGGCTCGACGGCGCCGCCCTCGAGGCGTTCGCCGGCGCGCTGGCCGAATTCCAGCGATCTTTGCCATCGGCCAGCCGGAAAGACGGCTACGGCGATGCGGCATCCGTCGCGCGTCCCGCCCTGGCCAACTTCGAGGCCATCCCCGCCGATGCTCTCGGCGCGCGGGAGAAAGCATCGCTGGCCGAGCTGGAAAAGTGGACGAGAGCACGGGCCGCCGCCCTGGCTCCGCGCTTCGACGCCCGCCTCGACGCCGGCCTGGTGCGTGAAGGACACGGCGACCTGCACCTGTCCAACCTGGTGATGCTGGACGGCCGGATCGCCGCCTTCGACGGCATCGAGTTCGATCCGGCGCTGCGCTGGATCGACCTGCAGAGCGAAGTCGCCTTCCTCTTGATGGATCTCGAGGCGCGCGGGAGGCGCGACCTGGGCTGGCGGTTCTACAATGCCTGGCTGGCGGCTTTCGGCGACCATGACGGCATCGCGCTGTTACCGTGGTATCTCGTCTATCGCCACCTGGTGCGCGCGAAGATCGCCGCCATCCGGCTGGGTCAATCCGGCGTATCGGCGCGCGAAGCCGAGCAGGCGCAGCAGCGGGTGGCGCGCCATGTCCGCTTCGCCGCGGCCCATGCGGAGCCCGCCACGCCGCGCCTCGTACTGATGCACGGGGCTTCGGGCTCCGGGAAAAGCTATCTCGCGCGCCGCCTTGCGCCGCACCTGCCCGCCGTGTGGGTGCGATCCGACGTGGAACGCAAGCGTCTCCATGGCCTCGAGCCGACCGCGGAAGCGTCGGCGGATCTCGGCGCCGGCCTCTATGCGGCCGCGGCCTCCGCGCGCACCTACACGCGGCTGGCCGAGATCGCCCGCACAGCGCTGTCCGCCGGTTGCAGCGTGGTGGTCGATGCCGCTTTTCTCGAGAGCGAGCGACGCGAGTTCTTCCTGGAGCTGGGCCTGGAACAGGGTGCCCGTCCCGTGGTGCTGGCCTGCCAGGCACCGCCGGAGGTTTTGCGCCGGCGCGTGGCGACGCGGCATGGCGACCCTTCCGATGCGGGCCTCGAGGTTCTCGAGGCACAGCTCGCACGCCCGATCGCCATCGGTCCGCTCGAATCACGCTGTCGCATGAACGTGGACACCTCGGGCGACGTCGACCCGGTAGCGCTCGCGAAACGCCTGGAATGAATCCGCGCGTTCAGTCGACGCGCGTGACGATCCGGTAGTCGATGGCTCGCCAGGACAGCGCGGTCAGGCCGAAATAGCCTTTCATCAGCAGGGCGAAATTCCACGCGATCATGTTGTCGATCGGCAGCTCGGGAAAGAAGTTGGACGCGGGGATATTGGCGAGTCCCAGCGAAAGCATGAGCACGCCGAAAACGATCTTCGCCTGGATCACGCCCGGGCCGACGCGCGTCCTGGCGGCGGCGGGCAGGCGCTGCAGACGCGACGTCAACAGCAATTGCGCGAGCGCGGTAAAGGCGAAATACACCGTCACGCCGTACCGCCGCAGGAGGTCGTAAACGCGCCCGTCGGTGCCGAGAAACACGATATAGAGGATCATGAACAGCGCGCCGACCAGGCCCAGCGTGGTCATGACTTCGCGCGCGCGTCCGGTGTCTCCGAGGCCGGCCAGCCAGTCGCGCGCCAGCAGCCAGTAGGCCGCCATGATCGTCGCCGTCGGCAGCATGATGGCGCGAAAAATATGGATGGAAGGATCGCGCCGCGCCGCGCCGCTGATCGATGTGCAGCCTTCGAAGAAGGGGAAACAGGTCGGCACCTGGCCGCGCGACGACGACACGAGGTACACGATCACGACAGCGAGCGTGGGCAAGAGCCACGCGGCCAGGGCGATAGGGGCGGCGCGCATCAATGCAAAGGTCCTGTGACTGGTCTCGGGATGCATCCAGGGCTTCCGGGAGCCCGCTCAGGGCTGCAATTATAGAGCCACAGTCCCTTCCTGCAGGACTTCTCGCTGCCACCCGAGTAGCCCCGAGGCGTATTGACCGGTCGGCCAGTTAGTTCTAGAATCCGGGCCATGAACTCGCCGACCGGTACCCGGGACCCGGACCTCACCCGGGAGCGCATCCTCGACGCGGCCCATGGGCTGTTCGTCGAGAAAGGCTTCGCCGCGGTCAGCATGCGCGAGATCGCGGCGCGCTCCGGCGTCACCAAGAGCCTCATTCATCATCATTTCGGCAGCAAGGAAACGCTCTGGGAAACCGTCAAGGAGCAGGCGTTCGCAGCCTATGCCGCCGGACAGGAAGCCGAACTGCAATCGGCGGCGCCCGACGCCGACCTGTTGAAGAACGCCGTGACGCGCTATTTCGAGTTCCTGAAAGCCAACCCCGAGGTCGTGCGGCTGTTCGCCTGGACCCACCTCGACGAGGACCAGAGCTGCGGCCGGCTCGATGCCGAACTGGTGCGGCTCGGCGCCGAGCGGATCCGGCAGGCCCAGGAGCACGGCCTGCTCCGCCCGGACGTCAACCCGGCGCACGTCGTGACCACCTTCGTCAACGCGTGCACGCAATGGTTCGAGGCACGCGCCCACCATTCGCAATGGCCCGGCGTCGGCAGCGACGAAGACTACCTCGACGATTTCCTCAAGATCTTCATGGAGGGGCTGCTCCCCCGCTCCTGACAGGCCGCGACATGAACACCCTCGACGAATTATTCGCCCGCCGCTGGCGCCGCGCCGCGATCATCGCCTGTGCCACTGTGCTGCTGGCAGCCTGCAGCGTGGAATCCGCGCCACCCGACATGGCGGCGGCGACCACTCACCAGAGCCCGGTGCGCGTCACCGAAGTGCGTCTCTCGGGCGATACACGGGAGCTGCGCCTGCCAGGCACCGTGCGGGCGGCGCAGCGGGCCGAGCCGGCGTTTCTTCATCCCGGCCACCTCGCGGAGCGCTTCGTGACCCGCGGCGCCCGCGTCGAGGCCGGGCAACGGCTAGCCAGCCTGCAGAACCCCGCACTCGGCCCGGCGCTGGCGGCGGCCGAGGCCGGGGTACGCGAGCTGGACGAGCGTCTCGTGCAGCTGGGGGCCGACTATGAACGCGCCAAGTCGCTGCAGGCGCAGGGACTCGCCTCCGAGGAACTGCTCGACCGCACCCGCGCACAGCGCAATGCCACGCGGGAGGCGCGCGCGCAGGCGGTCGCGGCACTTGCCGAGGCTCGCGAGCAACTGGCCGAGGCCGTGCTGCGGGCACCCTTTGCCGCCACGGTGAGCGACCTGCTGGTGGAACCGGGGGATTTCGTCCATGCCGGCCAGCCCATACTGGTCCTGGCGGGTGACGCGGGACGCGAAGTCGAGATCCAGCTGCCGGAAGGCATGGCGGAAGACCTGCGCCCGGGCGACGGGGTACGCATCCGGGCCCTCGCATCGGGCCAGTGGTCGGAAGGACGGCTGCAGGAGATCGGCCGCGCACGCGCGGGGCGGCCGGCGCCGGCCGTCGTCGCACTGGAAGAAAACACCGCATGGGAGCCGGGCCTGTCGGTGTATGTCATGCTGCAACAGCCTGTCGAACCCGCCTTGCTCGTGCCGCTCGGCGCCATCATGGACCCCGGTGCGGGCGAGACGCGTGTGTTCCGCGTCATTGACGGGCGCGCCGTCCTGACTCCGGTGACCGCCGGCCGGCTGGTGGGCGGCCTGGCCGAGGTCAGCGGGGATCTCGCTCCGGGCGATCGCGTCGTCATCGCCGGGCAACAGCAACTGCTCGACGGCGAAGCCGTCCGGATTCTGCCCTGAACGCGATCCTGGCCAGCCTCGAACGACGGCGACTGGTCTTCGCCGCAGTCGCGCTGTTGTCCTTGCTCGGCCTCGTCGCCTGGCTGCACATGGACCGGCAGGAAGATCCTTTCTTTCCCTACCGTTACGGCCAGGTCCTGGTCAGCTGGCCGGGCGCCGACGCGGAGCAGATCGAGCGCCTCGTGCTCAATCCCCTGCAGGAGGAAATCGCCCAGGTCGACGAGGTCAACGAACTGCGCGGCGTCGCCCGGCTGGGCTTCGTGCAGGTGATCGTCGGCATGCAACAACAGGTCTACGACACCGATGCCGTCTGGGAGCAGATTCGCGTCGCCGTGGACCGGGCACAACGCAAGTTTCCCGACGGCGCGGGCCCCGCCGAGGTCCTCGATCGACAGATGGACACCGAGGGCATCGTCCTCGCCGTGACCGGATCGGATGACTTGCTCGAACTGCTCGAAGCGGCCCGCAAGTTGCGACGTGAACTGTTCCGGGTCCCCGACATCGCCCGCATCGAGGTCCTTGCCGATCCCGGCGAACAGCTCGTGCTCGGCATCGATCCGGCGGTATCCGCCGCATGGGGACTCGACGCCGCATCGCTCGGCGCCCAGCTCGCCGCGCGTAACGTGACCTTGCCGGGGGGCGCCCTCAGCCGGGATGGCCGCTCTTTCGTCATGCGTCCGCAGTCGCAGTTCCGCAACCTGGAGGAACTGGCCGACACGCCCGTGCAGCTGCCCTCGGGCGCCCTTCTGCCGCTGCGCGAGGTCGCCACCATCCGCCTCGAGCCGGCGGATCCGCCCACCGAGCGCATGTGGCTCAATGGCCGGCCGGCGGTCGGCCTGGGAATCGTCATCCCGGAGAACCGGCTCAACGCCGTGCGCTTTGGCGAGCGGGTGCGGGCGCTGATCGACGAAGTGCGCCCGGCCTACGCGCCTCTCGAGATCCGGGAGATGTTCTACCAGCCGCGCTGGGTCGAAGAGCGGCTCTCTGAACTGGCGCGCTCGCTGCTGCTCGGCGTCGCAGTGGTGGTACTGGTGTTGCTCGCTTTCATGGGTCCCCGGCTCGGCTTCACCGTGGCGGCGCTGCTGCCGATGGTCACCCTGTCGTCCATCGCGATCTACGCCATCGGTGGCGGTGTGCTGCACCAGATGGCCGTCGCGGGACTCGTGATCGCGCTCGGCATGCTCGTCGACAACGCGATCGTCATGGTGGAGAACCTCCAGTGGCACCTGGACCAGGGACGCAGCCGCAAGGAGGCAGCGGTGCTCTCGGTGCGGGAGCTCGCGGCGCCGCTGGCGGCGGCAACCGGCACCACGCTCGCCGCATTCACGCCGCTGTTGCTGGCGCAGGGCAACACCGCGGATTTCACGCGCGGCATTCCCATCGTGGTGATGCTCGCCCTGGTCGTCAGTTACGTCTATGCGGTGTTCGCTACGCCGGTCCTCGCCGCATCCACCCTCCGGCCGCGACCCGTCGGGGGACGCGAGCGCCTGCGCGAGTTCGGCGAAGGCGCGGGCCGCCTCGCGATTGCACGACCGTGGTCGGTGGTGATGGTCGCCACGGTGCTGGTGGTATTGAGCAGCCTGCTGGCCGGCTTCCTGCCGCGCGACTTCTTTCCCAGCACCGACCGCAACCAGCTGGTCGTGGACCTGCGTTTCTCCGAGGGCACCGAGCTCGAATACACCGCGTTACGCGCCAACGCCCTCGCCACGGACCTCGCGGCGCGGCCCAGCGTGACCGACGTTCATGTCTTCGCCGGCTCCAGTGGCCCGCGCTTCTACTACAACCTCGTGAAGATCCCGCGCTCGCCCCATTTGGCCCGCATCGTCGCCGTCTCCGAAAGCCGGCACGACCTGCCCGAATTGATGCATTGGGTGCGCGAGCGCGCCGGTGAAACCCTGCCCGATGCGCACGTCATGGCCAGCCGGCTCGGCCAGGGCCCGCCGGTCGATGCGCCGATCGAGATCCAGGTATTCGCCGAGCGACCGGACGAACTGGTCGCCACGGTCGAGGAAGTGATGCGCCTGCTGCGGGCCACGCCGGGCGCGATCGACGTGCACAATGATCTCGGCGCAGGGCTCGCGACAGTGGCCATGGAAATCGACGATGCGGCGGCCGCGCGACTCGGCCTCGCCCGCGCCGACGTGGCAGCCGCGCTCGCAGGCGCCACGCTCGGCAGCCAGTTCTCGACCTGGCGGGCGCAGCGTGAGCCGCTGCCGATGCTGATTCGTTCGCACCAGGGGCGCGGGTTCCCTTTCGAAGCGCTGGAGGGACTGCCCCTGGCCTTGCCGGACGGCGGCACCGTGCCGCTCGGCCAGGTCGTGCAGATGCGCCTCGAATGGCAGCCCGCGGTGATCCGCCAGTGGGATATGCAACGCATGGCCTCGGTGTTGTCGGAGACGGAAGAAGGCACCACCTACGGCGAGGTCATCGCCGCACTCGATCCGCAGCTGGAGAAGATGGCTCTGCCTCCGGGCGTCAGCCTGGTCTACGGCGGGGCGGCGGCCGAAGCCGGGGACGCCAATTCCGCGCTGTTTCAGACCCTGCCGATCGGCCTGTTGCTGTTGCTCGTCTTCCTGCTCTACCAGTTCAATTCCTTCCGCCTGCTGGGCATCGTGCTGGTCACCGTGCCGCTGGCGGTCGTCGGCGTCGTCCCGGGGTTGCTGCTGGCGCGCCAGCCGTTCAGCTTCACTGCGATCCTCGGCGTCGTCGCGCTGGTCGGGATCGTGGTCAACAATGCGATCGTGCTGATCGACCTCATGCGCCGGCTGGAGCGTGACGGGATGGAGACCGCCAGGGCGGTCGTCATCGCGGTCGGACGTCGTACGCGACCCATCCTGATGACGACCGCGACAACCGTGGCCGGCCTGCTGCCCCTGACGTTCACGCGTTCCACCCTCTGGCCGCCACTGGCCTGGGCGATCATTTCGGGGCTCGTGGCGTCCACGGTCCTGACGCTGGTGGTCATCCCGGCGCTCTACAGGCTCCTGATGCAGCCGCGCGAGGCGTCCGCAGCCACGCCCTAGTGTTCCGGCAGGCGATAGCCTTTTTCGCGGAACAGCCGCAGGCAGGCCGCGGCCACGCGCGGGTCGTAACGCGTCCCCAGCCCCGACTCGATCTCGACCAGCGCATTCTCGATCGTCCTGCGCGGCCGATAGGGCCGCGGGCTGGACATGGCCTCGACGACATCCGCGACGCCGATGATGCGTGCCTCTATGAGGATTTCCTCCCCGCGCAAACCGTCCGGGTAGCCGCTGCCGTCCCAGCGCTCATGATGCTGCAGCACGATATCGGCCAGCGGCCACGAGAAGCGGCTCTTGCGCAGGATCTCGTATCCTTGGCGGCTGTGCGTCTTCGCCACTTCCATTTCCATGGGCGTCAGGCGGGCCGGCTTGGCGAGGACTTCGGCGGGAACGGCGAGCTTGCCGACGTCATGCACCTGGGCCGCCATCGCGACGCGATCGCGCTGGACGTCATCGAGGTCGAGTTCCGCGGCGATGGCGCAAGCCAGGTCGCGCACGCGCCGTTCATGGCCCGCGGTGTAAGGATCGCGCATCTCGACGATGGTGCTGACCACGTCGATGGTGGCGAGCATGTTCGCCTCGAGGAACTCGAGATGGCGGGCTTCGCGTTGCTCGTGGGCCTTGCGCCGCAACAGTCCCCAGGCGCTTTCCGCCAGCAGCCGGACCCGATTCACGTCTTCGTCGGTGTATGCGCTGCGCTTGTTGCCGACGCCGACGACCATCACGGGCTGGCCATGCTCCAGCACGGGCACCGCCAGGTGCCGGATGAGCGGCGAATGGCCCTCGGGCAGACCGCGCAGGAAATCGGCCGCTTCCAGCTCGTTGTGTATGACCGGCTTGCCCTGCCGCACGCAGTCCGCCCAGATCCCGGCGCGATCCAGCGAGTAATGCGACTCGGACTCGATCGTGCACTGGGACAGGGTGCGTGCTGACCAGGATGCGAGCCGGATATCCACGCCCTTCTCGACGACGTGCAGATAAGACGTCTTGCTTTCGGTCACCTGCTCGGCCAGTTCCACCGTGCGCTGGCCGATGCCGTCCTCGTCGAGCGACGCCGCTTCCTCGTGCAACGCGAGCAGGGCGCTGATCAGGACGTAGCGGTCGGGCGCGGGGTCATTCTGGTCGAACATCAGGAATCCACCTTCACAGGCTCGAGCAAGGCTTCCACGACCGCCCGGAGCGTACCGGGGTCCACCGGCTTGGCGAGATACGCATTGCAGCCGACCGCCATCGCAAGCCGGCGTTCTTCCGGGAGCGCGCGAGCCGTCACGACCACGATGGGGATTTCACCACAGTCCGGCAAGCCGCGCAGGTGACGCAGCAGTTCGACCCCGTCCATGTCCGGCAGTCCCAGGTCGAGAACCACAAGGCACGGCCGTGCTTCGCGCATCGCGTCCAGGGCCATGCGGCCGTTGTGCGCCTCGCAGATCTCTGCGTCGAAATGGCTCAACAACCAGCGCATAAGGTAACGGTCGTCCGCCCTGTCTTCGACCAGGAGAATGACGGGACGCATGTCAGGAAGCCCTCGCAGCATCGAGTCTCACCGTGAAGATACTGCCGCGGCCCGGTTCGCTGTCAACCGAGATGCTGCCGCCCATGGCCTCCACGAGCCGCCGGGAGATCGCCAGGCCGAGGCCCGTACCCTCCCGTCCCGAGTCGGTGCGCTTGAGTTGTGAGAAGGGCACGAAAAGCCGTGCCTGCTCCTGGGCACTGATTCCGAACCCCGTGTCTTCCACCGCGATCTCGACGTGTTCGCCCACGCCCCGGCACTTGACCCGGACCCCTCCGGTATCCGTGTACTTCACGGCGTTGCTCAACAGGTTGAGCAACACCTGTTCCAGCCGACGCGGTTCGGCGAGCGCCACACAGGGTTCGATATCGGTCTCCATATAAAGTCCCCGCCCGGCGGCCTGGGGCCGCAGCGTATCAACGGCACGCAACACCAGGTCCCTGAGCGGTGCCGGCTCGCGAGGCAACATAGCATCCACGGCCTGCAGGCGGGAAATATCGAGGATGTCCTCGATGAGCGTAAGCAGGCGCTCGCCCGCATGACGCACGATGGCCAGTTGCTTGCCCTGCTCCTCGTTGACCGTTCCCGGGGCTCCTGACAACAGGAGGCTGCTGAACCCGATGATGGAATTGAGCGGGGTGCGCAATTCATGCGACATGTTGGCGAGAAACGCCGTCTTGATGCGGTCCGATTCCTCCGCACGGTCGCGCGCCGCGGATAGTTCCGCGGTGCGCTCGGCCACGCGCAACTCGAGTTCGTCACGCGCCCGGCGGACCGCCTCGGCGGCATCATGGCGTGAAGTGATGTCCTCCGCCACGCTCAGGATCGTCGGGGTCGAACCGGGAATCAGCGCCGTCGACAGGCTGATATAGACCGGCGACCCGTCGCGGCGGCGCCGCAGCAGTTCGACGCCCGCGAAGCGCTCGCCGGCCAGCACTTTTTCACGCACGGCAGCGAATTCCGCCTGCGCCTCGGCATCCTCGGGAACGATCGGCAGCAATCGGCCCCTGACTTCCTCCCGTCGCCAGCCGAATACGCGCTCGGCCGCGGGATTCCACAGTTCGCCGACACGGCCGTCGGGGTCGATATCGTAGACCGGGATGGGCGCCGCTTCGACGAGCGTCGACATGCGCTGCGCGACCTCGCGCGCGTGGCGCTCCGCCATTTGGCGTTTCGCGCGCTCCCGGAATCGCGCCAGCGCGACGGACAGGTCGCGCGCCATGTCGAGCAACAGGTCGAGCGTGTCGCCGGCGAAGAAGTCGGCCTCCCGGGCGAACACCATGAAGCGCCCCTCGGGCATCATGGGATCCCCGAGGGGCAGGCTGGCGAAGGCGCGCACGTCGTGGCGGAGACAGGCCAGCCGCGTGTTGGCGCTGATCGGCCCGGTCTCAACGTCGTTGATGACGACGGTGCCATCGGGCGAGGCGTCGCCGCTCAACACGGGAAAGATGCCGCTGCGGGCCTGCAGTTCGAGCAACTCGCCCGCAAGCTCCTGCGCTTTGGGGCCGGCCGCCGCGACCACCGTCGGCTCGCCGGCGCCGCTGTCGAAACGTGTCACGGCCGCCCGCGAGAACAGACCCCCGGAAACGACGATGGTACAGGCTGCCGCCAGCACCTCGTCGATCGCTTCTGCACGCGCGATAGCCCGGTTGGTTTCCGACAGGGTCCGGTACAACAGGCTGCGGCGCTGCACTTCGAGTTCGAGTTGCTTGCGCGGGCCGATATCCCCCACGACACCGATCAGGTACTCGACCTGGCCGCTTTCGGCCCGCACGGCGGAGACGGTCAGGTGCGCCCACAACGCCTCGCCGTTCTTGCGCCGATAGCGTTTCTCGATCGTGTAGTCGCCCCGCTCCCCGGCCAGCAACGCCTTGCCCAATTGCAGCTCGCGCGGCAGGTCCTCGGGGAAAGACAGCGACCAGACCTCCATTTCCTGCATTTCCTGGGGCGAATAGCCCAGCAGATCGGCAAAATGCTGGTTCACCATGATGAAGCGACCGTCGACGGAGACGTGCGCGATGCCCACGGCGCTGTGATCGAAGGTGTTGCGAAATCTCGCTTCGCTCGCCCGCAACTGCTGTTCCGCCATGCGCCGTTCGGAAATGTCCCGCACGATACTCTGGATGAACTTTTCGCCGTCCACCTCTAAAGTCCGCGCGCTGATCTCCACGGGAAACTCGCCACGCTCCGTGCTGTGCTGCCAGGTCTCGAAGCGGGAATCGCCGGACTCGAGCGCCTGGACCAGGCCGCGTTCGCCGGCGGCCCGGACCGCCGGCGGACACAGTTCGGGCAACGTACAGCCGATCAAAGAGTCGCGCGGCCGCCCGTAGGCGCTGACCGCGCGGTCGTTGCAGTTGACGATTCGCCCCGTCGCGTCGCTGAGCAGAACGATGTCGTTCGCGAATCGACTCAGGTAGGAGAAATGCTGGTCCAGCGCGTCGCGCTCACGCACGACGTTCGCGAGCAGGGCGCGACTGTGGGCCCGCTGCTCCCTGAACAACATGAGGATCAGCCAGCCGGCGATGGCGATGGCCCCGAGCACGGCGACCTGCGTGGCGGTGATCAACGCCGCGACCCCGGCCACGGCCTGGGTACGGTCCATCACGGCTGCGACGATCCATTCCGTGCCGGGGACGCGGGCCAGCGCCAGCATGGCGTGCTGCCCGTCGACGTACTCGCCGAGGTAGCCGCCGCGTACGCCGCGCCGGTGCTGGGGCGCGCCGTCGAGCGCGGGCGAGGCAGGAAAGACTACGGTGTCTTCGTCGAACCACGGGGTGCCGAAGCCGGGCAACAACTCGAGACGGCCGCCATCACCGAGCCGGGCCAGGGCGGCCGCCCCCGCCGCCTCGGGCGCCGGCCAGCGCGCCATGATCTCGTGGAGACTGTTGACGGTGTTGGTGGCATCCTGCAACAGCATGAGCAGGAAAAACTGTTGTGCGCCAGGGACGCCCGCATCGGCAGTGGCCGCGGTGAACGCCATGTGCAGCCCGGCGCCGTCCCCTTCGGTGTGGAAGAAGCCGCGGCTCTCGTCGCGCAGTCGCTTCACAGCCGCAGCGACAAGCGACTCGTCGATCCGGGCGCCCGCTGCCACGACAGGCACCCCGGCGGTATCCGCGAGAACCAGCCCGTGCTGGCGAAAGCCGAGTTCCAGCCCGTCGGTCCCGATCCGCTCGGTGAGCGCGCCCAACTCGACCTGCAGCTCGGCCAGGGCGGCCGGATCGCCGTCGCGCGCGGCCGGTGCGAGTGACGTCCAAGCACTATTCCGGGCGATGATCTCCACCATGCCCTGCTTGCGATCCAACCAGATCTCGACCTGTCCGGCCTTGAGGTTGGCGACCTGCCGGAGGGTCGCTTCGTGCCGCGCCTCGAGATTCCCGGTCGCCTCGCGCTGCACGAAATAGCCGACCGCGAGGATCGTCGCCGCCAGCGCAATGAATACGGCCAGCAGGAGCCAGCCATGGGTACGTGGTGCCGCGCCCTCCTCGGGAGCCCGCGGCGCCACCCTCAACAAGGCATACAGCAGGGAACTCGTGACCAGGATGAAGCCCAGGCCCTTGACGATGTTCATCCCGAGCATTTCTTCGGGCGTCGCCACGATGACCGGCAACAACCGGTCCGAGAACACGATCCAGACCCCGCCGAGCACCGCGTAGGATACGGCGATCGCCAGGGCGATGCGCTTCGGCACGGTGATGTTTCGTGGTCCCCGCGCGGGAGATCCGCCGCTGTTCACGGTTCTTGCTCGCCTTCCTTTCCGACAGATGAGTCGCCCGGCCCCTGAACGGCGCGGCCCCGGGTCATCCCGCCATTGTGCCGCCAAACGACCGCCTTGTGTGCAATCTATTGCCACGAGCGAGCTGCCTGGAATTTGGCGCGTGACGGACGGGACGGAGAATGGTGGCTACGGGTGGGCTCGAACCACCGACCTCAGCATTATGAGTGCCGCGCTCTGACCAACTGAGCTACGTAGCCGACGACTAGCGCCAAGGCGGCGCATGCAAGGGAGGGCCGGGAATTTTCCTCGCGCCCCGGGGGCCTGTCAAGGCGAATCCCGACTTGTGCACGCAATTATGCCATGTAAGATGCATCAATAGAGTTCCGCCGCTACCGGCGTGGGGATGCTCAAATATGCGACTGACGTATTTCACCGATTACGCTTTCCGGGTGCTCATCTATCTCGCCGTGCAACCTGGCCGGCGCTGCACCATCCGCGAGATCTCCGAAGCTTACGGCATCTCCCGGGCTCACCTCATGAAGGTGGTCAACCTGCTGACACGCGAGGGGCTCGTCATCGCGCAACGGGGCCCGCACGGCGGGCTCATGCTGGCGTTGCCACCGGAGGAACTGCGTCTCGGCGACGTGGTGCGCAAGACGGAGGACGATCTCGGCCTGGTGGAATGCTTCCGCCCCGAGAACCAGTGTCGGCTGACTCCGTCCTGTGCGTTGATCCCGGTTCTCGCACGGGCGCTGGACGCCTTCCTCGCAGAACTCGACAAGCACACACTCGCGGAGCTGGTGCGTGAACCCGTGTCGGTCATGAAACTGCTCGACCTGCGCAGCTAAGGGAGGAGCCATCGCGCGACCCAGCCGCCACCCGGCTCAGACGTTGAAGCGGAAGTGCATCACATCGCCGTCCTTGACGATGTATTCCTTGCCTTCCAGGCGCAGCTTGCCCGCTTCCTTCGCCCGCGCCTCGCCGCCGAGGCCGACGAAGTCGTCGTAGGCCGTGACCTCGGCGCGAATGAAGCCGCGCTGGAAGTCGGTGTGGATCTCGCCGGCCGCCTCGGGGGCGGTGGCGCCGACCGGAACGGTCCAGGCGCGCACCTCTTTAGGCCCGACGGTGAAAAAAGTCTGCAGCCCGAGCAAGTGATAACCGGCGCGGATCACGCGGTCGAGCCCCGGCTCGGCGAGCCCGAGCTCGACCAGGAACTCCTCCTTGTCAGCCTCGTCGAGCTGGGAAATTTCCGCCTCGATCGCGGCGCACACGGGAACCACCTGGGCGCCTTCCGCGGCCGCGATCGTTCGCACGGTATCGAGATGCGGGTTGTCGGCGAAGCCGTCCTCGGCCACGTTGGCGACGTACAGGGTCGGCTTGGCTGTGAGCAGGTGCAGGTCGCGGATGACGGCCTGCTGGGCGGCATCCAGTCCCATGGAACGCACCGGGTGGCCCGCATCGAGGTGATCGGCCACCCGCGCGAGCAGGTCGCGCCGTGCGAGGTCTTCCTTGCGCCCCGTCTTCGCAGCCTTCACGGCCCGCTCGAGGTTGCGGGTCACCGTATCGAAATCGGCGAGCGCCAGCTCGAGGTGTATGACCTCGATATCGCTGGCCGGATCGATGCGTCCCTCGACGTGCACGACGTCGGAGTCCTCGAAGCACCGCACCACGTGGCCGATGGCGTCCGTTTCCCGGATATTGGCAAGGAACTGGTTGCCGAGGCCCTCCCCCTTCGACGCACCCCGCACCAGGCCCGCGATATCGACGAACTCGATCGTCGTGGGGAGGACTTTCTGCGGCCTGGCGATTTCCGCCAGCGCCTGCAGCCGGGGATCGGGCACGGGCACCACGCCCACGTTCGGGTCGATCGTGCAGAAGGGATAGTTCTCCGCAGCGATCTTCGCGCGGGTGAGCGCGTTGAACAAGGTTGACTTGCCGACATTCGGCAGGCCGACGATCCCGATCCGGATTCCCATGTGTTACTCCGCGAGCCCTGGCTCGTCGTCTTTCGGTTTCTGCCGCGGGGAGGTCCCGCGACTGTGCAGCTTGTGCATCGCCGGCTGTTCGCCTCTGCCAAGCATCAGCGGAATGACATCCGCGGCCGCGACGACCGCGCCTTCGATCAGTTCGGCGTCCTCGCGCGAGGGTCGCTTGAGCACGTAGTCGATCACCTCGGCCCGGTTCCCCGGGTGGCCGATGCCGAGGCGCAGTCGCCAGAAACCTGCCCCGAGATGCGAAATGAGGCTGCGCAATCCGTTGTGTCCGCCGTGACCGCCACCCAGCTTCAGGCGGGCGTCGCCGGGCGCGAGATCGAGTTCATCATGGGCGACCAGGATCTGCTCGGCCGGGATCTTCAGATACGCGGACGCGGCCTGCACCGGGGTACCGCTGCGGTTCATGTAGCTCTGCGGCTTCAGCAGCAGGATATCCGCACCATCGATGCGCGCCGTCGCGATTTCCGCGCCGTACTTGCGCTCGTTGCGGAACGAGCCGCCATGACGCGCGGCCAGCAGGTCGGCGAACCAGAAGCCCGCGTTGTGCCGGGTATCGGCGTACTCGGCGCCCGGATTGCCCAGCCCCACGATCATGCGAACGAGCGATCGCTCTGTCATTTTTCAGCGCCTTGCTTTGGGACGGCGAAACGCAACGGGGCCGCCCATGGCGGACAGCCCCGTCGCGCAACCGAACGTCCGGCTCAGTCTTCCTTCGGTTCGGTGTCGATGCTCTCCTGGCCGCCCGCTTCGCCTTCTTCCTCCGGCTCGACCTCACGCCGCGGCCGGCTGATCATGACCACCGGCTGCTCCAGCATCTCGTCGCCGCCCACGAACGCCACGCCCTCGGGGAGCTTGACTTCCGAAAGCGGCACGATGCCGTCGAGCTCGAGCGTCGACACGTCGACCTCGATGTACTCCGGCAGGTGCTTCGGCAGGCAGCTGATGTCCAGTTCCGTCATGATGCGGGAAATCACGCCGCCCGCCTTCGCGCCCGGCGCCACGTCTTCGCCGAGGAAGTGGAACGGGACCGACACCCTGATTTCCTCGTCCTCGATGATCCGCTGCAGATCCACGTGTAACACCACGTTGCGGTACGGATGGCGCTGCACGTCCTTGATGATGCACGGCTGCGACTTGTTACCCACGGTCAAGGTGAGGATGCTGGAGAAAAAAGCCTCGTTCTCGAGGCTGTGCACCAGCTTGTCATGGTCAAGCGCGATCACGCGCGGGTCGCGGTGGCCGCCATACAGGATGGCGGGCACCTTGCCGGTCCGACGAAGGCGGCGGCTCGCACCCTTGCCCTGGTCAGGCCGGTCTTCGGCAAGAAGCTCGAATTTCTGGCTCATTGTTCATCTCCGTTAATGTCATGTTCCGGCATGGCGGGCCCGCGACCAGGCTTGCGCACATGCCGACCCGGCGCCCGGCATCCGGGCGCCGTTTTCCTGTCGGCTCAGTCTACGTAGAGCGAGCTGACGGATTCCTCGTCGCTGATCCGGCGCATGGTCTCGGCCAGCATTTCCGCCACGCTGAGCTGGCGGATCTTCGGGCTGGCGCGCGCGGCGTCGGACAGCGGGATGGTGTCGGTCACCACCAGCTCGTCCAGCAGCGAATCGTTGATTCTTTGCACAGCCGGTCCCGAAAGGACCGGGTGGGTAATGTAAGCGTAAACCTTCTCGGCGCCCTGCTCCTTGAGCGCCGCGACGCCCTGGCACATCGTGCCGGCCGTATCGATCATGTCATCCACCAGCACGCAGGTGCGCCCGCGCACGTCGCCGATGATGTGCATGACCTGCGCCTCGTTGGCCCTTGGCCGCCGCTTGTCGATGATGGCCAGGTCGGCGTCGTCGAGCCGCTTCGCCAGGGCCCGGGCGCGCACGACGCCACCGACGTCCGGCGACACGACGACCATGTTCTGGTAGCGCTGTTTCCACGCGTCATGCAGCAACACCGGCGAGGCATAGACATTGTCCACGGGGATGTCGAAGAAGCCCTGGATCTGGTCGGCATGCAGGTCAATGGTCAGCACACGGTCCACGCCGGCGTGGGTGATCATGTTGGCCACCAGCTTGGCCGAGATTGCCACCCGCTGCGCGCGCGGCCGCCGGTCCTGCCTGGCATAGCCGTAGTAAGGGATGACCGCGGTGATCCGCGCGGCGGATGCACGCCGCAGCGCATCGACCATGATCAAAAGCTCGAGCAGGTTGTCGTTCACCGGCGGACAGGTCGACTGCACGATGAACACGTCGCGGCCGCGCACGTTCTCGAGCACCTCCGCCGTCACTTCGCCGTCACTGAACCGGCCCGCCTGGAGCTTGCCCAGCGGAAAACCGAGGTGGCGCGCAATGCTTTCGGCCAGCTCCCGGTTGGCGTTACCGGAGAACACCGCCATCTGCCCTGCTTCGTGAGTCACGCCCGCTCCCCCTGGACCCCTGGTCCGTTGCCGATCTGCCGCCGCCCCGATGCCTGCGAAAATGGCTGGGGTGGGAGGATTCGAACCTCCGCATGACGGGATCAAAACCCGTTGCCTTACCACTTGGCTACACCCCAGCGGTCAACCTGGTCACGCGACTGGCGCCACCTGCCCGCCGGCCCGCGCCAGCAGGGGGCTCTCATCCAGCCCGCGAGCCACGAAACCCGTCCACTCCCGCGGCAGGTCCGCGAGCGCCTCCCGTGCGTCCGCCAGTGCGGCGAATTGCGCGAAGACGCAGCCCCCGGTTCCCGTCAGCCGCGCGCGCGCGCCGCTCCGCGCCCCGAGCCAGTCGAGGGCGGCGGCCACCGCAGGGTAGCGCCGCCTGACCACGGGCTCGCAATCATTGCGCCCGCCGGACGAAAGAAAGCCGTGAATTGTCGTTTCCGCCGAATCCCGTGTCAATTCGGGGTCGGCAAAGACCGCAGCCGTGGACACGAAACAGTCCGGACAGATCACGGCGAAGCAGGCCGGCGGCAGCGTCACGGGGATGAGTCGCTCACCGACCCCCTCCGCCCAGGCCGAGCGTCCATGGATGAACACGGGCACATCTGCGCCGAGTTCCAGGCCGAGGGCCGCGAGCCGCTCGACCGGCCAGCCCAGCCCCCAGAGATGGTTCAGCCCGACCAGCACCGTGGCGGCGTCGGAACTGCCGCCGCCGAGCCCGCCGCCGGCGGGAATGCGTTTGCGGATCCTGATCTCGGCCCCCTGGCGCGTACCGCATGCCGCCTGCAGCCGGCGGGCGGCCCGTACGGCGAGGTCGTCTTCCGGCGCCACGGCGGCGAGCCCCTCGGGCCGGCTGATCACCCCGTCGGAGGTCGTCTCGAGGAAGATATCGTCGCCGAAGTCGAGCAGCTGGAAGACGGTCTGCAGGTCGTGGTATCCGTCGGGACGGCGGCCTGTCACCTGCAGGAACAGGTTGAGCTTCGCCGGCGCGGGCCAGCAGCGACTCATCGGCGGGCGCGCGGCGAGGCGCCCGGGATCTCCCAGCGATCGGTCATGACGCGGATACGGACATCCCCACGTTCCATGTCGAGCCGGCGCGGCAACACCAGGCCCTCGGCTTCGCCGTAGCTGTCGTAATAAACGGCCCAGCCGGCCTGCTCGACGCTCTCCAGCAGGCCCACCTCGTCCGGCACCTCGGTGGCGGGCAGGCCGGGATCGGAGACGCCGAGAATCCAGTAGCGCATGCTGTGCACCGGCAGGCTCCAGCCGAAGCGGTCGTTCATTTCTTTCTCGGGATCAGTCAGCAGGAATTCATCGCCGGCCGTCGTCTTGACACGCAACTGCTCGGGATCGCCGTGGATCCGGAACCCACCGAAACCGAACGGCCCCCGGAAACGGAAATCCACGATGTCGTCGTTCTGTTCCCAGGACACCGTGCCGCTGTAGCCGCGCCGCCCGGTATTCAGCGCGAGCCGACCCTCCATCCGGAATTCCTCGATATCGCGCAATGTTTCCCGCCTTTCCAACCAGTCGATCCCCGGTGCCACCGGTCGCTCAACGGGTGCAGCACAGCCGCCGCCCAGAACGCCAATGAGAACGATTATAGAGAACCTCGATGCCCGTTCGGCAATGAGCCGCCGCAAGACCGTCGCGCAGGGCATGGTCAGGGGTCAAGCCGGCCCATCGTATCGAGCAGCACCGGGCTTCCCGGCCACTCGACGATGGCCTCGAGCCAGATGTCGCGCGCCTCGTCCACACGTCCCAGCGCCCAGAGGACCTCCCCGAGGTGCGCAGCGATCTCGGGATCTCGCTGCAGCCCCCAGGCGCGGGACAGGTAGGGCAACCCCTCGGCCGGACGCCCCAGCTTGAAGAGCACCCAGCCCATGCTGTCGAGAATCGCCGGGCTGTCGGGATCGAGGACGAAGGCGCGGCGGATCAGCTCGTAGGCCTCGGCATGTCGCTCGGTCATGTCGGCAAGCGTGTAGCCGTAGGCATTGAGCGCTGCCGGATCGTCCGGATACAGCGTGGCGATGTGCCCGAAGTCCTCCAGCGCCGCCGCAACATCGTCCCGTTCCACGTGCATCAATCCGCGCGCATAACGCAGGTCGATCGCGTCGGGATGCCGTTTGAGCAGCTCATCGTAGACGGCCAGGGCCTCCTCGGACTCGCCCATGCGGGCCAGCAGCTCGGCGCGGGCTGCTCCGAGTTCGACATCCGCACCCGGATTCTGGCGCGCAAAAATCTCCAGGTGATTCACGGCCAGCTCGGGCCGGCCCAGCCGGAACATCAGCAGCGCGAGCCGCACCTGGGCGGTGACCAGGTGTTCGCCACCATCGATGCGCGAATAAAGCCGCGCCGCCTCTTCGACCTCACCTTGCTGCTCGGCGATGCCTCCGAGGTAGAACAGGGCGTCGTTGGTGTAACGTCCCGTGACCAGGAGGCTGTGGAAAATCTCGCGCGCCACCTCGATCCGGCCCTCGAAATACTCGAGGTAACCGAGCGCCCTGAGAGCCTCGGAATCCCCGGGATCGCTCTCGAGCAGGCCCTCCAGCACGGCCCGGGCCTCGCCATTCCGCTCGCCGGCGATCAAGGTGACGGCCCGTTCCAGCGCCATCCGCCGTTCGCCTGCCTCGGGTCGCGCGTCCAGCCACTCGAGCGCCTCGTCGACGCGCCCCGCAGCGACGAGTGCGCGACCGTAGAGGATCGCCGCCTCGGTCCATTCGGGCGCCAGGTCGACGGCTCGCCGGGCTTCGGCAAGCGCGAGATCGACCTCGCCGGCGCGCAGTCCCAGGTAGGCCTGCGCGTAGGCGCCGCTCGGATCCTGCGGATAATCCGCCACCACCGGGGTCATCGCCGCGATTGCGGCTTGCCGATCGTCCGCGCCTGTCACCAGCGGCAACATCCCGAGGAAAGGCCGCGGATCGGCGGCTTCGCCCGCGGCGACACGCAGCACGCGCAGTTCCCGGGTCGCACCCTTCACATCACCGGCGGCAAGCCGGAAGCGGGCCAGGAAGCGCCTCGCATCGAGTTCGTCGGGCGCCAGCTCGGCCCAGCGCTCCGCGGCCTCGAGCCCCTCCGCCTCGGTGCCGAAACTGCTGATCACCCGGGTCGCCCGGGCTGCAACCGCCGGGTCGTCGCTCGCGCGCGCCGCCCGCAGGTACTCGGTGGCGGCCAGCGCGGGAAGTTCGCGCTGCAATGCGATCTCGGCCATGAACAGGTGGTAACTGGCCTCGCCGGGCTCGCCGAAGTCGGGCGCGGAGTCGGCCGGATCGCCGTGTTCGGGTCCGGGGGCCGCGCAGGCCCCCAGCAGCAGCAGGACAAAGAGTATAAAGGGCTTCATGATTCCGGCTTCGCTCGTGGAAAGCCACTATACCCCATGAAAACAAGGCCCCGTGAGCGACTGCCGCTTGTCACCACGTGCCCGGTTGCCGGACAATTGAGCAATTGTCTTGCCGGGCGGTCGCGCCAGTAACCTGATGTCCCTGAAAGTACTCGGTGTCAATCATCGCTCCGCCCCGGTCGAGATCCGGGAGAAGCTCGCCTTCAACCAGGACCGCCTGCCGGTGGCCCTCGGCGAACTCGTGCGGCTGCCGCAAGTCGACGAGATGCTCATTGTCTCCACCTGCAATCGCACCGAGTTCTACAGCCGCTGCGCGGACAAGGGCCTCGTCTCGCTGCGTGACTGGCTGAACGATCACCACAGCCTGGGGGATCGCGCCAACGGCTGCCTCTACCAGCTCGACAACCAGCTCGCTGTCAGCCACACCTTTACGGTCGCTTGCGGACTCGACTCGGCGGTCCTCGGCGAGCCGCAGATCCTCGGCCAGATGAAAGAGGCCTACCGCATCGCCACGGAAGTGGGCAGCGCCGGGCCCGTGCTGCACTCGCTGTTCCAGCAGGCGTTCTCGGTGGCCAAGCAGGTTCGAACGGACACCGAGATCGGCGCGAGCGCGGTGTCCGTCGCGTATGCGGCAGTCAATCTCGCGCGCCAGATCTTCGCGGATTTCGGCCAGCACTCGGCGTTGCTGGTAGGCGCGGGCGAAACCATCGAGCTGGTCGCGCAGCATCTCGCCGGGCGCGGCATCGGCAAGATCGTGATCGCCAACCGCAGCATCGCCCGGGCGCGGAATCTCGCGCAGGAACACAAGGGTTTCGCCATCGAGCTCGATGAAATACCGAACCACCTCGCGGCGGCAGACATGGTGATCTGCTCGACGGCCAGCCCGGACGCGCTGATCACCAAGCCGATGGTGCAGGCGGCGCTGAAGGCCCGGCGGCGCAAGCCGATGTTCATGGTCGACCTGGCCGTGCCGCGCGACGTGGAAGCGGCGGTCGGGGAACTGGACGATGTCTATCTCTACACGGTGGACGACCTGCAGGGCGTGGTGGACGACAACCTCAAGGCGCGGGAAGAAGCCGCGGCGCAGGCCCGGCGCATCATCGACGTGGAGGTCATCCGCTTCGCGCAGACCCTCAAGACGCGTGATGCGGCGCCGACCATCCGCTCGGTGAGAACCCGGGCGGAGGCGATTCGCAGCGCCGTGGATGAGCAGGCCCGGCGCATGCTGGAAGCCGGCCGCACGCCCGAAGAGGTGATGAATTTCCTTTCCCACACCCTGACCAACAAGCTGCTCCACCTGCCGAGCGTAGGCATGCGCCGGGCCGGCGAGGAAGGCGACCAGGAACTCCTGACCGCGGCGCGCCGGCTGTTCGGCCTCGAAGCCGAGGACTGATTGAAAGATTCCATTGTCACCAAGCTGGCGAACCTGGTGGAACGCCACGAGGAGGTCAGCGCACTGCTCTCCGATCCGGCGATCATCGGTGATCAGCAGCAGTTCCGTGAACTGTCGCGGGAGTACGCCAGGCTCGAGCCGTTGGTGCGGGATTACCAGGCCTGGACGCAGGCCCGCCGGGACCTGGCCGCCGCCGAGGACATGGCCGCGGACAAGGACCCCGACCTGCGCGCGCTGGCGGCCGAAGAGCGCGAGGGCGTCATGCTGCGCATCGAGCAGCTCGAGGACGTGCTCAAGAGCCACCTCGTGCCGCACGACCCGATGGACGAGGCGAACATCTTCCTCGAAATCCGTGCCGGCACGGGTGGTGACGAGGCCGCCATTTTCGCCGGCGACCTGTTCCGCATGTACTGCCGCTACGCGGAACGCGTGGGATGGAGCATCGAGATCCTGTCGGCCAGCGAGGGGGAGCACGGCGGCTACAAGGAAATCATCTCGCGCGTGAGCGGCCAGCGGGTCTACTCGCGCCTCAAGTTCGAATCCGGCACGCACCGGGTGCAGCGGGTCCCCGAGACCGAGTCGCAGGGCCGCATACATACCTCGGCCTGCACGGTCGCCGTGCTCCCCGAACCCGAGGAGATGGAAGCGATCGAGATCAACCCTGCCGACCTTCGCGTGGACACTTACCGCGCGTCGGGGGCCGGCGGGCAGCACGTCAACAAGACGGATTCCGCCGTGCGCCTGACGCATCTCCCCACCGGGATCGTCGTGGAATGCCAGGACGAGCGCTCCCAGCACAAGAACCGCGCCCGCGCCATGGCGCTGCTGAGCGCGAGGCTGGTCGATGCGGAACGTTCCCGGCGGGCCGCGGCGCAGGCGCAGAACCGCCGCCTGCAGGTCGGCTCCGGCGATCGTTCGGAGCGCATCCGGACCTACAATTTTCCCCAGGGCCGGATCACCGACCACCGCATCAATCTCACGCTTTACCGCCTTGAAGACACCCTCGCCGGCGACCTCGACGCCTTGCTCGAGCCGCTGGCCAGCGAGTACCAGGCGGACCAGCTCGCTGCACTCTCAGAGCAGGCCTGAAGGAACCACCGCATGCAAGCAGTCAACAGCGTCATCGAGGCGATCGGCAACACGCCCCTGATCCGGCTGCGCGGCCCGTCGGATGAGACCGGTTGCGAGATCCTCGGCAAGGCCGAGTTCATGAACCCCGGCGGTTCGGTGAAAGACCGCGCTGCGCTCGGTATCGTGCGCGACGCCGAAGCCCGGGGCAGCCTCAGGCCCGGCGGCGTGATCGTGGAAGGCACGGCAGGCAATACCGGCATCGGCCTGGCGATGGTCGGCAATGCGCTCGGCTATCGCACCGTGATCGTGATGCCGGAAACCCAGAGCCAGGAGAAGATCGACACCCTCAAGGCCTACGGCGCGGAAGTGCGCCTCGTGCCGGCCGTGCCATACAAGAACCCGGAGAACTACGTGCACGTCTCGGGACGGATCGCCACGGCATTGCGGGAGAGCGAGCCGAACGGCGCCCTGTGGGCCAACCAGTTCGACAACACGGCGAACTACGCATTCCATCTCGCCACCACCGGACCCGAGATATGGACCCAGACGGGGGGGCGGATCGACGGCTTCATCTGCGCCGTCGGCACCGGGGGCACGCTTGCGGGTGTCGGGCGGGCTCTCAAGGCCCGCAACGAAGGCGTACGTATCGGTCTCTCGGACCCCACCGGTTCGGCCCTGTACGCGCATTTCACGCGTGGCGAACTCAAGGCCGAAGGCAACTCCATCACCGAGGGCATCGGCAACGGCCGGATCACGAAGAACATCGCCGAGGCGGTCGTGGATCACGCCTTCCAGGTACCGGACTCGGAGTCCATCCCGCTCGTGTTCCGCCTGTTGCAGGAGGAAGGGCTTTTGCTCGGCGGCTCCAGCGGCGTGAACGTCGCCGGCGCGATGCGCCTGGCGCGCGAACTCGGGCCCGGCCACACCATCGTGACCATCCTGTGCGATTCCGGCCTGCGTTACCGCCAGCGGCTGTTCAACCCGGCCTTTCTCGCATCGAAAGGACTGCCGGTGCCGGCGTTCCTCGAAACCTGAGGAATCGCCGGCCGCCGGTCATGGCTCAGCTCGCCTTGTCGAGCAGGCTCCGGGCGCTGTCGGGGAGACGCACCTTCAACCAGTCGAAATTCAGCTTCGTCGGGTTGTCGATGTACTTCTGCGGCTCGTCCACAACCGACTGCAGGTAGTCTTTCGAGACCTTCCACTCGGTGTCGTGCTCGGACTTGCCTCGCGCGTACAGCTCGATCTTGCCGTCGAGGTAACGCACCGTGAAGTAGTCGAAAGGCTTGTCCGGGTCCTCGGCGTAGATCTCGACACCCGCCTTGTGGCCGTTGAGCGTCTTGTCCGCCGCCGAGATCAGCGTGCCGATCACCTTGCTGTCGCGGTTCTTCTCCAGCGCCTCGTTCGTGACGTCCAGGGTGCCCTTGAAGAGGTCGTAGATGTTCTTGTCGGCCATTGCTTGCCTCCTTGCCGGCGATGCGGCGTGTGGATCGTTAAGTCTCACCAGGAGAGGTGCAATCCGCGTGCCATGCGCCGCAGACCGTCGATGCTGGCGCCGGCGCCCCCCAATGCGACCTGCCGAGGAAAAAACTTCCTTTGCAGAGGAAGTTTCTGCTGTGAGAACCGGTGGTCGGCGGGGGTCAGGCGCCGGCGGCGGCGAGCGCCTGCTCGAGATCCGCCAGCAGGTCGTCGGACTCCTCGATGCCGACAGACAAGCGGATCAGGGTGTCGCTGATGCCGAGCCGCCCGCGCGTCTCCGCCGGCACGGAGGCGTGCGTCATGATCGCCGGGTGGTTGACCAGGCTCTCCACGCCACCGAGGCTCTCGGCGAGCGTGAACAGCCGGCAGTTCTCGAGGAATGTCCGAGCGGCCGGCAGCCCCCCCGAGATATCGAAACTGACGATCCCCCCGCCCCCGGCCATCTGTCGCCGCGCGAGCGCCTGTTGCGGATGGGATTCCAGCCATGGGTAGAGGACCCGCGTCACGCCACGACGACCCTCGAGCCAGCGGGCCACGGCCAGGCCGTTCTCGTTGTGCCGCGCCATGCGCAACTCGAGCGTCTTTACGCCGCGCAATGCCAGGAAGCTGTCGAACGGCCCGGCCACCGCGCCGATCGAGTTCTGCAGGAAGCCGAGCTGTTCAGCGAGCGCCTCATCGCGCACCACCACGACACCACCGACGACGTCTGAATGGCCGTTGAGGTACTTGGTCGCGGAATGCATGACGATGTCGGCGCCGAGCGTCAACGGCCGCTGGCCCCAGGGGCTGGCAAAGGTGTTGTCCACCACCACGATGGCGCCATGCGCACGGGCGCGTGCGGCGACAGCCTCGATATCGACCAGCTTGAGCATCGGGTTGGTGGGTGTCTCGATCCACACCATGCGCGTGTCCTCGCGCAACGCCTCTTCGAGAGCGTCCGGCGCGGAGAGATCCGCATAGCTCACCCGCAGGCCGGCGCTGCGCGCCCTGACGCGGTTGAACAGGCGACCCGTGCCGCCGTAGAGATCGTCCATGGCCACCACGTGACTGCCCGCGTCCAGCAACTCGAGCAGCGTGGCGATCGCCGCCATGCCCGAGGCGAAAGCGAAACCGTGAGTGCCGTCCTCGAGATCGGCGATGCACCGCTCCCACGCCATCCGGGTCGGATTCTGCGTGCGGGAGTACTCGTAGCCCTGGTGCACACCGGGACTCGACTGCGCATATGTCGAGGTGGCGTAGATGGGCTGCATGACGGCGCCCGTCGAGGGGTCCACCGACTGGCCGGCGTGGATCGCGCGTGTGCCGAAGGCGTCCCGGCCTGTCTTACTGGTCATTGGGTTCCCTCTGGTGCAGCCGGCGCAGGTAATTCAATACGTCCGAGCGGGTGATAAGGCCGAGAAAGCGCGTGCCATCCTCCTCGGTGACCGCGGCGTAGGAGTCGCCGTGCAGCAAGGCCACGAGATTGTCGAGCGACGTCGACTTGTCCACTTTCAGAAAACGTGTCCGCATGGCGAAACTGACCGGCTTCGACATCAGCGCGGGATGGCCGAAAGCGACGCGAATGATGTCGTCCTCGGTGATCACGCCGACCAGCTGGTCTGCGTCCATGACCGGCAACTGAGAGAAACCGGCGTTCCGCAGACGATTGTGCGCAGTGGTGATCACGTCGTCGGCGCTCACCGTGATGGTGGCGCGATGCTCATGCGGCCGGCCGATGAGATCGCGCAGATCGCCGAATTCCTCGCGCTGGATGAAGCCCTGGTCTTCCATCCAGAAATCGTTGTACAGCTTCGACAGGTACTTGTTGCCGGTATCGCAGGCGAACGCGACGACCCGCTTGGGCGTGGTCTGCTCGCGACAATAGCGCAGCGCGGCCGCCAGCAGCGTGCCGGACGACGAGCCGGCGAGAATGCCCTCGCTGCGCAGCAATTCCCGCGCCATGGAAAACGATTCGGCGTCGCCGATCGTATAGGCGGCCCGCACCATCGAAAGGTCGGCGATGTCCGGAATGAAGTCTTCGCCGATTCCTTCCACCAGCCAGCTGCCGCCCTTCCCCATGGTCCCGCTGCGGATGTACTCCGCGAGAATCGAACCCTCCGGGTCGGCCAGCACGAATTCCAGCTCCGGCGCCACGTCGCGGAAAAACCGGGTCATGCCGGAAATCGTCCCGCTGGAACCGACACCGACGACGATGGCATCGACGTCCTGCTCCATCTGCTCCCATATTTCCGGTCCGGTCGTCTGTTCGTGGGCGGCCGGGTTGTCGGGATTGCCGAACTGGTTGACGTAGTAGCCGCCGCGTTCCTCCGCGATGCGCTGCGCGAGATCCTGGTAATACTCGGGGTGGCCCTTGCCGACATCGGAACGCGTCAGGACGATCTCGGCGCCCATCGCCCGCAGGTTGAAGATCTTTTCCTGGCTCATCTTGTCGGGCAGCACGAGCACCAGCCGGTAGCCCTTCTGCGATGCCGCCAGCGCCAGGCCGATGCCCGTGTTGCCGGCCGTCGCTTCCACCAGGAGGTCGCCCGGGCGGATGTCGCCGCGCCTCTCGGCTTCGGCAATCATCGAGATCCCGATGCGGTCCTTGATGGAGCCGCCGGGATTCATGAGCTCGAGCTTGAGGAACAGACGGCAGGGGCCCGTATCGATCCGGGTGACCTCGAGCATCGGCGTCGCGCCGACCATCTCGAGCACGTTCTGGTAGATCCTCATCGTTCCTCCACGCCCGTCTTTGGGGGGCGCGGTATCGCGCGCCCGGCAGGCTGCGCGTATTCTACACCCCAGACTCCAGGACCAGACCGGGCATGGCCGACGAAGATTTCAACCACTCCATCAAGCAATACCTCGACGACGGCACCGCCATCCTGCGTGGCGTCAGCGAGAGCCCGCGGCTCGAAGCCGAATTGCTCATGGGCCTGGTATTCCGCAAGCCGCGCAGTTTTCTGCTGACCTGGCCGGAGCGCCTGCTGAGCGAAGCCGAGGCGCAGCACTACGAGACTTTGCTGCGGCGACGCTTTTCCGGGGAACCGATCGCCTACATGACGGGGCTCAGGGAATTCTGGTCGATGCCGCTGAAGGTGACGCCGGAAGTCCTGATCCCGCGTCCCGAAACCGAGCTCCTCGTCGAGAAAGCCCTGTTGCGCCTGCCAAGCGACGAGGAAGTCCGCGTGCTCGATCTCGGCGCCGGCTCGGGGGCGGCCTCACTGGCCATCGCCCGCGAGCGCCCGCGCGCCACGGTCGTCGGAATCGATATTTCCGAGGCCGCGCTCAACGTGGCGCGCCTGAATGCAAAACTGCAGAAGCTGGACAATGTCGAGTTCCGCGAGAGCGACTGGTTCGATGCGGTGCGCGGCGAGAAATTCCATGTCGTCATCGGCAACCCGCCCTACGTGGCCGAGGACGACCCGCACCTTGCGCGGGGCGACGCCCGCTTCGAGCCGCGCCTCGCGCTCGACGCCGGGCCGGCAGGGATGGACTGCCTGCGGGCCATCGTGGACCGCGCGCACAACTACATCGTCCGCCAGGGCTGGCTGTTGCTGGAACATGGCGGCAGCCAGCACCTGCCCCTGCGCCGGCTCCTCGAGGCCCAGCACTACCATGACATCACCGTCCACAAGGACCTCGCGGGACACGACCGGGTGACCGAATGCCGTTTCGTCGAGTGAGGGTGAGGGCTTGAGCACGGATCGTTATGCAAGGCACCTCGCGCTCGCCGGTTTCGGCCCCGCCGAGCAGGCCCGCCTCAGGGCGGCGACCGCGCTGGTGATCGGCGCCGGCGGGCTCGGTTCGCCGGTGTTGCTCTACCTCGCCGCCGCCGGCATCGGCCGCCTCGTGGTGAGCGACTTCGACACGGTGGACGTGACCAACCTGCAGCGCCAGGTGCTGTTCAACGCCGCGGACGTCGGGCGGCCCAAGGCCGAGGCCGCCGCAGCGCACCTGCGGGAACTCAACCCGGAAACGGCGGTCTCTGTGGTGGACCGCCGGCTGCTCGGCGACGAACTCCTGGCGGCGGTGGCGGCGGCGGACGTGGTGCTGGACTGTTGCGACAACTTCGGCACGCGCTTCGCCTTGAATCTCGCCTGCGTGCAGGCGCGCAAGCCGCTGGTGTCGGGCGCGGCGATTCGATTCGAGGGCCAGCTGGCGGTGTTCCGTCTCGACCGGCCCGGCGAGGCTTGTTACCGCTGCCTGTGGCAGGAAGAAGCTGAGGAACTCGAAAGCTGCCGCGGCAACGGCGTGCTCGGGCCTGTCCCCGGCGTGATCGGCAGCCTGATGGCCGTCGAGGCGCTCAAAATCGCGAGCGGCTGCGCGCCGTCCGCGGACGGCAAGCTGGTCTTGTACGACGCCATCGGGAACGACTGGCGCCAGTTGAAACTGGAACGCGATCCCGCGTGTGCGGCCTGTGGAACGGACGCATCGGAACAATGACGAGAACAATACTCCTGGCGCTGGCGGGCGCACTGATCATCTCGGGAAATGTTATGGCTGCAGACGACCCCTTCCTGTGGCTCGAGGACGTGGAGGGCGAAAAAGCGCTTGACTGGGCCCGGGCGCAGAACGAACGCGCGCTGGCGCGCCTCGAGGCGCATCCGGATTTCGCGGCGATTCACGCCCGCAACCTGGAGATCCTGACGTCGGACGAGCGCATCGCCATGCCCGCGCTGCGCGGCGGCCAGGTCTACAATTTCTGGCGCGATGCCGAGCACGTGCGCGGCCTGTGGCGCCGCACCTCGCTGGAAAACTATCGCGCGGACCCGCCGGAGTGGCAGGTGCTGCTCGACCTGGACCGGCTCGCAGAGGCCGAGGACCGGAACTGGGTCTGGGCGGGATCGAGCTGCCGTTATCCGGATTACGATCGCTGCCTGGTGGGCCTTTCGGTCGGCGGCGCCGATGCGGCAGTGCGCAGGGAGTTCGACCTGGACAGGGGCGAGTTCGTGGCGGACGGCTTCTACCTGCCGGAGTCGAAGAGCAGCATCGGCTGGCGCGACCGGGATTCGGTATTCCTCGGCCCGGTCTTCGACGACACGCAGGTGACGGACTCCGGTTATCCGCGTCTCGTGCAGATCTGGGAGCGCGGCACGCCGAAAGAGGATGCGCGGACCATTTTCACCGGCGAGCGCGCCGACGTCGGCAGCTTCGGCGGACGTTACTGGGACGGTGACCGACACTACGACATCGTCATCCGGGTTCCCGACACCTTCTCGCGCATCTACCATCTCCTGGTCGAGGGTGAAACCCGGCAGCTGAATATCCCGCGCGATGCTAACATCGCCGCGATTCAGGACGGCCAGTTGTTGCTGGAGCTGAAATCCGACTGGCAGCTGGGTGAGCGGACCTTCCCCCAGGGCGCGCTCGTCGCGGGACCGGTGGAGGGTTTCCTGGCGGAGCGCCCCGAGGTGTCCCTGATGTTCGCGCCGGACGCGCGTTCGTCCATCACGGCGGTGAGCAAGACCGAAAACGTCGTGCTGGTGTCGGTGCTGGAGAACGTGGTCGGCAAGCTGCTGCGCTTCGTTCATGACGACGCGGGCTGGCACCGCGAGGAGATCGAGGTGCCAGCGCTCGGCACGGTCAGCCTGGTCGCCACCGACGACCGCTCGGACGTGTTCTTCTACACCTATGCCGGCTTTCTCACGCCGACCTCGCTTTACCAGGCCGACGCCGCCACGGGCGCGAGCGCGCCGCTCCGCAACGAGCCGGCATGGTTCGATCCGGCCGGCATGAGTGTCCGGCAGCACGAAGCGATCTCCGCGGACGGCGAGCGCATTCCCTATTTCGTCGTCACGCCGCCCGGCTTCGAGGCCGACGGCAAGAATCCGACCATGATCTTCGCTTACGGCGGATTCGAGGTGCCGTACCTGCCCGGCTACTCGCCTGTCACGGGCTCGGCCTGGCTGGAACGCGGCGGCGTGTACGTGCTGGCGAACATCCGCGGCGGCGGAGAGTTCGGGCCACGCTGGCACCAGGCGGCGCTGAAAGAAAACCGCCAGCGGGCCTTCGACGACCTGATCGCCGTGGCCGAGGACCTGATCGAGCGCAAGATCACCTCGCCGGAGCATCTCGGCATCCGCGGCGGCAGCAACGGCGGCCTGCTGGTGGGCGCCGTCATGGTGCAGCGCCCGGAACTCTTCAACGCGGTAGTGTCCCAGGTGCCGCTGCTAGACATGCGGCGCTACCATCGGCTGCTGGCCGGCGCGAGCTGGATGGCCGAGTACGGGGATCCCGATGATCCGGAGCAGTGGGCCTACATCAGCCGCTATTCGCCCTACCAGAACGTCTCAGCGGACGCCGACTACCCGGTGGCCTTCTTCGCCACGTCGACGCGCGACGACCGGGTGCACCCGGCGCATGCCCGGAAGATGGTCGCGAAGATGCTCGACCAGGGACACGAGGTGCTCTACTACGAGAACATCGAAGGCGGCCATGGCGGCGCAGCCAACCTGGAGCAGAGCGCCTATCTCAACGCGCTGATCTTCGCGTATCTCTTCGAACGGCTGGCGCCGGCGGAGGCGGCTGACTAGCCGTCCACAACCCGCCCCCGGGGCGTCCGGGGTGGGGGGTCTAGGCCCGCTCCGCCACGGCCCAGTCGTGCAACAGGTCATCGATCCGGCTGAAGACCTCGCCGATGACGGCCGGCTCGGGCAGCGTGGTGATGCGGAAATGATTGTTGTACGCGGTGTTGAAGCTCACGCCGGGCGCGACCAGCACATGCTTGTGCTCGAGCAGTTCGTAGGCGAAGCGCTCGTCATCGAAATCCGGCAATGCTTCCGTGCTCACGCGCGGAAAAGCGTACATGGCGCCGTCGGGCGTCACCAGGTCGATGAACCTGCTGCCCGCCGCACCGTCGATCACCGCCTGGCGTGACTCGTAGAGCCGTCCGCCCGGCGTGACCAGGTCGCGAATGCTCTGGTAGCCGCCGATGGCGGTCTGCACCGCCCATTGTCCCGGCACGTTGGCGCACAGTCGCAACGCGGAGAGCAACTCGACCGACTCGAGGTAGCGGTCCGCCGTGTCGCGGCTGCCCGAGAACACCACCCAGCCGACCCGGTAGCCGCAGGCGCGATAGACCTTCGACAGGCCGGAAAACGTGCCGCAGAGCGTGTCCTGGACGAGCGTGGCCATCGGGACGTGCTCGGCGTCGTCATAAGTCATGGAGTCGTAGATCTCGTCGCTGAACACCACCAGGCGGTGGCGCTCGGCAAGGCGCGCCAGCGACTCGAGCAGTTCCCGCGGGTACACGCGCCCCGTCGGATTGTTCGGATTGATCACCACGAGCGCCCGGGTTCGGGGCGTGATGAGGCGTTCGATCTCTTCCGGGTCCGGCAGGAAGCCGTTCTCGGGGCGGCAGGGATAATGGACCGCGCGTGCGCCGTTGAGCACGGTCGCCGCGGTCCAGAGCGGGTAGTCCGGGCTCGGGATAAGCACCTCGTCGCCGTCGTTGACGAGCGCCCGCAAAGTCAGGTCGATCAGCTCACTGACCCCGTTGCCGATGAACACGTCCTCGGCCGTGACGCCCGCCACGCCCCGGCTCTGCTGCTGCATCACGACTGCTTCACGCGCCGGGAAAATGCCCTTCTGGTGGCAGTAGGGCTCGCTGGCCTGCAGGTTCTCGATCATCGCCAGGCGCATGGTCTCCGGCGTGCGGAAACCGTAGAGGCCCGGGTTGCCTATGTTCAGGGCAATGATTTCGTAACCCATGCGCTCGAGTTCCAGCGCGCGCCTTGCGAGGCGGCCCCGGATCTCGTACTTGACGCCGGTCAGCGCGCGGCTCGGCGCGACGATCTCGGGGCTGGAGTCTGGTGATGCGTTCATGTTGCGGAGCATTAAATCATGCGCCGCGAAAAATGGGCAGACCGGGGCGCTTCCCCGGGATCAGGCCGCCGAACGGGTGTAGCCGAGATTCGGCCCGAGCCAGCGTTCGGCCTCCTCCACGGACCAGCCCTTGCGAGCTGCGTAATCCTCCACCTGGTCGCGATCGATCCGCCCGACCTGGAAATAGCGTGCCCCCGGGTGCGAGAAATACCAGCCGCTCACTGCGGCCGCCGGCATCATCGCGTAATGCTCCGTCAGACGGATTCCGGTGCGCGCCTCGGCGTCCAGCACCTGCCAGAGCACGTCTTTTTCCGTGTGATCCGGGCAGGCCGGGTAGCCCGGCGCCGGCCTGATGCCGCGATAGTCCTCGGCGATCAATGCGTCGTTGCCCAGCTGCTCGTCCGGCGCGTAAGCCCAGATTTCGCGCCGCACATGCTCGTGGAGCCGTTCCGCGAAAGCCTCCGCCAGCCGGTCGGCCAGGGCCTTCAGCAAGATCGAACGGTAATCGTCGTGCTCGGCCTCGAAGGCGGCGACCCGGGAATCGATGCCATGCCCGGTCGTCACGGCAAAGGCCCCGATCCAGTCCGCCACGCCCCGCTCCGCCGGCGCCACGAAATCGGCGAGGCACAGGTTGGGCTGGCCCTCCGCCTTGCGCTTCTGCTCGCGCAACTGGTGGGCCGTCGCCAGCGTCGTCGCACGGTCCTCTCCCGTGTAGATGCGGACGTCGTCTCCCACCGCCGCGGCGGGAAATATACCGGCGACGCCGCGCGCCTGCAGCCACTGGTCGCGAACGATGTCGTCCAGCATGCGGCGCGCATCATCGTAGAGCGAGCGGGCGACCTCACCGCGCTGCGGGTCGTCGAGAATCGCCGGGAAGCGCCCGGAGAACTCCCAGGCGTTGAAGAACGGCATCCAGTCGATATAGGGAACCAGCGCCTCCAGCGGGTAGTCGTCGAATACCCGGATCCCGGACTGCGCCGGGGCCGGCGGCTGGTACTGGTCCCAGCCCCCCGCGAAACGATTTTCCCGCGCGTCCGCCAGGCTGAGCTGGGGCCCCCTGGTCCGCGGCCGATTGTGCTGCGCGCGGCGCTTGGCGTGCTCGCTCTCGATGTCGGCGACGAACGCGGGACGGTTCTCGGCGCTGATCAGTTTCTGCACGACGCCTACAGCCCGGGAAGCGTCCTTGACGTAGATGACGGCGCCTTCGTAGGCAGGGTCGATCTTCACGGAGGTGTGCGCCGGCGAGGTGGTCGCGCCGCCGATGAGCAGCGGCTGCTTGAAGCCCAGGCGCTGCATCTCGGCGGCGACGTGGATCATTTCGTCGAGCGACGGCGTGATCAGGCCGGACAGCCCGATGATGTCGGCGTTTTCGCGCCGGGCCGCCTCGAGAATCCGGTCGCAGGGCGTCATGACGCCGAGGTCCACGACCTCGAAACCGTTGCACTGGAGCACGACCCCGACGATGTTCTTGCCGATGTCATGCACGTCGCCCTTCACCGTGGCCATGATGATCCGCGCCCGCGGCTGGCGATCCGCCTCCTTTTCCATTTCCAGGTAGGGCACGAGGTGCGCGACGGCCTTTTTCATCACGCGCGCCGACTTGACCACCTGGGGCAGGAACATCTTGCCCTCGCCGAACAGGTCGCCGACCACGTTCATGCCGGACATCAACGGCCCCTCGATGACGTCGAGCGGGCGACCCAGTTCGATGCGCGCCGCCTCGGTGTCGGCGACGATGTGCTCGTCGAGTCCCTTGACCAGCGCATGCTCGAGCCGCTTGAGCACGGGCCAGTCGCGCCATGCGAGGTCATCCGAAGCGCGCTTGGCGCCGGGCCCGCCGCGGAACTCGTCGGCGAGCACGAGGAGGCGTTCCGTGGCGTCGTCGCGCCGCGCCAGGATCACGTCCTCGACGGCCTCGCGCAGCGGGCCGGGAATGTCCTCGTAGATCGCAAGCTGGCCCGCATTGACGATGCCCATGCTCATGCCGGCACGAATCGCGTGGTAGAGGAACACCGAGTGCATCGCTTCCCGCACCCGGTCGTTGCCGCGAAACGCGAACGACACGTTGGACACGCCGCCGCTCACCAGCGCACCGAGCTCCGTGCGAATCAGGCGAGTCGCCTCGATGAAATCCACCGCGTAGCGATCGTGCGCCTCGATGCCGGTGGCCACCGCGAAGATGTTGGGATCGAAAATGATGTCTTCCGCCGGCAACCCCGCCACCTCGGTGAGCAGCCGCCAGGAACGCCGGCAGATCTCGAGACGGCGCTCGAGGGTCTCGGCCTGGCCGTCCTCGTCGAAGGCCATGACGATCACCGCCGCGCCGTGCCGTCGTATCTCGCGCGCCTGGCGCAGGAACTCGTCCTCGCCCTCCTTCAGGCTGATCGAGTTGACGACGGATTTGCCCTGCAGGCACTTCAGCCCCGCCTCGATCACCGACCACTTGGACGAGTCGATCATGATCGGCACGCGTGCGATGTCCGGCTCGGTCGCCACGAGGTCCAGGAAGGTCTGCATCGCCTTCTCGGAATCGAGCATGCCCTCGTCCATGTTCACGTCGACGATCTGCGCGCCGCTGTCCACCTGTTGCCGCGCCACGTCCAGTGCGCCGGCGTAATCGTCGGCCTCGATGAGCTTGCGAAAGCGCGCCGATCCCGTGACGTTGGTCCGCTCGCCGACATTCACGAACAGGGAATCCGCATCGATGTTGAGCGGCTCGAGCCCGCTGAGGCGGCAGGCCCGCGGGCGTTCGGGCACGACCCGCGCAGGCTTGCCGCGAATCGCCCCGGCCAGCGCGGCGATGTGCTCGGGCCGGGTGCCGCAACAGCCGCCGATGACATTGACGAAGCCGCTCTCGGCGAACTCGCCGACCAGCCCGGCCATCGTCTCGGCATCCTGGTCGTAGCCGCCGAAAGCATTCGGCAGGCCGGCGTTCGGATGCACGCTGACGAAGGTGTCGGCGAGGCGCGACAGTTCCTCGATGTGCGGCCTGAGCTGCTCCGCACCGAGCGCGCAGTTGAAGCCCACCACCAGCGGCCGCGCGTGGCGCACCGAGTTCCAGAAAGCCTCGACCGTCTGCCCGGACAGGGTGCGTCCGGAGGCGTCCGTGATAGTGCCCGACACCATGACAGGCAGGCGGAAGCCCTCCTCCTCGAACAACACGGCCAGCGCGTAAAGGGCGGCGCGCGCGTTGAGCGTATCGAAGACGGTTTCCACCATCAGCAGGTCGGCGCCGCCATCGGCCAGGGCCAGCGCCGCCTCGCGGTAACTGCTCACCAGTTCGTCGAAGCGCACGTTGCGCTTGCCCGGATCGCTGACGTCGGGGGAGATGGAGGCCGTGCGATTGGTCGGCCCGAGCACGCCCGCGACGAAGCGGGGCCGGCCGTCGGCCGCCGCCGCCTCGTCCGCGCAGCGCCGCGCGATCGCAGCCGCGGCGAAATTCATTTCCGCCACGAAATCCTGCAAGCCATAGTCGGATTGCGCGATCGAGGTGGCGCTGAAGGTGTTGGTCTCGAGAATATCCGCGCCGGCCTCGAGATACGCCTGGTGCACGCTGGCGACGACGTCCGGCCGCGTGATGCTGAGCACGTCGTAGTTGCCCTTCAGGTCCGCGTGGTCCGGGAAGCGGTCGCCGCGGAAATCGGCCTCGACGAGGCCCTTTTCCTGCATCATCGTGCCGGTGGCGCCGTCGAGCAGCAGGATGCGGCGGGACAGCAGCTCCGCGAGCTCGGCGCTGCGATCGGGCTGGCGGTTCGGTCGATTCGCCTCAGGCATACGCCACCTGCGGGGCCGGGCTGTGCAGCAGGCAGTGACAGATCGCGTAAACCAGCTCGGCGCGATTCAGGGTGTAGAAATGGAAATCGACGACGCCGTGCCGGCGCAGCGTCTCGACCATGTCGATGGCCACGCTCGCCGCGATCATCGCCCGCGTGTCGGGATCCTCCTCCAGGCCGGCGAAACGCTCCTGCAACCACGGCGGGATGCTGGCGCCGCAGGCTGCCGCGAACTTCGTGATCTGCGGAAAACGCGTGATCGGCAGGATGCCCGGGACGATCGGCACCGTGATTCCCGTGGCCGCCGCGGCATCGCGGAAGCGCAGGAAGGCCGCCGGATCGAAGAAAAACTGCGTGATGGCGCGCGTGGCGCCGGCATCGATCTTGCGCTTCAGGTTGTCGAGATCGGCCGCCGGGCTGGGAGCTTCCGGATGCGTCTCCGGATAGGCCGCGACGGAGATCTCGAAATCGCCGATCGTGCGCAGGCCGGCCACCAGGTCCGCGGCGTAGGCGAAACCTTCCGGATGCGGCACGTAGGTCTCGCTGCCCTTGGGCGGATCGCCGCGCAAGGCCACGATGTGGCGAATGCCCGCATCCCAGTACCGGCGTGCGACCTCGAGAACCTCGTCGCGGCTTGCCCCGACACAGGTCAGGTGGGGTGCGCTGACGAGCCCGGTATCGGCGTGAATGCGGGTGACGATGTCATGGGTTCGCTCCCGGGTCGAACCGTCGGCCCCGTAGGTCACCGAAACGAACTTCGGTGCGAGCGGCGCGAGGCGCTCGACCGTCTGCCAGAGCCGTGCCTCGAGCTTGGCGTCACGAGGAGGAAAGAACTCGAACGAGAGGTTGATGGGCGGGCGATTCAAGGCGAAAACTCCTGGGTCAGGCAGCCACTGCGCAGCGGGAGCCGGGGCGGCGGGCGACGGAAACGATGAGGGGCCACGGGCGGGCCGCGAGCTGTTCGGCGACTTCCGGCTGCAAGCCGGCGTCTGCGCACCAGGACGCGAGCCCGGAGCGGGTGATCGACAGGGTCCCGGGCGCAGCGGCGGCTTCCTCGCCTGCGTCCGCACCCGTCAGGAACTCCACCAGCAGGAGCCGGCCGCCGGGCCGCAATACCCTGGCGGCTTCGCGCAACACGTCGGCCGGCTGATCGGCCTGGTAGAGCACCTGGTCGATCGTGACCGTGTCGAAGCTCTGGTCGGCGAAACGCAACTGGTACATGTTGCCCTGGCGCACCGACAGATGGTCGAGCCCGGCGGCATGCAGGTTGCTGCGCGCGAGCACGATCATCTCGCGGGAGATATCGATGCCCACGGCCAGGTCGGCGGAGACCCCCAGCAACCGCAGCATGCGGCCCGTGCCCGTGCCGATGTCGAGCAGTTCGCCGAGGGCCTCGCCGGCCATCAGGTCGGTGATACGTGCATCGACGCCGGCCGGAGTCGGCACCGCATCGCCCGGCGCACTGCGCCTGACCTGCGCGGCACGGCGGGCGAAGATCCGCTCCAGCCGCTCACGATCGAGACGCAACACCGGGTCATCAACGGGCAACAGGCGTACGAGGTTGCGCGCAAGTTGTGCGCCGGGCCCACCGAGCGGCAGGCGGTAATACACCCAGTTCTGCTCGCGGAAGCGATCAAGCAGGCCCGCGGCACACAGCACCTTCAAATGGCGCGACACCCGCGGCTGGCTCTGTCCGACCACCTCCGTGACTTCCGTGACCGTGAGCTCGCCGCGCGCGCACAGCGCCATCAGCCGCAGTCGGCTCGGATCCGCGATCGCCTTGAAGGCCTCGAGAATGCGATTCATGAAGAGATCCGGCTCAATGGGGTCGGGGCAGGGAATGCAATTGCGCGGATATAAACATATCTTTATATCGGTGTAAATCGTCCCCGCCTGTGACGGCCGGAAACCCTAGTGGAGGCGATCGGACCCGGGCGGCGACGCCACGTCCACTGCCAGCAACTGCTCCATGTCGACGGCGTCGAGCGCATAGGCCTTGTTGCAGAACTCGCAACGCACCTCGATCTGGCCCTCGGCCGACAGCAGGTCGGCGAGCTCCGCGCGGCCGAGGAGGCGCAGCGCCGACTCGACGCGTTCGCGCGTGCAACTGCAGCGGAAACGCACGGGGCGCGGGTCTGCGAGGCGCACTTTCTCCTCATGGAACAACCGTCGCAGCAGCTCCGTCGAGCCGACGGAGAGCAATTCCTCCGGGCTCAGCGTGTCGGCCAGCAATGCAGCGCGCCGCCAGGCTTCCGGGCCTGCGGCATCCGGGCCCTGCGGCTCCGCGGCGTGGTCGCCATCGTCAGCGCCGTCGCCGGGCATCTGTTGCAGCAGCATGCCTGCCGCCACATCCCCGTCGGCGGCCAGCCACAGCCGCGTCGGGAGCTGCTCGGACTGCGCGAAATAGGCCTCGATGCAGGCCGCCAGGGTGCCGGTGTCGGCCAGGACGATCCCCTGGTAACGCTCGCGCCGCTTGCGCCGCTCGATGGTGATCGCCAGGCGACCGCCGCCCGTCAGTTCGGCCAGCGTGCCGCGGGGATCGTCGCCGCGCCATTTCGCCAGGCCGCGGACGGTGAGGTCGCTGGCACACTGGGCCACCAGCAGGTTGAGCGCTCCCTCGCCCTGGATCTGGAGTGTCAACAGGCCATCGAACTTCAGGGTGGACGCGAGCAGCGCCGATGCCGCCATCGCTTCTCCGAGCACGGCACGCACCGCCGGCGGATAGTCCTGCCGCGTCAGCAGCGCGCGCCAGCTCTCCTCGAGACGCACGATTTCGCCGCGTACGGGGGCATCCTCGAACATGAAGCGCCGCAGCGCATCGCCATCGTCCATCAGCCCGCCAGCAACCGTTTCAACAGCTCGTTGACCAGCGCAGGATTGGCCTTGCCGCCGGTGGCCTTCATCACCTGGCCGACGAAGAATCCGAACAACTTGTCCTTGCCCGAACGGTACTGCTCGAGTTGCTGCGGGTTCGCCGCGATCACTTCCATGACCACGGCCTCGACCGAAGCGGAGTCCGTGATCTGGCGCAGGCCGCGCGCCTCGATCACGGCATCGGCGTCGCCCTCGCCCGCCCACATGGCCTCGAAGACTTCCTTGGCGATCTTGCCGGAGATGGTTTCATCCTCGATACGCCGCAGCAGTCCGAGCAACGCCTCCGGATCGAGCGGGCTCGCGGTGATCTCGAGTCCCGCCTTGTTGAGCGCGCCGGCCAGTTCGCCCATCACCCAGTTCGCGGCCAGCTTCTTGTCCGCGAGGCCCGCCGCCACCGTCTCGAAATAGTCCGCCGCCGTCCGACTGACGCTCAGCACGCCCGCGTCATACGCCGATAAGCCATACTCGGCGATGAAGCGTTCGCGCTTGCGCCACGGCAGCTCGGGCAGCCCTGCACGCACTTCCTCCACGAGTTCGGGACCGATCTCCAGCGGCAACAGGTCCGGATCCGGGAAGTAGCGGTAATCGTTCGCCTCTTCCTTGCTGCGCATCGGGCGTGTCTCGTCGCGCTCCGGGTCGTAGAGGCGGGTCTCCTGGACCACCCGCCCGCCGGATTCCAGGATGTCGACCTGGCGCTCGACTTCGAACAGGATCGCGCGCTCCACGAAGCGGAAGGAGTTCAGGTTCTTGATTTCCGCCCGCGTGCCGAACTCGTGGCGCCCGACGGGACGCACGGAGATGTTCGCATCACAGCGGAACGAGCCTTCCTGCATGTTGCCGTCGCAGATGCCGAGATAGCGCACCAGCTGGTGGATCGCCTTCATGTAGGCCACGGCTTCCCTGGCGGAGCGCATGTCCGGTTCCGAGACGATCTCCAGCAACGGCGTGCCGGCGCGGTTCAGGTCGATCCCCGACTGGCCCTGGAAGTCCTCGTGCAGCGACTTGCCGGCGTCCTCCTCGAGGTGCGCGCGGGTGATGCCGATCGTCTTGCGCGCACCGTCTTCCAGTTCCAGCTCGATCCGCCCGCCATGCACCACCGGCAGCTCGTACTGGCTGATCTGGTAACCCTTCGGCAGGTCGGGGTAAAAATAATTCTTGCGCGCGAACACGGACCTGGGGGCGATGGTGCAGTCGGTGGCGAGACCGAAGGCGACGGCCATGCGCACGACGCCCTCGTTGAGCACCGGCAGCACCCCCGGGTAACCGAGGTCCACGAGGCAGGCCTGCGAGTTCGGCTCAGCGCCGTAAGCGGTCGTGGCGCCGGAGAAAATCTTGCTCCGGGTGGCCAGTTGGGCGTGAATTTCCAGCCCGATGACGGTTTCCCATTCCATGCGAGATCCTCAGGCGAAGGCGCCGCCCGGCGCCCTCGCGTGCCAGTCGGTTTCCTGCTGAAAGCGGTGTGCGACGTTCAGGATGCGTCCCTCGTCGAAGGCGCGGCCGACGATCTGCAGGCCGACGGGCAGGCCGTCCACGAAGCCGCAGGGCGCGGACAGGCCGGGCAATCCCGCCAGGTTGACGCCGATCGTGTAGATGTCGTTGAGGTACATCGTCACGGGATCGTCCACCTTGGCGCCGAGCTCGAAAGCCGGCGTGGGCGAGGTCGGCCCGACGATCACGTCGACCGATTCGAAAGCCTGGCGGAAGTCCGCGGCGATCAGCTGCCTGACCCGCTGGGCCTTCAGGTAATACGCGTCGTAATAACCCGCCGACAGCACGTAGGTGCCGGTCATGATGCGGCGCTTGACCTCCGCGCCGAACCCTTCGCCCCGGCTGCGCTTGTAGAGATCCTCGAGATCGCGCGGCGCGTCCGCGCGGTAACCGAAGCGGATGCCGTCGAAGCGCGACAGGTTGGACGAGCATTCGGCCGGCGCGACCACGTAATAGGTCGGCACGGAGAGGCCGATATTCGGCAGGCTGATCCGGCGCACTTTCGCGCCGAGCCCTTCCAGTACCTTCAGCGAAGCCTCGATGGCCGCCGCATTGGCCGGATCGAGACCCTCGTCCATGAACTCCTCGACCAGGCCGATGGTGAGGCCCTCGAGCGATTCGCCGAGTCCCGCCGCATAGTCCGGTACGGGCGCATCTACCGACGTGGAGTCGCGCGGATCGTGGCCGGACATGGCGGTCAGCAGCAGCGCGGCATCCTCGGCCGTCTGCGTGAGTACCCCCGCCTGGTCGAGACTGGAGGCGAAAGCGATCATGCCGTAGCGCGACACCCGGCCGTAGGTCGGCTTGATGCCGGTGATCCCCGCCAGCGCCGCCGGCTGGCGGATGGAGCCGCCGGTGTCGGTCCCGGTCGCGGCCGGCACCAGCCGGGCGGCCACGGCGGCGGCGGAACCCCCAGAGGAGCCGCCGGGCACGCGCTGCGTGTCCCACGGGTTGCGCACCGGCCCGTAGTAGCTCGTCTCGTTCGACGAGCCCATGGCGAACTCGTCCATGTTGGTCTTGCCCAGCATGACCGTGCCCGCGTCGCGCAGCCGCTCGACCACGGTGGCGTCGTAGGGCGAGATGAAATTATCGAGCATCCGCGAACCGCAACTGGTCTTGACCCCGGCCGTGCAGAAGATGTCCTTGTGCGCGATCGGCACGCCGGTCAGCCCGGCCGCGCCCCCGGCCAGGCGGGCATCCGCGTCGCGCGCGGCGGCCAGGGCGGCCTCGCCGGTCACCGTGATGAAGGCGTTCAGCTCGCCGTCGAGCCGCCCGATGCGCTCCAGCAGGTGGCGCACCAGCTCCTCGCTGCTGAATTCCCGGTCACGCAGGGCGCGCGCGATCCCGGCCAGTGTCATGCCGTGCATGGGTCTGTGCTCCGTGCTTACTCGAGGACTCGCGGCACCAGGTAGAGACCTGATTCCACCGCCCCGGCGTTCTGCTGGTAAAGTTCGCGCTGGTCCGGCTCGCTGACGACGTCCGGGCGCAGCGGCTGGGTCATGTTCAGGGGGTGCGCCATCGGGGTCACGCCCTCGGTCGCGGCCTCGTCCAGGTGCTGGACGAAATCGATGATCCGCGACAGGTTGTCCACGTAAACGGGGATCTCGTCGGCGGAGATCTCCAGTCTCGCGAGGTGTGCGATTGACTCGACCTCGTGCCGGCTAAGCTTCATGCAGGTCTCCGGGAGCTTGGCTAAAAGGCGCTTTCGACAAGCGTTAGATGATAACCTCGCGCTTGCCCGAAGTCGCCCCCGTTGCTAGATTTACGAGCTTGTCCGCCGTTTTCATCCGGTGCCCGCCGCGCCGCCCAGCAGCCTCTCTCCTGATTATCTCCCGGTAACGTATGTTCAAGAATATTCGGGGTTATTTCTCCAACGACCTGTCCATCGACCTGGGCACGGCCAACACCCTCATCTACGTGCGGGGCCGCGGCATCGTGCTGAACGAGCCCTCGGTGGTCGCGATCCGCGAGGAAACCGCCCGCGGCGGCCGCACCGTGCAGGCCGTCGGCGCCGAGGCGAAGAGCATGCTGGGGCGCACGCCCGGCAACATCACCGCCATCCGCCCCCTGAAGGACGGCGTGATCGCCGACTTCACCGTGACGGAGAAGATGCTCCAGCACTTCATCAAGAAGGCGCATGGCAGCCGCTACTTCCGCCCCAGCCCGCGAGTGCTGGTCTGCGTGCCCTATGGTTCGACACAGGTCGAGCGTCGCGCGATCCGTGAATCCGCGGAGGGCGCCGGCGCACGCAAGGTCTATCTCGTCGAGGAACCGATGGCGGCCGCGATCGGCGCCGGCATGCCGGTCGGCGAGGCGCGCGGCTCGATGGTCCTCGACATCGGCGGCGGCACCTCCGAGGTCGCGGTGATCTCCCTCAACGGCATCGTCTACGCCGCCTCGGTGCGCATCGGCGGCGACCGCTTCGACGAGGCGATCATGAGCTACGTGCGGCGCAATTACGGCATCCTCATCGGCGAGGCCACCGCGGAGCGCATCAAGCACGAGATCGGCGCGGCCTACCCGGGCCAGGAAGTGCGCGAGATCTCGGTGCGCGGCCGCAACCTGTCGGAAGGCGTGCCACGCAGCTTCACGCTGAATTCGAACGAAATCCTCGAGGCCCTGCAGGAACCGCTGCAGGGCATCGTCGGGGCGGTGAAGGCCGCCCTGGAGCAGACGCCCCCCGAGCTGGGCGCGGACGTCGCGGACCGGGGCATCGTGCTGACCGGCGGCGGCGCCCTGTTGCGCGACCTCGACAAGCTGCTCATGGAAGAGACCGGCCTGCCGGTGATCATCGCCGAGGACCCCCTGACCTGCGTGGCGCTCGGCGGGGGCAAAGTACTCGAACTTCTCGACCAGCACGGCCCGGGCCTGTTCGGAATAGAGTGAGGGGCTGGCCTCCGTGTCGGCCCGGGGTACACAATAGGCGGCGGTTAAACATAACGCTGCCGTGAACCCGATCAACCAGGCCGAAAACAAACCGTTGTTCGACCGCGGCCCTTCGCTGGGCACGCGCATGGTGCTGCTCGCGTTCCTGTCGGTGTGCCTGATCTACCTCGATTACCAGCAGGGACACCTGCAGACGGTGCGACGCGCGCTCTCCGTCGCGGTCTATCCCATTCGGGTGCTGGTCGATATGCCGTCTGCCACGTTCGGCTGGGCGAGGGAACGGCTCGCAGAGCGCGACAGGCTGGTGACCGAGAACCGGGAACTGCGGCTCGAAAGCCTCCGTCAGCAGGCCCGCCTGCAGCAACTCATCGCGCTCGAAGTGGAGAACGCGCGGCTCAGGTCGCTGATGGAATCGCCGGCCCGGCTGGCCAACCGGGTGCAGGTCGCCGAGATCCTCGCCGTGGACCTGGATCCCTACCGGCACCGGATCGCGCTGAATCGCGGCGAACAGGCCGGCGTGTACGAAGGTCAGGCGCTGCTCGACGCAGACGGCATCGTCGGGCAGGTCATTCGCGTCAACCCGCTTGGCGCCGAGGCGATTCTCATCAGCGATCCCAGCCACGCCACTCCCGTCGAACTCAGCCGGAACGGCCTGCGCACCGTCGCGCTCGGTGTGGGCGACGTGACGCGCATGGACCTGCCGTTCCTGCCCAACAGCGCCGACATCCAGGTCGGCGACCTGTTGACCTCCTCGGGACTCGGCGACGCTTTCCCCGCGGGTTACCCGGTGGCACGCGTGACGCGCGTCGAGCGCCGCCCGGGAGAGCCGTTCGCGCACGTCGAGGCCGAGCCGACCGCAGCCCTGAACAGGACTCGCCAGGTCCTGCTCGTCTGGAAAGGCGGCGAACAGGTGGCCTTGCCGTGAGCGCTGCCGCAAGGCCGAGCGGCTGGCCCGTGATCCTGTCGCTGCTGGTGGCGTTGTCGCTCGAGGTCACCCCCTTGCCTGCGGACCTCGCGGCCTGGCGGCCGCCGTGGCTCGCATTGACCGCCATCTACTGGGCGCTGGCCTATCCGCGCCGCTACGGGCTTGCACTGGCCTGGTTCGCCGGGGTGGTGCTCGACGTGCTGAAAGGCGGCGTCCTCGGCCAGCATGCACTCGCCATGACCCTGGCCACCTGGCTGACGCTGCGCTTTCACCTGCGCCTGCGCGTGTTTCCGATCTGGCAACAGACCGTCGCGATCGGCGCGGTGGTCGCCTGCCACCAGTTCATCGTGTTCTGGGTGGACGGCGTCGCCGGCGCCGCCGAGCTCAACTGGCAGCGGGCGGCGCCGACGCTTGCGGCCGTGATCGCCTGGCCCGTGGTCGTTGCGCTGCTCGACGGGCTGCGACTGCGACTGCGGATGCTGGCGTGAGCATCAACCGGCTCAAGGACCACTGGCACGAACAACACATGTTCTTCGGCCGGCTGGTCGCTGCCGCACTGATCACCGTGCTGCTGAGCGGCCTGCTCATGTATCGCCTGGTCGACCTCCAGGTCGTGAATTTCGAGCATTTCAGCCGCCTCTCGCACGGCAACCGCGTCAGGATCGAACCCGTGCCTCCGGTGCGGGGCCTGTTGCTGGACCGCGAAGGCCGCCTGCTCGCCGAGAACCGGCCGGTCTACCAGCTGGAACTGGTGCCGGAGCAGGTATCCGACATCGACGGCACCCTCGACGAACTCGTATCCCTCGGCCTGCTCGACGCCGAGGACCTGCCGCGCATTCGCAACCAGCTGCGCAGCCAGCGGCGTTTCGAGCCGACCGTGCTGCGGCAGCGGCTCGACGAGCAGGAGGCCGCTCTCTTCGCGGTGAAGCGGCCGCAATTCCCCGGGGTGGACATTCGCGCACGCCTTGCACGGCAATACCCGCTCGGCGAGATCGGTGCGCACGCCATCGGTTACGTCGGCGCCGTGAGCGAAGCCGACCTGCAACGCCTGGACACGGCCAACTACGCAGGCACGGCACAGACCGGGCGGACCGGCGCAGAACGGGCCTGGGAGCACCTGCTCCACGGCACCACGGGCTATCGACAGGTGCTCGTCAACGCCCAGGGCCGCACGTTGCAGGAACTGGAACGCAATGACGCAGTGCCCGGACACAACGTCTACCTGACCATCGACATGGAGCTGCAGGCCGTGGCGCGGGAAGCGCTCGCGGGGCGCCGCGGTTCGATCGTGGCGCTCGATCCGCGCAATGGCGAGGTACTCGCACTGGTCAGCACCCCCGCCTTCGACCCGAACCTGTTCAGCACCGGCATCTCGGGCGCGCAATACAACGCCTTGCAGAACAGCCCGGACCAGCCCCTCTTCAACCGCGCCTTGAGGGGGCAATACCCGCCCGGCTCGACCATCAAGCCGCTGCTCGCCCTGGCCGGCCTGCACTACGGCGTGATGGATGCGGCGGACTCGATCTTCTGCCCCGGCTGGTTCAGCCTCCCGAATCATTCCCATCGTTATCGCGACTGGAAACGGACCGGCCACGGCACGGTCGACCTGGAGGAATCGGTCGCGCAATCCTGCGACGTCTACTACTACCAGCTGGCAATGACACTGGGCATCGAGCGGATGCACGAGTTCCTCGAATGGTTCGGGCTCGGCGAACGGACCGGGATCGATATTCCCGGCGAGCAGCCGGGGCTGCTGCCCTCGCGCGAATGGAAGCGCACGGCATTCCGCGAGCGCCAGGACCAGGTCTGGTTCCCCGGCGAAACCGTGATCACGGGCATCGGCCAGGGCTACATGCTCGCCACCCCGCTCCAACTGGCGCAGAGCGCGGCCATTCTCGGTAATCGCGGGCGCGGGTTCCGGCCCACGCTGCTCGCTGCAGTAGAGAACCCGGCGAGCGGGGAACGCGTCGCAGTGACGCCTGAGCCGCTGCCGCCGCTGCGCCTGCAGCCGGACCACGTCGAGGAAGCCGTGGACTCGATGATCGCGGTCGTCCACGGTCCGCGCGGCACGGCACGCGCTACCTGGATCGACTCGAGCTGGACAGTGGCGGGGAAGACCGGCACGGCCCAAGTGGTCGGCATCGCGCAAGGCGAGGAGTACGACGAGGAAGCGACGGCCGAACGCGAACGTCCGCACGCGTTGTTCGTCGCGTTCGCGCCCGCCGAGAATCCGCGGATCGCCATCGGCGTGCTCGTGGAGAACGGTTCCAGCGGCAGCACCACAGCAGCGCCGATCGCCCGGGTGGTCATGGACCACTGGCTGCAACGGGAGGCCGACTGACATGGCCGTGTCGCAATCCGTATTCGGGGAACGTCACGCCATCGGCCTGGGCCGGCGCATCATGCTCGGGCTGCGGCTCGACGGTCCGCTGCTCGCCGGCCTGCTGTTGATCGCCGCTTTCGGCCTGGTCGTGTTGTGGAGCGCCGGAGGGCAGGACCCGGGGCTCATGGTGCGCCAGCTCATCCGCCTCGGCGTGGCGTTCGCCGTCATGCTCGCCGTGGCACAGGTGCCGCCGAAGATGCTGCGCATGTGGTCGCCATGGTTGTTCACCGTCGGCCTGCTGCTGCTGGCGGCCGTACTGATCGCGGGCGACCTGGGCAAGGGCGCGCAACGCTGGCTCGATCTTGGTTTCATACGTTTCCAGCCCTCGGAGATCATGAAGCTGGCCGTGCCCATGATGGCCGCCTGGTATCTCCACGACCGGCCCCTGCCGCCGCGCTTCCGGGAGCTCCTCATCGTGCTGCTGCTCGTCGCCCTGCCGGCCGTGCTGATCGCACGACAGCCGGACCTCGGCACGGCCCTGATGGTCGGCAGTGCCGGCATGCTGGTGGTCCTGCTGGGCGGCCTGCGCCTGCGCCTGATCATCCTGCTGGGGGTCACCGCGGCCGCGCTCGCCCCCGTGTTGTGGCACTTCATGCACGATTACCAGCGCCGCCGCGTGCTGACTTTCTTCAATCCGGAGACCGACCCTCTCGGCGCCGGCTACCACATCATCCAGTCCAAGATCGCCATCGGTTCCGGCGGTCTGTTCGGCAAGGGCTGGGGCAACGGCTCGCAGGCGCAGCTGGAATTCCTGCCCGAGCGCTCGACGGATTTCATCTTTGCCGTGCTGGGCGAGGAATTCGGTTTCCTGGGCCTCGCGCTGCTGATCGCCCTGTACCTCTTCGTCGTCGGCCGCGGCATGGTGATCGCCCTGCAGGCCCAGGACACCTATACGCGCCTGCTGGCGGGCAGCATCAGCCTGACGTTCTTCGTCTACGTGTTCGTCAACACCGGGATGGTCACTGGCCTCCTGCCGGTGGTCGGGGTGCCGCTCCCGCTGGTCAGTTACGGTGGAACCTCGATGGTGACCCTGATGGCGGGTTTCGGTATGCTCATGGCCATCAACGGTCACCGAAACCTGCTCGCCAGATGAAGCCCTGCATCCTTTTCGTTTGCTGCGCTGTGCTGGTCGCCGGGTTGGCGGCGCCGCAGCCGGTCGTCGCGTCGCTGCCGCTCGATCCGGACCGCGAAGACGTGCGCGCCTTCGTCGCGGCAGCCGAGCGGGAACACGGGCTGGATCCGGAGACCGTGCGCGCGGTGCTCGGACTGGCCCGCATCCAGCCGCCGATCATCGACGCCATCAGCCGGCCGGCGGAGCGCGTGCGCCCCTGGCACGAATACCGCGGCATCTTCATGACCGAGGAGCGGATCGCGGCGGGGACCGAATTCTGGCAGACGCATCGGGAACGGCTCGACCGGATCGCAGCCGAGACCGGCGTCCCGCCCGAGATGATCGTCGGCATCATCGGGGTGGAAACTTTTTACGGGCGCATCCTCGGGCGTTACCGCGTGCTCGACGCACTGGCGACCCTGGCCTTCGAATATCCGCCGCGCAGCGCCTTCTTCTCGCGCGAACTCGCGCAGTTCCTGTTGCTGGTCGATGAGCAGGGACTGGAGATCGAGACACCGGTGGGCTCCTATGCCGGCGCGATGGGACTGCCGCAATTCATCCCCTCCAGCTATCGAGCCTATGCGGTCGATGGCGATGGCGACGGGCGAATCGACCTGTGGAACAGCAGCGACGACATCCTGGCCAGCGTCGCGGGCTATTTCAGTGACCATGGCTGGCGACGGGGTGAACCCGTGGTGGTCCCCGCGGTCGCGGGCGAACGCGATCCGGCGGATCTCGCGGCCCAGGCTTTGAAGCCGGGCACCACGGTCGGCGCATTGCGGGCGGCCGGCGTCTCGCTTGACGGGCCTGCTCCGAGCGATCCGTCAGCAGCGGCCGGCCTGTTCGTCCTCGAGCACGAGGAGGGCCCACGCTACTGGGCCGGCTTCCACAACTTCTATGTCATCACGCGCTACAACCGCAGCCTGATGTATGCGCTTGCGGTCCACCAGCTCGGCGAGGCCATCCGGGCGCGCGTCGAAGGGGATGCGAATGCGGGCTGAGGGCGGCCTCCGGAAGGCCGCCACGGCCGGCACCATCGCGGCGCTGTTGCTGCTCGGCGGTTGCTTCGCGCCGCGCGATCCCGGTTTCGGCCTCGGTGACGGCCCGCCTGCCCGCCCGCTGGATGCTGCCGGGATTCCGGATGCCGTCCCGCGCGCGGAGCCGCGCAGCAAAAGCGGCAACCCGCCCTTCTACGAGGTCAGGGGGCGGCGCTACTACGTCATGAACGATGCCGCCGGTTACCGCGAGAGCGGCATCGCGAGCTGGTACGGGACGAAGTTCCACGGCCGGCGTACCTCGAGCGGTGAGCCCTACGACATGTACGCGATGACGGCGGCGCACAAGACCCTGCCCTTGCCCAGCTACGTGCGGGTAACGCATCGGGGGAACGGACGCAGCGTCGTGGTGCGGGTCAACGACCGCGGGCCCTTCATCGGCGACCGGGTGATCGACTTGTCCTACGCCGCGGCCGTGCGCCTCGGCATGCACAACGAGGGCACCGCAGCCGTGGACGTGGAAATCATCACGCCTCGCCAGGCGCTGGCCACGTCCGACCACACGCAGGTTGCGGGTGGTGCAGGGTCGTCCCCGGAGCCCAGCTGGTTACAGGTCGGCGCGTTCTCCAGCGAGGAGAACGCCGCACGCCTGCAGGCCCGGCTGGTGGAAAGCGGTATCGACGGCGTCGTGCTGTCGCCGCAGGAGCATCCGCGGCAACGCGTTTACCGGGTCCGGATCGGGCCTTTGACCGCGATCGACGAAATCGAACGCACCCTCGAACGGGTGCGGGGCCTGGGAATCCGGGACGCGCACCTCTCGACGGACTGAGCCCGCCTACACGCTCCGCGACCGAGCGTGTAACATTCCTGACTGGTTCCACCCCTCACAACGACGGCCATGCGCCGCCCCCGGGAGTCATGCGCTCAATATCCGTTCTCTGTCTCGTGCTGGTCCTGTTCTCCCCGCCGCTTGCCGCGATCGCCCAGCAACCGGCGTCCCTGCTGCCCCCCGTTCCGGCAGCACCGGCGGTGGCCGCCCGCGGCTATATCCTGCTGGACTTCAATTCCGGCGAAGTGCTGGCGGAAAAAGATGCCGACGCGAGCATGGATCCGGCCAGCATCACCAAGCTGATGACCGCCTACGTGGTGTTCAGCGAGCTCAGCAAGGGCCAGATGCGCCTCGACGACCTGGTCACCGTGAGCGAGCGCGCCTGGCGCACCGGCGGTTCACGAACCTTTATCGAGGTCGGCTCGCGCGTCAGTGTCGAGGACCTGCTGCGCGGCATGATCATCCAGTCCGGCAACGACGCCTCCGTGGCCCTCGCGGAGCATACGGCCGGCTCCGAGGCGGCGTTCGCCGAACTGATGAACGAGTATGCGCGGCGCCTCGGGATGGTGAACAGCAACTTCCTCAACGCCAACGGCCTCCCTGCAGAGGGCCACTACAGTTCGGCACGCGACATCGCCCTGCTGGCCAGCGCGATCATTCGCGAGTTCCCGGAGTTCTACCAGTTCTATTCCGAGCGCGAGTTCACTTTCAACAACATCACGCAGCGCAACAGGAACCAGATGCTGTGGCGCGACCCCAGCGTGGACGGCATGAAGACCGGCATGACGGATGCCGCGGGTTACTGCCTGGTGGCGTCGGCAGAGCGCGAAGGCATGCGCCTGATCTCCGTGCTGCTCGGCACCAGCAGCGCCAAGGCCCGGGCCGATGCCACGCAGAGCCTGATGAACTGGGGTTTCCGCTTCTACGAAAGCCACCGGCTTTATGCGGCAGGCGAAGCCGTGACCAGCGCGCGGATCTGGAAAGGCGAGCAGGACACCCTCGACCTCGGCCTGACCGAGGATCTCTGGGTGACCGTGCCGCGGGGCCGCTACGATGCCATGCAGGCCTCGCTCGAACTGCAGTCGCCCCTGGTCGCCCCGCTGGCGCCGGAGGATGCGGTCGGCCGGATCAAGGTCAGCCTGGAGGACGAGCCGCTCGCGGAGCGGCCACTGCATCCCCTGGGCAGATCGACGGAGGGGGGGCTCGCGCGGCGTGCGCTGCACTCCGTCCTGCTGTGGTTCGAATGAGCGAGACCCTGCTCGAATTTCCATGTGATTTTCCGCTCAAGGTCATGGGCCGGAAAGATCCGGGGTTCCGCGAACTCGTGGTCGCCATGGTCGAGGCGCATGCCGGCCCCGTGCCGGAGAATCATGTGCGGCTGCGCGACAGTCGCGACGGTAATTTCGTCGCGTTGACCGTGATCGTCCACGCCCGGACCCAGGCGCAGCTCGATGCGATCTATACCGACCTGTCGGCGCATGATCGAGTGCTGATGGTGCTTTGATGACTTTTCCCGTGGTGCATCGGCTCGGCCGCGTCGACTACGAGCCCACCTGGCGCCGTATGCAATCGTTTGCCCAGACGCGCGGTCCCGAGCAGCCCGACGAGCTGTGGTTCCTGGAACACCCGCCGGTTTTCACCCTGGGGCTCAACGGCCGGCGCGAGCACTTGCTGGCGCCCGGGGACATCCCCGTCGTGCAGGTCGATCGAGGCGGCCAGGTCACTTACCACGGGCCCGGCCAGCTGGTCGTCTACCCCTTGCTCGACCTGGGACGCGCGGGGCTGGGCGCCCGGGCCCTGGTCTGCGTCCTGGAACGGGCGGTGATCCGTTGCGTGGCAGGCTACGGCATCGACGCTCAAGGCGATCGCAAGGCGCCCGGGGTCTACGTCGATGGCTGCAAGCTCGCCAGCATCGGGCTGCGCATCCGGCGCAACTGCAGTTACCACGGGCTGGCGCTGAACGTCGCCATGGACCTGCAGCCGTTCAACCGCATCAACCCCTGCGGCTACGAGGGGCTGCAGGTCACCCAACTGGCCGCCCTGGGCGTGGACCGGGATATCGATTCGGTAGCCGACGACCTCGAGGCCGCCCTGCTGGACGAACTGGCTCAGGCTGCCCCCAGCCTCGCGCGCAGCGCGTAGAGCCGGTCCGGCGTACCGACGTCAGTCCAGAATCCATCGTGCAACACTCCGCTGAGCCTGCCCTCGCCCGCCGCTTTTCGCAGCAACGGGGCGAGGGGAAACCGCCCCGGAGTACAGCCGTCGAACAGCTCCGGCGCAAGAACGGCCAAGCCACTGTAGGTGTAGCGCGAATCGGCATCCGGCAGTACCCGGCCATCTTCCAGACCGAAGTCCCCATCCGGATTGTGCGGCGGATTCGGCACGAGCACGAGGTGGCCCAGCATGTCGCGCGGCAGCGCGAGCCCCGCGAGCGCCAGGTCGCACCAGGTGTCGCCGTTGACCAGCAGGAAGGGGCCGGGACCGAGCAGCGGGAGGGCCTGGAAGATGCCGCCGCCGGTATCGAGCGCCGGCCAAGGCTCAGGGGAATACGCGATGCTGACGCCCCACTCCCGTCCGTCTCCGAGGGTCGCGCGAAGCTGTTCACCGAGCCAGGCGCAGTTCATGACGACCTCGCGGTAGCCGGCCGCCGCCAACGCCACGAGATGATGCGCCACCAGCGGTCGTCCGCCGACCGGAAGGAGGGGTTTCGGCATCTGGTCCGTGAGCGGACGCATCCGTTCGCCCCGACCTGCCGCCAGCACCATGGCTTTCACAGGGATCTCCTCGCCGGATCCGCGCCGGGTGGCGATTGATGACTCGCGTCGAAGTATGCCATGTTAGCGTCCGGTCGCCGGGGCGCTTGATGTATCGACTGCTGGTCCTTTCATTTTTCCTCAGCTTCCCGTGGGCGGGCGCTGCCGCGCAAGAGGGATCCATCTGTCCCCTGCCCGAGACGATCGACCTGGGCCCGATCGACGACAGCGGCCGGCTCGAGGTATCCGCCAACCGGGCCGAGGTCGAGGCGGAAGGAAACGCCGAGTTTTCCGGCGGTGTCGTGCTGCAACGCGGGGCCCAGCGCCTCGAGACCGAAAGCGCCACCTGGGATCGCGCCGCGGGGCGCGTGGTGGCCGTCAAGGGGGCGCGCTACCTGCAGCCCGGCTTCGAAGTCGAAGCCGACTCCCTGGAGTTCCTCCCGGCCGAGGGCATGGCCATCCTGAGCGGCAATCGATACCGGATTCCCTCGCAACCCGCGAGCGGCGGCGCCGAACGGATCCGGGCCGACCAGGACGGCCGGATCGAAATGGACGGGGTGACCTACACCACGTGTCCCGGCGACGACCCGGACTGGTGGCTGCGCATCGACCATCTCGATCTCGATATCGACGATGAGACCGGCGTCGCGGAGCACGTGACGCTGCGCCTGTTCGATACGCCGGTCATCTATTGGCCCTACCTCTCGTTTCCGCTGTCCGACCGGCGCAAATCGGGGTTCCTGGTGCCGGAATTCGGCCAGTCGACCCGCAGCGGTTTCGAGTTTGCCGCGCCCTACTATTTCAACCTGGCGCCCAATTATGATTACCTGCTTACCCCCGCGCTGTTGTCCAGGCGGGGCCTGCAGTTGCAGAACGAGTTCCGCTACCTGACCGAGCAGAGCCGCGGCAGCGTCCAATTCGACTACCTCTACCGGGACAGTGCGCTGGCCACCAACGACGCCCGCGCCTGGGTGAATGTCGGGCACGTCACCCGCTTCGACAACGGCTGGCGCTTCACCGCGGCCCTCGAGGATGTCTCCGACACGGATTATTTCCAGGACCTCGGGCGCGGCACCCAGGTCACCAGCCGGACCCACCTCGAGCGCCTGCTGCAGGCGGACTATATCGGTGACACCTGGCGCATCGTGGCGCGCATGCAGAACTTCCGCACGCTCGACCTCGGGATTCCGGACGACGAGCGCCCCTACGCGCGGCTGCCGCAGATCAGCGCCAACGGGCTGTGGCGAGACGGACCGCTCGGACTGGACTGGCAGGTGACCACCGAGGCGGCGGGATTCGTTCGCGATGTAGGACCGGAGGGCGGGCGCGCGGTCCTCGAGCCGGGCGTCAGTCTCCCGATCGCCGCTCCGGGATTTTTCTTCACGCCGAGCGCCAGGCTGCGCATGGTGCAATACACCTTGACCGACCAGCCGCCGGGCGCGGAGGACAATCCGGGCTACGTGGCGCCCATCCTGAGCATCGATTCCGGCCTGGTCTTCGAGCGCGCGCTTTCGCGGGGCCGCTTCGTGCAGACCATCGAGCCGCGGGCGCTCTACGCCTTCATCCCGCAACGGGACCAGGATGACCTGCCCTTGTTCGACAGCGGCCGGCCGGATTTCAACTATGTCCAGCTGTTTCGCCCGAACCGCTTTCTCGGCTTCGACCGGCTTGGCGACACCAACCAGGTGAGCGTCGGCGTGACCACCCGCCTGCTCGAGTCCGAGTCCGGGCGCGAATTCCTCACCGCATCGCTCGGCAAGGCATGGTACCTGTCGGACCCGGAAGTGGCCCTGCCCGGTGAGAGCCTGGACACCGCCGAAGGTTCGCCCATCGTGCTCGAACTCGGCCTGGGCCTGTTCAACAACTGGAACGCCGACATCGGTTACCAGTGGGAAACCGGCACCGCCGAAACCCGCCTTGCACAGTTCCGGGTGCAGTACCAGCCGGCGCCGAACCGCGTCGTGAACCTGTCTTATCGTTACCGCCCGGAGCTGCTGGAAGACCTGGCGTTCTCCGTCGGCTGGCCGATCGCGCGCCGCTGGAGCTTCGTCAGCGGCATCGAATACTCGCTGCGCGACGAAACGGCCGTCGATCGCCTCTTCGGGCTGCAATACGAAAGCTGCTGCTGGGCCGTCCGCTTCTCGGCCAGCGACCAGGTCAGCCGCCGCGACGGCAGCACCGATGCGGCGATACGGCTGCAGGTGGAATTCAAGGGGCTCGGTGGCGCCGGGGCGAGGAAGCGCTTCGAGAGTGATATCCTAGGCTACTCCGCTTATGACCAATAGAGATCCTATGCGACTGTTTTCGAAGATTTTTTTATCGACCACCCTGCTCTCGTCCGGGCTGCTGGGGAGCTTCGGCGCGCCGCTCCATGCACAGTCGGGCTCGCTCAGCGATTCCGGCGTGCTGCTGGACCGCATCGTGGCGGTGGTCGACGACGGCGTGGTGTTGCAATCCGAACTCGAGGACCGCGTCGCGCGGGTCACGGAACAGCTGCGCGCCCAGGGCACCCGCATGCCGCCGGCCGAGCTGCTGCGAGACCAGATCCTGGAGAGCCTCGTGGTCCAGCAGGTGCAGATGCAACGCGCCGCGCGACTCGGCATCCGGATCAGCGACGAACAGCTGAACCTCGCACTCGAGCGCGTCGCCGCACGCAACGAAATCCCCTTTGCGAACCTGCCCGCCACCCTGGCGTCCGAGGGCATCGACTACACGGCGTTCCGCGAAGATCTGCGGCGGGAGATGACCATCGAGGCCCTGCGGCAACGTGACGTGAACGCCCGGATCCAGGTCTCCGAGAGCGAGATCGAGCGCTGGCTGGAGCAGAACGAGGCGAACGTCGGCAACCAGCTCGATTACGACGTGTCCCAGATCCTCATCGCCCTGCCGGCGAATCCGAACCAGGAGCAGCTTTCGAGCGCCCGAAAACGCGCGGATGAGGTCTATGCGCGATTGCAGGCGGGGGACGATTTCGCCGAACTCGCGGTGGCCGAATCCGCAGGACAACAGGCGCTGTCAGGCGGCCGGCTCGGCTGGCGCCGCGGCTCACGATTGCCGCAGCAATTCGCCGGAGCCATCCAGTCGTTGTCCGCGGGCGAGGTCAGCGCCCCCATCCAGAGCAGCAGCGGCTTTCACATCTTCCGCGTCAACGAGATTCGTGGCGGCGACGAGCGTGTCGTGCAGATGCAGACCCGGGCGCGCCACATCCTGCTGACCACCAACGAAGTGGTCGACGACGAGACCGTCCGCGGCCGCCTCGAAGAATTCCGGGCCCGCATCGAGGCCGGCGAAGCCTTCGCCGACATCGCCACTCTGGAGTCGGAAGATCCGGGTTCGGCCGTCCGTGGCGGCGATCTCGGCTGGAATCCGCCGGGCACCTTCGTGCCGCAGTTCGACGCGGCTCTTGCGCAACTCGAACCGGGCGAGATCAGCGAACCTTTTCGCTCGCCGTTCGGCTGGCACATCATCCTGCTCGAGGATCGGCAGGAGCGTGACACCACGGACGAAGTGAAGCGCCGGCAGGCCATCGAAGCCATCCGCGCCAGCAAGCAGGAACAGGAAACCGAGCTCTGGCTGCGTAGCATGCGCGACGAAGCCTGGGTCGAGATCCGCGGCGGCTGAGCCGCGCCTCGCATGGGGGCCCTGCCCGCTATTGCGTTGACGACCGGCGAGCCCGCCGGCATCGGTCCCGAGTTGTGCCTGGCGGTCGCCGCGCGACCCTGGGCGGCGCGCCTGGTGGCCGTCGGTCCGCTGGAGCACCTGCGGGAGACGGCCGCACGCCTCGGTTCCCAGGTGAAACCCGTCTCCGTCTCCACGGCCCGGCCTCATCGCGCCGGCGAATTGCAGGTCCTCGACATCCCGCTCGCCGTGCCAACCGTCCCCGGCCGTCTCGACCCGCGGAATGCAGAAGCCGTGCTCTCCACGCTGCGGCGCGCCGCGCGGGGCTGCCTGGAAGGCGAGTTCGACGGCATGGTCACGGCTCCCGTGCACAAGGGTGTCATGAACGATGCCGGCTACGCCTTCTCCGGTCATACCGAGTTTCTCGGCGAGCTCGCGGGCGGCCGCCCCGTCATGCTGCTGGTCTCCGGCGAGCTGCGCGTCGCCCTGGCGACCACGCATCTGCCATTGCGGGACGTCCCCGCCGCGATCACCCCGGAAGGCCTCGATGTCGTGCTGCGCGGCTTGCATGCCGGGCTGCGCGAACGCTTCGGCATCACCGAGCCGAGAATCCTCGTGGCCGGCCTGAATCCCCATGCGGGGGAGAGCGGCCACCTGGGTGACGAGGAGATCCGCGTCATCGCACCGACGCTGCAACGATTGCGTGCAGCAGGCCTCTCGCTCGAGGGGCCACTGCCGGCCGACACCCTGTTCACCCCGGAACGCCTCGCCGGGGCGGACGCCGTGCTGGCGATGTATCACGACCAGGGCCTGCCGGTCCTGAAGTACGCAGGCTTCGGCCGCGCGGTGAACATCACGATGGGCATCCCGCTGCTGCGCACCTCCGTGGACCACGGCACGGCACTCGACATCGCGGGTCGCGGGCGCGCCGACCCGGGCAGCATGGCGGCGGCACTCGAACTGGCGATCGAGATCGCGGCACGCACAGCAGCGTCCGCATGAGCCACGCGCCACGCAAGCGTTTCGGACAACATTTCCTGCATGATGCAACCGTCATCGAGCGCATCGTGGCTGCGGTCGATCCCGTGCCGGGCGAACGTCTCGTGGAGATCGGCCCGGGAGAAGGCGCCCTGACCATGCCGCTGCTGCGCCGGGGCGCCCGCCTCACCGTCATCGAACTCGATCGCGACCTCGCCGCGCGCCTCGCCGCCCGGCCGGAAGCCGGGGATTCGTTGACCGTCATCCAGGGCGATGCGTTGCGCATGGACCTCGCGGCCCTGGCCGGCGACGGGCCGCCGCTACGGCTGGTCGGCAACCTGCCCTACAACATCTCCACGCCGCTGCTGTTCCGCTTCATCCAGCAGGCCGCCGTGATCGAGGACATGCACTTCATGCTCCAGCGCGAGGTCGTCGAGCGGATGACGGCCGGGCCCGGCTCGAAGACCTACGGTCGGCTCAGCGTGATGATCGCCGTCGCATGCCGGGTCGAGGCGCTGTTCGACATCGGCCCCGGCGCCTTCCGTCCGCCGCCGAAAGTGTGGTCTTCCATCGTTCGCCTGGCGCCGTGGCGGGACCCGCCCTTCCCGGTGGTCGATCCCCAGCGCTTCGCGGAGGTCGTACGGCGGGCCTTCGGCCAGCGGCGCAAGACTTTGCGCAATGCGCTGGCCGGCCTGGTCGACGCCGATACGATACGCATGGTCGGCTGCGATCCCGGCGCACGCGCGGAAACCCTGTCACCGGGTGACTTCGCGCGCCTCGCGGCCGCCACGCGCCTATAATCATGGTGAGCACGCCAGCGGGGAGAGCGGGAATGGATTACCAGCGAATCATTGTGGCCGTGGACCTGGACACCGAGAGCGAACGGGTCCTCGCCCGCGCAAAGTGGCTTGCGGATTTCACCGGCGCGAAGCTGCGTGTCCTGCACGTCGTCGAGTACGTGCCGGTCGAACCCATGGGGGAAGCCTTGCTGCCCGCGGTGAACATCGAGCGGGAACTCGTCGCAGGAGCCCGCAACCGGCTTGCGGAACTCACGGCCGCCGCCGGCCTGCCGGATGTCGAGCAGGAGGTCGTCGCCGGCACCATCAAGGCCGACCTGCTGCGCGCCGTGCGGGACTGGCCCGCGGACCTGCTGGTGATCGGCAGTCGAGAACGCCATGGACTGGCGCTGATCGTCAACCTCACAGAGGACGCCGTGCTGCACGCCGCTGCCTGCGACGTGCTCGCCGTGCGTCTCAGCGACTAGGCCCGCACGGGCCTCGTGTAGAATCGGGGTTTACGCGATACGCCTGCCGACGGAGCATTCTCATGGCTGAATCCCGGATCTGCATCGAGGTCGAAACCGCGTACCTGGACCACCAGTCCGACCCCGCGCATGACCGCTATGCCTTCGCGTACAGCATCACCATACGCAACGAGGGGCCGACGGCCGCCCGGCTGTTGTCGCGCCACTGGATCATCACGGATGCCGATGGAGGGGTCCAGGAAGTTCAGGGGGAAGGCGTGGTCGGTGAACAGCCGCTGATCCAGCCCGGCGAGGGCTACCGCTATTCCAGCGGCGCAATCATCCCCACCCCGGTCGGCTCGATGCGCGGCGCCTACCAGATGGTCGATGAGGCCGGACGGCATTTCGAGGCGCCGATCAGCGCTTTCACGCTGGCGAGGCCGGGCGCGCTGCACTGACGTGGCGTTCACTGCACTGACATGACGGTTTACGCCATCGGTGACCTGCAGGGCTGCCTGGATCCGCTCCAGCGCCTGCTGGAGCGCATCGATTTCGATCCCGCCCGCGACCGGCTCTGGTTCTGCGGGGACCTGGTCAACCGCGGTCCCGCCTCGCTCGCGACGCTGCGCTTCGTGCACGCGCTGGGTAACGCCGCCGTGAGCGTGCTGGGCAACCACGACCTGCACCTGCTCGCCACCGCGTGGGCCAACAATCGGCCGCAGAAACCGCGCGATACGCTCCACGAGATCCTCGACGCCCCCGACCGCATGGAACTGCTCGAGTGGCTGCGACGGCGCCCCCTGCTGCATCACGACGCGGGGATCGGGTTTACCATGGTGCACGCGGGTATTCCCCCGCAGTGGGATCTCGAGGAAGCGCGCAGCGCAGCACGCGAACTCGAGGCGGCCCTCGGCGGCGACAGCTTCATCGGCGTGCTGCGCCAGATGTACGGGGAACGCCCGGACCGATGGTCGCCGGACCTCGAAGGCATCGACCGGTTACGCTTCATCGTCAACGCCTTCACGCGCATGCGCTACGTGCGACCCGATGGCAGCCTGGAATTCGAACACAAGGGGCCGGAGATCCCGGGAGATGAATCCCTGACGCCGTGGTTCCGTTTTCCGGGGCGCCGCAGCGCCGGGCAGCGCATCGTCTTTGGTCACTGGTCCACGCTCGGCGAAATGACGCACGAGGGTGTTTTCAGCCTGGACACGGGATGCGTGTGGGGTGGTCGGCTCACCGCGCTGCGACTGGACGACCGTACGCGCCACAGCGTGGAGTGCGGGCCGGGCCTTGCGCCGCAGGCTCGCTAGAACATCGGCTCTACAACAAGGAGAAAAACACGATGCAACTGAAGCTCGAGGGACGCAGGGCCGTCGTATGCGGCGCCAGCCGCGGCATCGGCCGGGCCATTGCCGGGGTGCTGGCAGACATGGGCGCGAGCCTGACGCTCGTGGCGCGCGACGAGTCGGCGCTGGCTGCCGTCGCCGCCAGGCTGCCCGGCGGTGCGGCGCAACACGGCATCCGGGCGGTCGATTTCCTGGACACGGCGGCGGTCTCGCGCGCATTCGCCGACATCGCCGGCGAAGGACCTGTCCACGTGCTGGTCAACAACACGGGCGGGCCCGCGGCGGGACCGGTATTCGAGGCCCGGCCCGAAGAATTCGCCGACGCCTTCCGCCAGCATGTCCTGGCGGCCCAGCTGGCCGCGCAGGCCCTGGTGCCGGGGATGAGAAAATCCAAGTACGGCCGGATCATCAACATCATCTCGACCTCGGTGAAGGAGCCCATCCCGGGCCTCGGCGTCTCGAACACCATCCGGGCCGCGATGGCGAGCTGGGCGAAGACGCTGTCGCGCGAGCTCGCGCCGGCCGGGATCACGGTGAACAACGTGCTGCCGGGCTTCACCAGCACCGAACGTCTCGATTACCTGTTTCGCCAGCGTGCGGAGAAATCCGGCGGCGACATCGAGGAGATCGAGCGGGCGGCGCTGGCCCAGGTGCCGACCGGGCGCTTCGCGCGGCCCGAGGAAATCGCCTGGGCGGTGGGCTTTCTCGCCTCCCCCCAGGCGGCGTATATCAACGGCATCAACGTTCCCGTGGACGGCGGGCGCATGGCGAGCCTTTGAGCGGCTTGCCCGAAATCCGCAACTACATCGACGGGCGCCTGCAGGCGCCCGCGGGCGACCAATGGCTCGATGTATATGAACCAGCCACCGGCCACGTCTACGGGCGCGTCGCGGACAGCAATGAAGTCGATCTCGAGCAGGCCGTCGCTGCGGCCCGACAGGCACAACCGGCGTGGCGCACGGCCGGCGCCGAGGCCCGGGCCGGCTGGCTGAATGCACTCGCGACCGAGGTCGAGAACCGCATCGAGACGCTCGCCCAGGCGGAATCCCGCGACACGGGCAAGCCGCTGGCGCTCGCGCGCAGCATGGACATCCCGCGGGTCGCGGCGAACCTGCGTTTCTTCGCCGCGGCGGCCACGCAATTCGCCAGCGAAGCCCATCCCATGGGCGACGCCGGCGTCAATTTCACGCTGCGCGAACCGCACGGCGTCGTCGGCTGCATCTCGCCCTGGAACCTGCCTCTTTACCTGATGACATGGAAGATCGCGCCCGCGCTGGCAGCCGGCAATTGCGTGATCGCCAAGCCGTCGGAGCTGGCGCCTGCCTCGGCAAGCCTGTTCGCCGAGATCTGCATCGCGGCCGGCCTGCCTCCCGGGGTGCTCAATATCCTGCACGGCCATGGCCCCGGCATCGGCCAGGCCATCGTCGAGGCGCCGGCGATCCGTGCGCTGTCGTTCACCGGCGGCACGCGCACCGGCGCCCGGATCGCGACGACGGTGGCGCCGTCCTTCAAGAAACTGTCCCTGGAACTCGGCGGCAAGAATCCCTCCATCGTGTTTGCCGACTGCGATTTCGAGCGCACGATCGAGGGCGTCCTGCGCGCCGCCTTCGCCAACCAGGGGCAGGTCTGCATGTGCGGCTCGCGGATCCTGGTGGAGCGATCGCTCTACGCACGCTTTCGTGACGCGCTGGTCGCCCGCACCGGGGCACTCGAGGTCGGCGATCCGCTGGCGCCGCAGACCGACCAGGGCGCACTGATCTCGGCGGCACACCGCGACAAGGTCCTGGGCTACCTGGACCTCGCGCGACAGGAGGGGGGCCGCGTCCTTTGCGGCGGGGAAGCCGTTCGCCCGGACGCGGCGCGTTGCCGCGATGGCTGGTTCGTCTCCCCGGCCCTGATCGAGGACCTGGCGCCGGCCTGCCGCAGCAACCAGGAAGAGATCTTCGGCCCGGTGGCCACGCTGCTGCCCTTCGACGACGAGGACGACGCCGTGGCGCTCGCCAACGACGTGCCCTATGGCCTGGCCGCCTCCGTGTGGGGCCGGGATATCGGGCGCTGTCACCGCGTGGCGGCGCGCGTCGAGGCCGGGATGGTCTGGGTGAACTGCTGGATGGTGCGCGATTTGCGCACGCCTCTCGGCGGCACCAAGCACTCCGGGGTCGGTCGCGAAGGCGGCTTCGAGGCGATGCGCTTTTTTACCGAACCGAAAAACGTCTGCGTGAGTTACGAGTGATATGAGCAGCACCACGACGAGTACCGCACCGCCCCCCGTGGGTCACTACCCGCATGCGCGGCGGGTCGGCAACTTGTTGTTCCTGTCCGGCCTCGGCCCCCGCGCGCCGGGCGGCGGACCCATCCCCGGCGTGACGCTGGACGAGGCCGGCAACATCCTGGCGCACGACATCGAGCGCCAATGCCATGCAGTCTTCGCCAACGTGCGCAGCGTCCTCGAAGCCGCGGGATCCCGCTGGGAACGACTGGTCGACGTGACGGTGTTCCTGACGAATATCCAGCGGGACTTCGTCGTCTTCAACCGCGTGTGGAAAGAATATTTCCCCTCCGATCCGCCCTGTCGCACCACCGTCGAGGTTACCCGGTTGCCGACGCCCATCGCCATCGAACTGAAGTGCATTGCCACCGTGGAGGACTGAGATGCGCCCGCTACGAGCATTCGATTTCCGGCAATGGATCGAGACGCATCGCGACCGGCTGAAGCCGCCGGTGTGCAACCAGGTGGTGTTCGAGGACGCCGAGTTCGTCGTCATGGTCGTGGGGGGTCCCAACAGCCGCACCGACTACCACTGGGATCCCGGCGAGGAGCTCTTCTACCAGCTGGAGGGCGACATGCTGCTGAAGACCGTGCAGGACGGCGCGATCGTCGACGTGCCGGTGCGGGAGGGCGAGATGATGCTGTTACCGCCGGGCGTGCCGCATTCTCCGCAACGTTACGCCGACACCGTCGGGCTGGTGATCGAGCGTCGCCGCCGGCCGGATGAGCAGGACGGCTTCATGTGGTTCTGCGATCGCTGCGGCCACAAGCTCTACGAGGAGTTCCTGCACGTCGACGATATCGTGGCCCAGCTGCCGCCGATATTCGATCGCTTTCACGCCGACCCGGCCAACCGTGTATGCGATTCCTGCGGTCACGAGTCCGCGCGCGAGGCCCCGGCGACGTGAACACGGGACTTTTGACCATCGACACCCACACCCACGTCCTGCCGCCCGGCTGGCCCGACCTGCAGGCACGCTACGGCTACGGCGGCTGGGTGCAGCTCGCGGAGCACGGCCCGGGCTGCGCGCACATGCTCAAGGACGGCAAGCTGTTCCGCGAGGTGCAGTCCAATCTCTGGGACCCGGACCGGCGCCTGGCCGAATGCCATGACAGCGGCGTCCACGTCCAGGTGCTGTCCACGGTGCCAATCATGTTCAGCTACTGGGCGAAGCCGACAGATGCACTGGACCTCTCGGGGCTCCTCAACGACCACGTCGCGAGCCTCGTGGCCGCACATCCGCAGCGTTTCGTGGGACTCGGCACCGTGCCCATGCAGGACGCGGATCTCGCGATTCGCGAGCTGGAGCGCTGCATGCAGGAGCTCGGACTCGCCGGCATCGAGATCGGCACCCATGTCAACGGCATGAATCTCGACCATCCCGACCTTTTCCCGGTTTTCGAGGCCGCGCGCGACCTCGGCGCCGCGGTGTTCGTCCACCCGTGGGAGATGCTCGGCCGGGACCGGATGTCCAAGTACTGGCTGCCATGGCTGGTCGGCATGCCCGCGGAAACCTCGCTGTCGATCTGCTCGATGATCTTCGGTGGCGTGTTCGAGCGCTTGCCCGGACTGCGGGTCCTGTTCGCCCACGGCGGCGGCGCCTTTCCCGCGACCCTCGGACGCATCGAACACGGCTTTCGCGTGCGCCCCGACCTGGTCGCGGTGGATAACGAGCGCAACCCGCGCGACTATGTGGGCAGGTTCTACGTCGATTCGCTGGTGCACGATCCGGACATGCTGCGTTTCATGATCCGCCTGCTGGGCGCCGAGCGAATCGCCCTCGGCAGCGACTACCCGTTTCCGCTCGGGGAAACGGTGCCCGGGGAGATGATCGCGCGGATGGACGACCTGTCGGCCGAGACCCGCGCCCGCCTGCTGGCCGGCACGGCACTGGAGTGGCTGGGCCTCGATGCGGCCCGGTTCCGCGCATGAACGCCGCACGACTCGATGCGCTCGATCCACTGGCCGCCTTCCGCGACCAGTTCCATATCCCCCGCCACGAAGGCGAGGACTGCATCTACCTGTGCGGCAATTCACTCGGCCTCCAGCCCAAGAACGCGGCGCGCTACGTTGAAGAAGAGTTGCAGGCCTGGCGTGAGCTCGGCGTCGAGGGCCATTTCCGGGGACGCCGGCCCTGGAAGGACTACACCGATCACTTCGCGGCGCCGCTCGCGCAGCTCACGGGCGCGCACGAAAGCGAGGTCGTCTGCATGAACAGCCTGACCGTCAACCTGCACCTGTTGATGGCCAGCTTCTTCCGCCCCTCCGCAGGGCGTTACAAGCTCCTGATCGAGCGCTCGGCCTTCCCGTCCGATCGCTATGCGGCGGTATCGCAGCTGCGCTTTCACGGGCTCGATCCCGAGGACGCCCTGGTCGAGGTCGGGCCGGCCCCCGGCGAGCCCCATGTCCGAACCGAGGAACTCGTGGCGGCGATCCGCACCGCCGGAGATTCGCTGGCCCTGGCGCTGCTGCCCGGCGTGCAGTATCTCTCGGGCGAGGCATTCGATATCGGCGCATTGACCGAGGAGGCGCATGCGGTGGGCGCGCTCGCCGGCTGGGACCTCGCCCATGCCATCGGCAACGTGCCCCTGGACCTGCACGACGCGAACGCCGATTTCGCGGCCTGGTGCAGCTACAAGTACCTCAACGGGGGTCCCGGCACGGTGGCGGGCGCTTTCGTCCATGCGCGCTACGGCGACGACCCCACCCTGAATCGCCTGGCGGGCTGGTGGGGACACGACAAGGCGACGCGCTTTCGCATGGATCCGGACTTCGTGCCGATCCCGGGCGCGGAAGGATGGCAGCTGTCCAACCCCCCTGTGATCGCGATGGCGCCGCTCCTCGCGTCCCTGGAACTGTTCACGGCCGCCGGCCCGTCCCTGCTGCGAGAGAAGTCACTGGCGCTGACGGTGCTGCTGGAAGACCGCCTCGACGAGCACCTCGGCTCCGCCGTCGAGATCATCACGCCCCGTGAACCGGCGCGCCGCGGCGCCCAGCTCTCCCTCCGCCTGCGTGCGGGCACGGCCGCCGGGCGCAAGGCATTCGCTCGCCTCGGCGCAGCGGGCATCGTCTGCGACTGGCGGGAACCGGACGTGATCCGCGTGGCGCCTGTACCGCTCTACAACCGCTACAGCGACGTCGAACGTTTCGTCGCGGTGCTGGCGGACGCATTGCGGTGAGCCGGGCCGTCACGCTCATCGGCGCGGGACTCGGCGGCGCACTGGCCGCCATCTTCCTGGCACGTCGCGGCCGTGAAGTGACGATCTACGAGCAGCGTCCCGACCTGCGGCGGGTGGCGCTGCCTGCCGGTCGCTCCATCAACCTGGCGCTGGCGAACCGGGGCCTGAAGGCCCTCCGGGCGGCCGGCCTCGAGACCGCCGTCGCGGAACTGTTGACCGAGATGCGCGGCCGCATGGTGCACCCGGTCGAAGGAGCGCTCGACTTCCAGCCCTACGGTCAACGGGCGCACGAGGTCATCTACTCCGTCTCGCGGCCGGGACTCAACGCCCTGCTGCTGGAGGCGGCGGAACGCGCCGGCGTGCGCATCCGTTTCGGCATGCGCTGCATGGCGGTGGATTTCGACACGGACACGCTCGAGTTCGAAGACGAAACGAGCGGCACCCGGGAGCAGGTCAGGCTGACGCCGTGCATCGGCGCCGACGGCGCCGGCTCGATGTTGCGCAAGGCCCTGGCGAACCGGCCCGGCTACGAAAGCCGCGAAGACATGCTCTCGCACGGCTACAAGGAGCTCAGCATCCTGGCCGATGCGCGGGGCGCCCCGCGCATGGATCCGGGCGCACTGCATATCTGGCCGCGCGGGGGACACATGCTGATCGCCCTGCCGAACCGGGACAACACCTTCACGGTCACCCTGTTCCTCGCGCAGAGCGGCGAACCGTCGTTCGCCAGCCTCGGCACCAAGGAGGCCGTGCGCCGCTTCTTCTCCGACGAGTTCCCGGATGCCGCAGCGCTGATCGACGAGCTGGAGGACAGCTTCCTGGCCAACCCGACCGGCACGCTCGGCACCGTGCGCTGCTCCCCGTGGCACCTCGAGGACCGGGCGCTGCTGCTCGGCGACGCCGCCCATGCCATCGTGCCCTTCCATGGCCAGGGCATGAACTGCGCCTTCGAGGACGCGCTGGAACTCGATCGCTGTTTCGGCTCCGTTGAAGACGCAGGCTCCGCAGACGATGCTCGCGCCGCGGCCTTCCGCATGTTCTATGCGCGACGTAAACCCAATGCGGACGCCATCGCGGACATGGCGCTGGAGAACTACGTCGAGATGCGGGACTCGGTCCGGGATCCCGGGTTCCTGTTACGGCAGGCGGTCGCCTTCGAACTGGAACGACGCCATCCGGATCGCTTTGCCCGGCGCTACGGCCTCGTCATGTTTCGCGACGATGTGCCCTATGCCGAAGCGCAGCGGCGGGGACGGATCCAGGAGACGCTGCTCGTCGAGTTGACCGCGGGTCTCGATAATGCCGCGGCCGTCGACTATGATCGGGCCGGAAAACTGATTGCTGCGCGCCTCGATCCCTTGCCGGAACTCGACAAACCAGGCTGAGCGCGGCACTGGAGATCCCGCCGATGCCAGCGCCGACATTCTCCCGCCTGACCCTCTTCGAGCGCTTTTTGCAGCTGTTCACCTCGCTGCGCCCCGGCGAGGGACGCACCGTGTTTCTCATGCTGGCGCAGGTCTTTCTCCTGCTGCACGGCTATTACCTCATCAAGCTCGTGCGCGATACGCTGATCCTCGTCGAAGGTTCGGCCGAGGTGCGCTCCTACGCCAACGGCGCAATTGCCGTGACGCTGATTTTCCTGGTCCCGCTGTACAAGCTGTTATTCGATTACCTCAGGCGCGGCGGCGACAAGTCGGTCGTCTTGCGCTGGGTCGGGGGATTCTTCGCGTCCAACCTGCTGATCTTCGCCTTCCTCTTCTGGCTGGGCATCCCGGTGGCGGTACCGTTTTTCATCTGGGTGGGGGTATACAGCGTCATGGTGGTCGCGCAGTTCTGGGCGTTTGCCGCCGACCTGCTGAACATCAAGACCGGGCAGCGGCTGTTCGCCCTCATCATGGTCGGCGCGGCGCTCGGGGCGTTGACGGGCAGCCAGGTGGCGGGCCGGCTCTACGAGGTGGTCGGCGTGACGAACCTCATGCTGCTTTCGGCCGCCATGCTGGTCTGCGTGCTGCTGCTCAGCCGGGTCGCCGAGCGTGCCGTCCCCGAAGGCTCGCGTGCAGCCGCAGCAGAGGAAGCGCCCGAGGCCGGGAGCTCGTTTGCCAGGGTGCTCGGCGGTTTCAGCACCGTGTTGCAAAGCAGCTACCTGTTCCGGATCGCGATATTCGTGCTGCTGCTCAACCTCGTGAACAGCAACGGCACGTATATTCTCGCGGCCTTCCTCAGCGATCATGCAGCGCAGCTGGTCGCCGCGAGCACGGCCGGCTTGACGACAGGCACCGTCATCTCGAAATTCTATGGCAATTTCTACGCCACCCTGACCGCGCTGCAGATCCTCGTCCAGCTGTTCCTGGTGTCACGCATTTTTCGCTGGTTCGGCGTGCGCGGCGCCATCCTGATCCTGCCGGCCGTCATGCTGCTGAACTACGGCCTCATCCTGTTTTTCCCGGTCTTCGCGCTCGTGCGGGTATTGATGATCATCGAGATGACCACCAACTACTCGATCCAGAACACGACCAATCACACTCTTTACCTGCCGGTGACGCGCGAAGAGAAGTACGTCGGCAAGACCACCATCGACACGTTCTTCGTGCGCTTCGGCGACCTGCTGCAGGCGATGATGGTGTTTCTCGTGGCGCAGGTGCTCGGACTGGAGATCGGCTGGATCATCGGCATCAACCTCTGCCTGGCGGCGGTGCTTTTCGCCCTGGGCAATGCCATCGGGCGCCGTCATCACGGCGAGATCCGGCACAACCTGGCCAACATGCCACCGGTCATCCAGGCGCCCCTGCCCGACGTCTACGTGCCCGCGGGGCAGATGCTGGTGTTCAGCGTCCCGGACAGGGCCTTCATGGACCCTGATCCGGGCGACACGCTGCGTTACGAAGCGAAATCGGCCGACGGCAGTCCGCTGCCGGCCTGGATCCGTTTCGACCGGCACAACCAGACGTTCACGCTGCAGCCGCCGCAGGATACGGCGGGAGAGCGGCGCGTGGTCCTGACGGCCACGGACTTCGAGGGGCTCAGCGTGCACGCCGAATTCGGCATCGAGTATGGGCCCGACCCGGTCCCCCGCTTCAGCGCAATCTCTGCAGCTGCGTCGCCCGGGTCACCAGTGCCTCCAGTTGGCGCGGATGGAGATACGCCGATAACGGCGCCACATTCTGGGCAGTAATCGTCTCGAGCGCCGCGCCCATCTGCGGCGTCAGCGTCAGCTCGGAATTACGCAACATCGCCCGGACATCGCTCGCCACGCCGAAGGCCTCCGACTGGTCGGTCAGCCAGAGTCGCCAGTCTTCATCGTAGCGCAGGGTGCCCAGGTCATGGACCGCATTCAGGATAAGCACGTCGAAGGCACTCATCAGCTGATACTGCCCGGCCAGGTCGCACGCGCCGGTGAAGGGAATCTGCTGCGCCTGGCGCTGCCGTTCGGAGAACGATCCCGGAATCCACAAACGCAGTGAGCCACGCGCATCGCCGATCTCTCGCTCCACGGTCACGGGCACCATGCCCAGTTCCAGCAGGCGATCGACCCGGTAAGCAGCGATCTCGTAGCCGAAACGTTCGGCCTGCTCGTCGCCCCGTCGCCACCTGCGCGATTCCAGCCCCGGGGCGGTATCGACCGTGTTGAACACCGCGTCGAGGCGGCGCCCGTCATGCTCCAGCACGACGCGCTGCACCTCCGCGTCGCCAGCCGCGTCGACCTCGGTCACGTCCGCCGTAAGCAGGAAAGCCTCGATCTCTGCGTCGCTCATGCCGTAAGGACGATCCCATTCACGGGGCGGAGCCGTCTCTACCTCGGCGTAGCCCTCGCCCGCGTACCAGGCGCGCACCGTGCCGTCCTCGAGCACCAGGGCCGAGGGGCGGCCTTGATAGGCCGAGACGTTCATGCCGGTATCGACGCGCAGCACGTGACCGTCCAGTCGGCTTGTGATCCTGCGGCCGCGGGTCGGCGTATGGCCGACCGCAACCCGGGCGGCGCCGAATTGTTCGAGCACGCGCTTGGTGGGCTCGGTCTCCACATAGGCGTGGCAAAGCGAATTGCCGCGGTACCAGAGCGGTCCATCCGGGATGAAAGGCAGGCCTTCCGTGGCCGCGGTGATGGCATCGCCCGCCGCCCGCACTTCCGGCGCAGCGTCCTCGCCGAGTGCGGCGGCGCGCGCAATGATCATCCTCTGGCCGTCGTCATCACTCACGATGCCCGCGTCGAGCAGGGTGTGCCAGCCCTGTGCGAATCGGCGGATATCGCTGCGCGCACGTTCATTGAGCGTGTCCAGCGTAAGCCGGTCCAGCAGCGGCGAGACGCCGCCGTGGATGAACAGGGTGTCGTTGACGACGATGGCGACCGGCAGGTCCAGCAGCCAGGCGCCGTACTCGCCGTCCGGCGCCAGCGCCGCGCGCCGCTCGAAAAAGCCGGGCGGAAACTCGCCCGCCTGCTCCGCGCCGAACTGGGCATAATCGCCCAGGCTGACGTAGCGCAGGTCCCCGGCGAGATTCATCGCCTCGTGATTGCCGTGAATGACATGCACATCGCCGCCGGCGGCCGCGGCTTCCTCGTCCAGGCGCATCAGCAGGTCCATCACCTGCTTGCCGTAGTCGCCGCGATCCAGCAGGTCCCCGAGCGACACGAGATGCGCTTCCCCGCCGCTCCAGCGCAGCTCGGCATCCACCAGGCCCGTGCCCTGCAACAGGGTGACCAGCTCGTCATAGGCGCCATGAACATCGCCGACGACGACCACCCGGTCGACGCCCTCGAAGCGGTAGTCTGCGGCCGAGAGCGCTTGTGCGCCCGGCAACAGGAACAGCAGGAGCAGCCAGGAGGCCTGGCGTATCTTCTCTTGGATGACGTGCAACATCATTGCCCTCCCACGGCTTGATCCTCCGCCACGACGGTGGTGAACAGGCCGAGGCTGATGTATCTCTCGCAGACGAACTCGGCATAGCGCGCGGAAAAGAAGCTGCCGACGGAAAACACCCGTCCCCCGCGCACGAATTTTTCCTCCCGCCCGGGCAGCAGGGTGCGGACTGCTTCCACCTGCGCGTCGCTCTGCGGCACGATCAGGACTTCATGCATCGCCACCCCCGCATCGTCGCCCGCTGTGTACCTGGCCAGCATGCCGTCCACCTCTTCCAGCGCCACGGATTCCTGCCATGCAACCTGCGCGTCGGACTCCACCAGCGCCTGCAGCACGTCACGCAAATCAGCCACCTGCTTCGCAGGCGGATTGAGGTTCAAGTAGTCCGTAATGGCCTTGCGCAGGCCGATCATGCCGCGCTGCGCGCCGTCACCGGCTACGTCGGGCATCTCCAGGCGCCACTCGCGCGCAAAGTGGCGGATGATCTCCGTCTCGCGCTCGTCCACGTGGCCGTCCACCGAGGCGAGTTCTTGCAGCACGCGCAGGATCTGCGTGGCGCCCCTGGGCTGGACAAGGCGCTTGATCAGGTCGGCCGACTCCTTGCGCTCCAGGTTGAGCGCGCGCAGGAACAGGCTGCGAAAACCGCGCTGGCGGAACTCCGCCACCCACAGCCCGCTACCGATGAGCACGAATATCACCGCCGTGACGATGCCGATCGTGGTCTTGGTCGCGGCCGCCGGGTTGGGATTGATCAGCAGGAACATGATCAGGAACGGGATACCGTTGAAAAGGCCCAGCAGTGCGGCGGCGATGGACACGCTCTCCGCGACTTCCCGGACCATGCGCCGTTTCCACAACTTGTTGATGATCAGGTAGTTGGTGACCAGGGTCACGACGATCCCGATCGCCACCAGGAACTCGACGAAGGTCAGGAAGAAATTCACTGCCGGGCGACCGCCAGGCAGGCGAGTCCGAGCGCCTCTGCGGAATCTTCGAACGTCCCGATCCGCCCCTCGTCCACGGCCTCCAGCAAGTCATCGATGCGCCGTTGCACCTGGCGGATTTCCGCCCTGGTGAGACCGAACTGTATGCGTCCCCGCCGGCTACGCACGCCGCGGGTGTTCGCGAGATTCTTGCCGAACGTGGCGACGGGCGTCAGTACGCCGTCCTCGAGATGAAACTCCGCGACCACCCCAAGGGCCTGTTCAAGGTCGTCGCGAGTGATGCTGCGCAACCGGTCGATCGTTTTCTGCGGCAGCCTGTCCACCAGCAAGGGGCTCCACGTATCGCCCCGGTCGCTGATGCGGCTATCGAAGGCGACGTCGTTATCGACGGCGAACAGGCGCGGGTCGTCCGGGTGAGTCGAGACCAGCAGGTTGCCGTAGTTGGCGTCCTTGTGGTCGATCAGGTGAGTCAGGATATTCAGGTTGCCCCAGTGGCGTGCATAACGCGGGTCCGTCGCGAAGCGCGCCGCATCCCATGGGTCATTGGGGGACACCTCGGAAAGCCAGTAGGACAGCAGGAACAGCACCGAGTCGGTGGTCAGGATGGTCGCCGGGGCCTCGTTGCGTAAGCTCCGGTATTCATCTCGCGTGAGTGCGCGCATCACCACGGGCGGCACCACGTATTCACACTCGTCGAGGAACAGCGACTGCAGGCGGTACGTCGCCAGCGCATAGCGCGGCTCGTTGTTGAAGCCGTCCCCCGGCGGACTCACGGGCTTCCACAACACTTCCATGCCGGGTTCGCCGTCCGGCCCGGCGAGCACGACGCGCGCCGAGCGATCGCCTTCCACGCTGGGCCTGGCCTGCTTGGCGTCGAGAATTTCCAGCGGCCCGTGCAGGCGGTTCTCTATGTACGCCACCGGGAACAGGATATTCGGCCCGGTCTGCGCCTGGACCGCCTGCGGCGCAAACGCCTGGAGCAGCGCCGCGAAGACCAGGACGAAAACCGATCGGCTGATTATTGATCGCATTTTTCCGTGTTCCTCAACCTATTGCCCGCCCGGACGACGATCAGCGCAGCTTGTTCATCCAGATGCTGTGGCGCTTGAAGCGCCGCACCGTGCCGTCCTCGCCAGGCTCGAAATAGACCGTCTCGCCCAGTGAGTCATCGTCGTTGCGCACGCGCCGGAAAGTGTGCTCGCCGACATGCCGTAAGCGCACCATGTCCTTGGCCGGATCTCGGCTCCCCAGGTAGAGCAGCGCCAGGCCATCCTGCCATGGCACGATGGCCACCTGGCCCCAGATGTTGTCGTAAACCCCGGTATAGCGCAGCCATTCCGCGTTGCGTGCGGGCGCCTCGTCCGGTGCGTCCAGCGCGCTTTCGATCGCGGGAGCGATAAGGTCGAAAGCCTTGGCGGCATAGAAGCCGGGCTCGGAGCCGATGGTGTTGGTCAGCACGATGGCGCCGAGCTTCGTTTTCGGCTCGAGCCGGAACTCGGTGTAGTACCCGGGACACCCGCCGCCATGGCGCGCGAAGGTGCGCTCCCCTTCGCGCCGGACGCTGAAACCGAGCCCCCAGGTCGTTTCCCAGTCGGGATCGACCCAGTGCACGCGTTGCATCTCGCGCAGGGTGGAGGCGCGCAACAACTCGTCCCCGCCGTCGCCCAACAGGCGGAACTGCCACATGGCGAACTTCGCCATGTCGTTGACGCTGGAGGCGAACCCCGCGGCGGGGGCGATGCCCCGGGTCTGGAACGGCGCGACGACTTCCCGCATCCCGTCCCGCTTCAGCGCGGTGTGGCCGACGGCCATGCGCCCGCCACGCAGTTCGATCGGGATGTCGGTATACGTGTCGCTCATTCCGAGCGGATCGAGCAGGTGTTCGCGTATGTAGGGATCGAAAGCCTGGCCGGACGTGGCCACCACGATCTCGCCGACCAGGCTCAGGCCCAGGTTGGAGTACTGGAAGTAGCGCGCAGACGGATAAAGCGTCTGCTGCGCGCCGAGCCGGGCGCGAATCTCGTCGCTTGTCGGGAACGGATAGTCCGGATCGGTCCAGTAGGGGAAGTCGGACTCGCGGGGCAGCCCGGCGGAATGCGTCAGCAGGCCGCGAATGGTGACCGGCTCATCCGCCGGGTGCGCATCCTCGATGTTGAACCAGTCCAGGTGCTGCGCGACCGGATCGTCCAGGCGCAGCAGGCCGGCGTCACGTTGCTGCATCAGCGCCACGCTGGTGAACAGCTTCGAAATCGAGCAGATGCTGTAGAGCGTATCGGGCGTCGCGGGGGCGCCGGTCGCCGGATTGGCCTCGCCGAAGGCGCCGCTGGCCACCAGTTCCTGGTCGTGAACGATGCCGTAGGAGACGCCGGGCACCCGACTGGTGCTGGCCTGGTACTCGACCCATTCGGCCCACAGCTGGACTGCACCAGAGACACGGGGATCATCCGCGAGCCGGAGCGACGGGGCCGAGGCGGCCGCCACGCCGGCCAGCCCCATGGTGGCGAGCATCAATGCACACCGCACGGCATGATGGGTGAGGCGCTTACCGTGATTCATGTTCGTCCCAGAAATCCCGGCGGTCCCCATGATGCTGCTCCTCGGTCACGGTCGATGGCGTCCTGATGCGCCGATTATGGCGCGGATTCCACGGGGAGAACCACCTCGTTACCGTCGCTAGGCACGGGAGCGCAAGACGCGCCGGGTTCAGCGTATGGCCCTGGACTGACCGCCGTCCACGACCAGTGCCGCGCCATTGACCCAACCCGCCCGCGGCGAAACCAGCCACACTGCGGCTTCAGCCACCTCCTGCGGCGTTCCGAGCCGCCCGGCCGGCACGCTCTGGCGAACCATTTCGTAAATCGCGGGTTCATTCTGGCGCATCATCTCCCAGCCGCCACCGGGAAACTCGATCGAACCGGGCAACAGGGCGTTCGTCCTGATGCCGTGGGCTCCCTCGACCACCGCCAGCTTCTTGGCAAAAGCATTCAGGGCAGCTTTCGCCGCGGTGTAGCCAAAGTCCTGCATGGGCGCGGCCTCGATCGCCGAGATGGACGACACAAGGAGGATGACGCCCTCGCGCGCGGCGCGCATCATGGGCAACACGGCCTCCACCAGCCGGACCGCGCCCATGACGTCCACACGGAGGCTTGCGTCCCAGCTCGCCCGATCCCCCGTGACCGCCAGCGCCGACGCGTTGCTGATCAGGATGTCGATTCTTCCGAAGCGCGCGCGGGCGGCCTCCACAAGTGCTGCCACACTGGCGTCATCCCCGACATCCGCCGCCACGGCCAGCACCTCGGCGCCGGTACTCTCGAGAGCGCGCCGCGCCTCATCCAGCCCTTCCGCGCCCCGGGCCGCGATGACCAGGCGCGCGCCTTCGGCGGCCAGTCCTGCCGCGATGGCCCGCCCGATCCCCCGACTCGCTCCCGTCACCAGCGCGACCTTGCCGGCAAGTCCCAGGTCCATGACTGCTACTCCGAAATCGTTGCTAGTTAAAAGAGTTCACGCCTCGCATTGCATCCGGGTCACTCGCAGCGGTAGTCGCCGCTGGCTTCCTTGCGGCAGTGCGCCGGCACCCCGAAGCGATCCCAGTAGTCGGCAATGCCGGTCTTGCGCAGGAATGCGGGGAAGGCCGGTGAGGTCCAGACGTCCGGGTACCAGCGAGTGCCCAAGACTTCACCGAGGAACAGCGGATCGTTGGTCGTGGGGTTATCTGCGAACACGCCGAGTCCCCGCTCGATATCGCCCATGGCCACGAGCGTCATCGGAACCAACGCGTTGATGCGTCCCGTTGTCCCCTCGAGATAGTCATCGATGATCGTGCGGGCCTGTTCCTGCGCCTGCACGTCGCCGGTACGCGCCGCCGCGAAGACTGCGGTGGCCTCCGGCGCGAGGTCGCCACCAAAAATCCTGTGGACTTCTTCCATGTGCGCCTGCGCCGCCGCTCGGTCACCACGTTGAAGTGCAATCCGCGACATTGCCATTCCCGTCCAGCGCAGCCCCGCTTCACGGGCCCGCTCGGTCATCCGTTCCGCAGTCGCCAGGTCGCCGGCAGAGGCATAGAGCCGGGCACGCCAGCCCAACGCGTTCGGCAACAGCGGATCGAGCATCAGGACATGGTCGAGCTCGCGTTCGCAAAGCTCGATGGCGCCGAGTGGGCAATGGAACAATGCACCCCAGAAGAGCGTAGTGGAATCGTTCGGATCGATCGCGCGCGCCTTCTGCAGCGCGGCCGCAGAGTCCGCATAGCGTCGGTCTCCCCAGTGCAGTATCCCCAGCACGGCATGCGGTTCGGCCAGTCCGGGATCCAGGTCCAGCGCCGCTTGCACCTGCCTGGCCGCCTCGCCAGTCAACGCGTCGTGACGATCCGGTGCGGCCACGTTGGACCACAGGTAGTACAGCGTCGCGAGGCGCGAATGTGCGCGGGCATAGCCGGGATCGAGACGCAGCGCCTGCTGCGCAGCAGCGATGGCGTCTTCGTAGCGTTCGGCCTGGCGACGGTTGAACACCTCGGTGGCGCGCAGGTAGAGCGCGTAGGCCTCGGGATTCGTGGTTCCCGCGTTGACCAGCCGTTCGTCCTGGCCGGTATTGAGGGCCACCTTCAGCTCGCGAGTGACCTCGCGGGCGATGCGCTCCTGCAACGCGAAGATATCGGCGTCGGTGCCGTCGTAGGTTTCCGACCACAGGTGGAAGCCGTCCTCGCTGCGGATCAGCTGCGCGGTGACGCGCAGCCGCTCGCCCTGCTTGCGCACCGAACCCTCCAGGATATGGGCGACGCCCAGCGTCGCGCCGATGTTGCGCAGGTCCTCGTTGCGACCCTTGAAATAAAACGCCGAGGTGCGGCCCGCCACGCGCAGGCCCGGCACGCGCACCAGCGCATTCAGGATCTCCTCGGCGATGCCGTCGCCGAAGTATTCCTGGTCTCCATCCGGACTCAGGTCGGCGAATGCCAGCACGGCAATCGACTGCGGGGAAGCGGCGGATGCGGACGCGTGCTCGGGCTCCGGCGCGGGCGCGAGCACGCCATCACCAGGGACCTGCGCCGCCGAGGCCGAAGCCGGCGGCCCTGGGGGCGCCGAGCCGTCACGCAGCTGCTCGTAGCCGAACAGCGCGATCGCCAGCAGCAGCAGGGCGATCACCGCGATGTTCAACCGCCGCGCGCCGTGTTCGCGCGTCGCGTCGGACAGCGACGGATCGCTCTCGCGCTTCAGGCCTTCGGGCGTGAGCTCGTAGATCCAGGCGGAGACCAACGCGGGCACAAAACCCAGCGCCAGCAGGATGACCAGCCCGCGCAGCACGCCGTCGGGCACCTCAAACAGCGGCAGGACCGTCTCGGCGACCTGGATCAGCACCCACGCCGCGACAAGGTAGAACAACGCCACGCGGATGACATTGCGGCGCTTGAGTTCATTGAACAGGGTCATGATCGACCGCTTAATCGCATGCAAACTCGTCTCCATCCAGCGGCCGGCACTTCGCCGGGAAACCATACTCGCGCCAGTAGTCCAGCACGCCTGATTGGCGAATGCGTTGCCTGAATTGCGGTGAGCCGCGATAGCGCGCGTACTCCGGATTCCACACCAGGAAAAAATATGGCGCCGCGTCATGGTCGCCCAGCGGGACCAGCAATGCGCCGACGAAAGAACCAGGATCCGGCGGTCGGGTGCTGAGAAACACCTTCAACTCCGCCAGGAGTTCGGCATGGTCGGCATCGAGGTTTCGGAAAGCGTCATACAGGTCGCCGTGGCGCGACCAGCCCGGCAGCCACTTCGACTGGTTGGCCAGCAGCATGAACGCCGTCTTCTCCTCGAAATGCGCCAGCATGCCGAAGTTGGCGTACTCGGACACGACGGCCCCGTCATTAAGCGCGTCCTGCATTCCCGCGTACGCTTCATCGAATCGGCCCATGGCCCACAGGGCGTCGTACTGGTTCTCGCGACACGGCCCAAAGCGGGGCGCTACATCCACGCAGCGACTGAAGGTGCGCAGGGCGTCCTCGTCCCGGCCCACGAAGGCCAACGCCATCCCCAGCCAGTTGAGTCCCGAGCTGTTGTGCGGATCGAGTTCCACGGCGCGTTCGAGATCCCGGATGATGTCGGCGACATCATGCCGTTGCCGCAGCATGAGCGTCGCGTTGAGCCGCATGTTCGCCAGCGTGGCCAGCGCCATGCCGCTGTCGGGCTCCAGGGCCAGCGCGCGCTCTGCAAACTCGACGCCCCGGCGCTGGTGTTCGTCTCGGGACAAGTCCGTGTAGCCGTACTCGAAGATCACCGTCTGCACTGCGGCGCGCAGTTCCCACGCATTCACGAACTCCGGATCCTGCTCGAGCGCCTGGCGCAGCAGGTCGTCCGCCCTGTCGAGACCGGTACGGCCCTGGAACAGGGCGCGGGCCTGCAGGTACATGTCATAGGCCGGCAAATTCTCGGTGGCATGCGCCAGCCGCACCTCGTCCTCGATCTCGATGCCGAGCGAATCGACCAGCGCGTCCACGATGGCGACGGCGATCTCTTCCTGGATGGCGAAGACATTCTCCGCGGTCAGCGGACGGTCGAAGGTGTCGGACCAAAGATGCCGGTCCACCTGCGCGTCGATCAGCTGCGCGGTGATCCGCAGGTTGTCGCCGGCGCGGCGCACGCTGCCCTCCAGTACGTGTCGCACCGAGAGGCGCTCGGCGATGACGGGCATGCCGAGGCTCTCCTGGCCCTTGAAGCCGAACGAGGAGGTGCGCGAGGCGACCTCGAGCCCCTTCACGCGCACCAGCGCATTGAGGATTTCCTCGGCCATGCCGTCGGCGAAATACTCCTGGTCGCCGCCGGGCGACAGGTCGGCGAACGGCAGCACGGCGATCGACGCGCCGCTGGCCGCCGAGCCCTCCGGAGTCGCAGCAGGCGCGGCATCCCGCTCTGCGGCGTCGCCCACCGACTGGGCGGCGCCCCCGACCGGCTGCGCTTCAGCCGCCACCGTCGGCAAGGCCGGCGCCTCCGGCGTCAGCCGGTCATAAACGAGTAACCCGATCGCGGCGATGGCGACGACCAGCGTGGCCCAGTTGAGCTTGTGACTCGTGCTTGTCGCCGGCTCCGGGGACGCGCCGGCATCGCGCTTGATCCCCTCGGGCGTGAGCTCGTAGATCCAGGACAGGGCCAGCGCCGGCACAAGCCCGATCACCAGCAGCACCACGAGGCCACGCAGCACCCCGTCGGGCACGTCGAAAATCGGCAGCACCGTCTCGGCCACCTCGATCACCAGCCACGCGGTGACCACGTAGAAGATCGCCACGCGGAAGACGTTGCGACGCTTGAGTTCCGCCCAGAGGCTCGTGCTGGAGCGATTATCCATCCGCCGTAACCTCGCTCGCTTGGCGCCAGGGCAACAAGGTAACGTCGCCGCGTCGCTGTGGCGAATCCCCACCGTGAACGATCCAGGGCTTCGAGCGGACGCGCGGTCCGAGCGTTGCGGCGATCCGGCGCGCGGGGGACACCAGGTCGGCGGTCACGGTCTGTCCCGCTTTTGCCTCGACGACAGTCAAGCCCTCGGGGCCGTCGATCAGCAAATCGGCCTCGACGCCGTTGTGGTCGCGATAGAAATACAGACCCCCGCGTTCGCCGGAATTAGCGCGATGCTTGGCGATTTCCGCGACGACCCAGGTCTCGAAGATCGCGCCCCGCAACGGGTGCAGCCGCAACTGCGCAGGATCGCGAATTCCCAGCAGCCAGCACGCCAGGCCAGCGTCGTAGAAATGAAGCTTGGGCATCTTGATCAGCCGCTTGCGCAGGTTCCCGCTCCAGGCCGGCAGGCGGAAGGCGACAAAGCTGGCCTCGAGCACCGAGAACCAGGCCTTGGCGGTCGGCTGGGAGATGCCGCAGTCGGCGGCCAGGCTGGAATAATTCAGCAGTTGGCCGGTACGTCCGGCACACAGGGCCAGGAAGCGCTGGAACGCGGTCAGGTCGCCTATGTTGGCCAGTGTCCGGACGTCGCGCTCGACATAACTGGCGACATAGGCCGAAAACCAGTCGGACGGCGCAATGTTGCGCTCGAACACGCGCGGGTATGCGCCGGCGAACAATGCTTCATCAAGCGAGGCTGGCGGCGATGCGAAGCGATTGATTTCCGGCCAGGTCAGCGGCAACAGGTTGAGCATCGCGCTGCGCCCGGCGAGCGACTGGCTGGTGGATTCGATCAGCGTGAAGTTTTCCGAGCCCGTCAGGATCCAGCGGCTATGGCGCGGGTCCTCATCGATCAGGACCTGCAGGTAGGAGGTCAATTCAGGCGCGTGCTGGATCTCGTCCAGCACCGCACCGTCGGGAAGCTGCGCAAGAAAGGCGCGCGGATCCTCGCAAGCGAAGCGCCGCTGGTCCGGCGACTCCAGGTTGACGTAAGGGTGGTCGGGGAATAATGCCCGGCACAGCGTCGACTTGCCGCTCTGCCGCGGACCCGTGATCGTGACGGCCGGAAACGACCCGGCCGCGCCGAGCACCTGCTTGCCAAGATCACGTGGGACATAGCGCTCGGTCAAAATGCGGCTAACTCAAGATACGATTTTGAATCAGCCTATTCACCAGCCCATCCTGAGGTCAAGCCCAGTATCTGGCCGACGGACGCCGGCCGTTCAATCCGGCTTCGGCAAAGAGATTCATCACTGCCGCACGCCGGCGACCAGCTCGGCACGCTGGCGTGCCAGGTCTTCATCGACCCGTCCTGCCAGCGCCTGGAAACTCGGGTCCTCGCGGACCGGGTCCCACGTGATATCCAGCTCGAGCTCGCGATACGAGCGCCAGCCGAGATCGATGGCGGCTTCGAGACGCGCCAGCGCCGCGGCAGGGTTGCCGCGCAAAAGCTCGATCCGGGCCAGGGTGTACTCGAGGTTGCTGCCCCAGCGGCGGGGCATTGTTTCACGTAAGCGGTGCTCGGCAAGTGCGAGCAGCGGCTCGAGATCCGCATCCGGCTGTGTTCGCGCCAGCGCCAGCGCCGCTGTGAGCGGCTGGCGCTGCTCGAAAAATTCGCGCTCGCGCTCGAACACCTGGCTCACGGCATCCAGGTCACGGAGCCTCAGGGAATGATCTAATTGGCAATTGGCCTGGAACGGCGAATCGGGCTCCAGTTCCCGCGCGCGAACAAGGTGCCTTCGCGCCGTCTCTGCATCCCCCTCCTGCAGAGCGACCTCAGCCAGCATGCAGGCCAGGCGCGCCTCATGCGGCGTGATCGATCCCCAGGCGACACGGTACGCATCACGAGCAAGCTGCAGTTCCCCGATCTGGCTCGCAGTCCCGGCAAGCTGATCCCGCAGGTTGGCATCGCCCGGCTCGATCCGGACTGCGCGGTCCAGCAGCTTTACAGCCTCGACAGGCCGGCCTTCGCTACGATGAAATCCCGCCTGCGCCGAAAGCACATCGACCGAGTCCGGCTCGATCTCAGCCGCCAGCTGGAATTGTTCGATGGCCGCTTCATCCAGCCCACGAGCCATATAGGCCCGGCCGAGCCAGACATAACCGACAGCCGACTCCGGCGCCAAACGAATGGCACGGCGCGCGGCCTCCACCCCGGCCTGGTAATTCGCCTCGGCCTGTTCCGGCTGAACCCATAACCGGGGTAGCAATGCCGATGCCAGCCCGGCCCAAGCGTCAGCGTAGTCCGGATCCTTGTCCAATGCCGCCCGGAACTGGGCTTCGGCCATGTCCAGCGCGCGCGCGATCTCGTCGAAATCGCTGTACGACTGGTTCAGCTGGGCGCGACCGAGCAGGTATTGCTCGTAGGCTGCCGCGTTGTCGGTGCCCTGGCGTTGCAGCCGCTCGCGCTCGCTGTCGGTCAATTGCAAAGCAAGGGCCTCGACGATGTGATCTGCGATCTCGGTTTGCACCGCGAAGATATCCGCCAGCTCTCGATCGAAACTTTCCGCCCACAGGTGGGCGTCGTCGGCCGCGCGGATCAACTGGCCGGTGATGCGCACCTGGTTGCCGGCCCGCCGCACGCTGCCTTCTAGCACATGGCTGACGCCCAGCTCAGCAGCGATCTCCGGCAGGCTCTTGTCCGATCCCTTGTAGCGCATGATCGAGGTGCGGCTGATCACGCGCAGCTCGCCGATGGCCGCCAGGCGGGTGAGGATGTCCTCGGTGATGCCGTCGGCGAAAAATTCCTGTTCCGGGTCGGCCGACATGTTGGCGAACGGCAGCACGGCGATCGATTCTTTTTCCGCGGCAGGCCCTGCGGCGGGCCCTGCGTCGGGCCGATCGCCGCCAGGCGCTGCGCCGGACAGATCGCCGCCTGCCCCCGCGCCGGAACGGCGTTCGCTCTCGGCGCCGGTTTGCCTTGTGTCGTCCGCCACTGTTGCAACGCTCGGCTCCGCCGACGAGTCCGTACCGGCGTCACTACCCGCTCCTGCAAACCAGACCCGCTCGACGACCAGGACCGAGATCACGGCCAGCAAGCCGATCACGATCAGCCGGTCGATGCGCCGGCCGGTGCGCGGCGTGATGCTGTCGGATTCCACAACGTCCTCGGCGCGCTTCACCCCTTCAGGGGTCAACTCGAAGGCCCAGGCCAGGAACAGCGCCAGCGGCAGGCCAAGGATCAACAGCGCGGCGAAAGACTTGAACACCCAGTCCGGTGCGCCGAAATTATCCAGCAGCACATCGGCCACCTGCAGCAGCAGCCAGCCGATGACGACATAAGCCGCGCCCACGCGGAACACGTTGCGGCGCTTGAGTTCGGCAAACAGGCTCATGAGTCAAACTGCCTCGAAGTGGGGTTCACCGGGCGCAAAAACAGAAATACCAGAGTCAGGCTGCAATATGAGGAATACGATCGAGTGACGACCCGAGCCTGGAGTGGGCCTGCTCCAGGTCATAGTCGGCCTGCAGACCCAACCAGAATCGCTCTGAGGTTCCGAATGCCCTTGCGAGACGCATGGCCGTATCGGCTGTGACGCCACGCTTGCCGAGTACGATCTCATTGATCCGTCGCGGCGGAACACCAATGGCCCGGGCCAGCGCGTTCTGGCTAAGGTCAAGTGGCTTGAGAAATTCCTCTAACAGAATCTCGCCCGGATGTACGTTGGGGAGCGTTTTCTTGGTCATAGCCTGCCTCAGCCGGAATTCAGTGGTAGTCGACGATCTCGACGTTGTAGGCGTGGTTGTTCCGCCATTCGAAGCACAAGCGCCATTGGTTATTGACGCGGATACTGTGTTGACCCTTACGGTTACCCTTGAGGGTTTCCAGTCGATTGCCAGGTGGCACTTTCAAATCCTGCAGCGTTTCCGCGTTATTGAGCATGCGCAACTTGCGCCTGGCCGTTGTCTGCATGCGCGTCACTTCACCCTCAGACCCGACGCAACACGATATCGAAACTCCCCTGCTTGACGCTTTCCTCCGCCGCTGCGCTGAACTCCACCAGCAGCATGCTGCGGCCCGGCTCGGGCACCGACTGCAGCAGGCGATCCGTTTCGTTGAGCGGGTCGCCGGCAAAATACATCTGCGTGGTGAGTTCATGAAAGCCGCGGCGGGCGATCTTGAAGTGGATGTGCGGCGGGCGGGTCCAGCCGGCCGTGACCGGATAGGCACCCGGCCGGATGGTGCGGACGCGATAGCGACCCTCGGCATCGGTCATCAGTCGGGCCCAGCCCTGGAAATTCTCGTCCAGCGGCGCCGGGTTGGAGTCGCGCTCGTGCGCGTAACGGCCGTGCGTGTTGGCTTGCCAAACATCGACCAGCGCATCCGCCACGGGCTTGCCGTCTTCGTCGAGCACCCGGCCCGTCACCTCGATGACCTCGCCGAGCGCGGGCTCGCTGTGACCCTGGATCCGCGTCATGTCAGCGTCGGTGTCGGGTTGTTCATGGGCAGGGTAGAACGGGCCTTCGGTCTGCCTCGGCGTGGTGACCGCGAGCACTGGCGCGCTGGCGACCATCGCCGCAGTGCCGATGGAGCCACGTAACAGACGGCGGCGGGCGTTATCGATTAAGTCACTCATGACCCGGGTTCTCCTCGCAGGCAAAAGGAATTCGCATCGGCGGCGGTCTTTGGATGCCCTGGCGAGCCAGCGTGTCGGCCAGCAGCGGATAATCGCCCGGATCGAAAAACGGGTAGGAGAGAACGGTCGAGAGTGCGTAAAGCCTCTCCGGGGTATCGAGCGGACGCAGGAGCTCGCGGGCCTCGGCATCACGACCGAGCGTCTTCAACATCAGCCACCGGATCAAGTCGCCATTGAAAAGCGCATAGATCGCGTCGGCATCAGCTCGACGCCCTTCAGCGCAGGCCTGTCGCACCTGGAGCATGTGGCTGAACTGGGAATCCGCATCACGCAGCACATAGGCACGCGCCACGTCAGCAGCGCGTTCGATCCGTCCCGCATAAAGGAGCACGCGGTGACTCTGGTAAAGCACCTGCAGAGAGCCGGCATCCATCTCCAGGGCGCGATCGCTCATCGCCAGTGCGGCCTCTGCATCGACACGGTGCAGCATCTGGTACACCGCCACCAGTTCGGGGGCGGTGCCGCGCCCCAGCGCCGCGGCCTTCACCAGGATATCCCGAGCTTCGGCGTATTCACCCACCTCGATCAATGCCCGGCCCAGTTGAACATGGATGTCGGCCTGCTCCGGCCGCAGTGCCATGGCCTCCCGCAGATAAGCGACCCGGTCGGCATACAGCATTTGCACCCAGGCCCTGTCGGCCTGGTAGGCCAGGCGCTCGGCCTCGCTGCCGGCCGTGCGGATGGCGTCCTCGATGTGTTTGTCGAAGCGAGCCCGGACTTCAGCCGGCGCCAGGTTCGTTGCCGCATAAAAAGCCGACACCGGCGTCATCTGCTGTTGCCAGAAGTTGGCCATGAATCCATGTGCGCGGCTGAAGCCCGGATCGACCTCGACCGCGCGCTGCGCCGACGCCAATATCAGGTCGTTCTCAGCCAGTTTGAAATCGATCATCGAAGCGTCTTGTATTAAGGCCTGTGCCTTCAGCAAGGCCTCCCAGGCCTCGACAGAGCGCGTCCCGCCGGCAAGCATTTCAGCCAGCGCGTCAGGATCCATCGCCGTTTTCAGCGCGCGCGCAATCTGGAAGGCAATCTGCTCCTGGATCGCGATCGCGTCCTCGATCGACCCGTCGAAGTTCTCCGACCACACGTGGTAGCCGTCGCTGGTGCGGATCAACTGCGCGGTCACGCGAATCCGGTCGGCGGCCCGACGCACGGAGCCCTCGAGAATGTGGGCGACTTTCAGAGCAGCGCCGATCTCGGCGGGGGATTGCGAGGTATCGCGGAAGGCGAACGTCGCAGTGCGTGACGCCACCTTGAGATCCGGCGTGCGCGCCAGGGCGTTCAGGATTTCCTCCGCCAGGCCGTCGGCGAACCAGCCCTGGTCGGCGCCCGGACTGAAGTCGGCGAACGGCAGCACGGCAATGGATTTTTCGACGGGCACAACGGGTACTTCGGGCGTATCGGCCGCATCGGGCGCGCCGGGCACATCGACCGGCTCGGTCTCCGCCGCAGGCGCGTCGGCTGTGATGCCCGGTTCCTGGTCCGCATCACCGGCGGACCAGAAGCGCTCCGCCACCAGGATCGCGATCACCGCCACCAGGCCAACGACAATCAGCCGATCGACGCGCTTGCCGGTGTGCGGCGTGATGCTGTCGGATTCGACCACGTCCTCGGCGCGCTTCACCCCCTCGGGCGTCAGCTCGAAGGCCCATGCGAGGAACAGCGCCAGCGGCAGGCCGAGAATCAACAGCGCGGCGAAAGACTTGAACACCCAGTCCGGCGCGCCGAAGTTATCCAGCAGCACATCGGCCACCTGCAACAGCAGCCAGCCGATGACGACGTAGGCCGCGCCCACGCGGAACACGTTGCGGCGTTTGAGTTCAATGAACAGGCTCATCGCCGCATCCCCGGGCAATCCAGTCGATCGGCCCCGGATGCAGCAACGCGCGAGCAGCCCGGCGGATAGCCGCGCGTTTCCCAAAGATCCACATAGCCGAGTTCACGCGCGATCTCGAAAAATCGCGGGTCCTCGCGTACGCCGGCCCACGACGGTTGCCAGGCCATGCGCAACCAATAGGCCTGGTCACTTTCCGGCAAATGCACGTAGGCGAGCGCGCTATCCAGGAACTGGTCCTCGCGACCCAGCGAGATCAGCGCTTCATTGATGGGATTATCTCCGATCACGTCACGCAGGGCTGGCGCCTGGGCGGGATCCTCGAGCGCAGCGAGGACTGCGCTGAATCCTGGAGTTCGCAGCGTCTCGGCGTCGAGGGTGCTGCGCAGGAACTCTGCCGCCCTCGTACCCTCGCCGCGTGCCGCCAGTTCAATGGTGTAGAGCCGCAGGCCGATCGCCCAGCCGTTCGCGTGGGCGAGCCGTATCTGTTTCTCCGCCTCGGCATCCTGGCCGGCCGCGAGATACGCCAACCCCAGGTAGCCGTTGTTTATCCCTGCCCGAGGATCCATCCGGCGAGCACGCTCCAGTACGACCTTCGCCTCGTCGATGTATCCCGCCATGAGCAACGCGAGGCCGTGCCACAAGGTCGGGGTCGAAACGTGGGTACGCATCCCGGACGCCCGCTCGAACAAAGTCAACGCTGCCGGGCGGTCGCGACCAGCCTCGAGGTTGCCCTGCAGGGCCACGACCAGCGGATCGTTCGGCAGCAGCGCCTTGGCGCGGGCCAATGCAACCCGTCCGGCATCCTGCGTTGCCTCGTAGGAAACATTCCGCGATGACGGATAGCCGGGCGCAACGTGGTGCGCTGCCGCGAGGTAGATCCACGCCTCTGCGAGGCTTGAATCATGTTCCACGGCGTACTCGAGGTCGGCGATGGCCTGGTCCAGCTCCGTGCGCTGGTGAAAGCGCGCACGCCCGTTGAGGAAACGCTCATAAGCTTCCAGGTCGCCGGTGGCGGCCTGCACCGTCACGCGGCGCGCGCCGAGCATGCCCTCCAGCGCGAGCGTGATCGCCTGCGCGATCTCTTCCTGGACCTTGAAGATGTCGTCGAGGGTGCGGTCATAGCTTTCCGACCACAGGTGAGCGTCCTCGCCGGCCTCGATCAGCTGGGCCGTGATCCGCACCCGGTTGCCCTGCTTGCGCACCGAGCCTTCCAGCACGTGGCGCACGCCGAGCAGTTCGGCGATCTGGGGAATGGGCGTATTGGTGTCCTTGAACGAGAACGCCGAGGTGCGCGAGGCGACCTTCAGTCCGTCGATGCCCGCGAGAATGTTCAGCAATTCCTCCGAGATCCCGTCGGCGAAATACTCGTTGCCCGCATCGTCGCTCATGTTCACGAAAGGCAGTACCGCGATGGAGGGGTCTTCGGTGACATCCGCCACGGACGTTTCCTGGTCCGCGCTCCCGGAATACAGGAACCACGCGATCGCACCCACTGCGATTGCGGCTGCGACAACATAGAAGCCGCGGTTGCCGCCGGCATTCTCGGTGACCTTCACGCCCTCCGGCGTAACGTCGAAGATCCAGGCCAGCACCAGCGCCAACGGAAAACCCAGCATGACCAGCAGGGTCACCATGCGCGGCGTCCACTCCGGCAGGTTCAAATTCGGCGCCACCGTGCTCGCCACCTCCACCACGACCCACGCCACCACCAGGTACGCGGCCGCCACGCGGAACACCTTGCGGCGCTTCAGCTCGGCGAACAGGCCAGGGCGCGCGCTCACGGCACCACCACCTGGATATCGAGGCCGGGCGCGCGGGCCAGTTTCGCATCGCGCGTGACCAGCGTGGCGTCCAGCAGGCTCGCAAGCGCCACGTACGCGGCGTCGTAGGCAGTCATGCTCTTGCGCAAGGACCAGATGGTGTCACGCAGGCTGTGGTGCCGATAGCGGCGGATGCGCAGTGCCCGCAACAGCTGGACGACGTCCCCACGGCTCGGCGGAATGGCCTTGTCTTTGTCCAGCCGGCGCAGCGCCTGCAGCACCTCGACATCGAGGAGTTCAGGCGCGGCCAGGACGCTGTCCTTTGCCCACAGCAACGCTTCGATCGGCTGCGGCCGAAACCGCCCAATCAAGTCGACCACGACCGAGGCATCGACGACCAGGACCCGGCTCATGCGGCGTCACGCTCCCGGCGAATCAGCGCGGCGGACGACTTCTTCATGGCGAAAGGCTCGGCCTGCTCCAGCCGTTCACGCAGCTCCTGTTCAGAGGGCAGCGCCAGCATCGCCTGCAGCTCCTCCAGGATCAGCTCGCTCATGCTCTTGCCGGCCAGCGCCGCGCGCGCCTTGAGCGCCCGGTGGATCTCCACCGGGACATTGCGGATCTGGATCATGCTTGACATGCGCTCATCCTCGTTTCATGTGCACTACATGCTACCATGTCAATCACATTCGAAGCCCTCCGCCCCCACCGCTCGGCACAGCGGCGGGAAGCGATGCTCGCGCCAGTAGGCCAGCACCCCGGCGTCGCGGATGATCTGCTTGAACGTTTCCGTCTGGCGGAAGCGCCGGAACGATTCGCCCCAATTCGGGGACCATAGCCCGCTGATTTCCGTGAAACCCAACGGCACGAGCAGCAACTCCGTAATTGTCTGGCCCCCGTAGGTCTGCGATGGGGGACGATACTGGATCGCGTCGGCTACCAGCTCAGCGTAATTGCCGCCGGGATCGAGATGGGCGGCGTAGAGTTCAGCCTGGCGCGGAAAGCCTTGCAGCCCCTCGGAGTGATTGGCGGCCTCCATGAAAAGGATGTCGGATTTCATTTCCACCCAAAGAGGAATGAGTCCGAAGCCGTACAGTGACAAACCACGCCCCAGGTCCCGTCGATACATCGCCAGCGCCTCTTCGAATCGGCCGAGGGCGACCAGGCTGAACGGACGATTATTCACGCACGGGAGGTACAAGGGCTCGAGCGCGACGCACTGCTGGTAGGCCGCCAGCGCCTCTTCGGTGAAACCAAGTGCATCGAGGGTGTTGCCGCGCCACAGGAAGGCGCTGGCATTGGTCGGATCCGCTTCGATCGCCCGTTCGAAATAATCGAGCACCGTCGCCCAGTCTGTGAACCCGCGCAGGGAAAGCCCCCGTTCCATCAGGATTTTGCCCATCGTGGCAAGCGCCAGAGAGCTGCCTGGATTCAGCTCCAGCGCCCTGGCCGCATACTGGCGGGAGCGCGTCTCTGCGGCCTCCAGCGGCTCGTCGGAGTCGCCATACTCGATCGCGAGCGGCGGAATGGGCGCGCGCAATTCCCAGGCGCGTGCAAAGGCCGGGTCCTGTTCGAGTGCCTGTTCGAGCAGCTTGTCCGCCCGGTCGAGGTCGTTGCGCTGGTGAAAGAGCGTGCGTGCTTGGAGGTACAGTTCGTAGGCGTCGATATCGTCCGTGGCGCCCGCAGACGAAACCAGTTGCTCGCCGTCCAGCTTCATCGCCACGCCGAGTGCGCGGGTGATCGCGGCCGCGATTTCATCCTGGATCTGGAACACGTTCTCGGCCGTCAGCGAACGGTCGAAGGTCTCCGACCAGAGGTGGCGGTCGTTGGACGCGTCGATCAGCTGCGCCGTGATCCGCAGGGTGTCGCCGGCCTTGCGCACGCTGCCTTCGAGCACGTGGCGAACGCTTAAGGCCCGGGCGATTTCCGGAATGCCGATCTCGCGCCCCTTGAACTGGAAGGCCGAAGTGCGCGAGGCGACGGCCAGGCCCTCGACGCGGGTCAGCGCGTTGAGAATCTCTTCGGCAATCCCGTCGGAGAAATATTCCTGGTCGCCGGTCGGGGACAGGTCGGCGAAAGGCAACACGGCGATCGAGGCGGCGTCGACCGCATCAGCGATGTTCGCCGTGTTCGCTTTCTCCGGGCTGTCTCCCCTGTCTGCGCCATCCGCGATGCCCGTGGCCGCCGACGGTGCCTGGGTCGCAGGCGATGCCGGTGTTGCTGTCGGTGCCGTTGTTACCGCCGGTGCTGGCGTTGCTGTAGGCGCCATGACCGACTGTGCCGGGCGCATCCGGTCCATCGCCATGAAGCCGATCGCGATGAGCGCCACCGCCAGCGTCGCCCAGTTCAACTTTCGGCCCGTGTCGGAGGACTGTTGTCCGACGGTAGCGGGTCCGGCATCGCGCTTGATGCCCTCCGGCGTGATCTCGTAGATCCACGCCAGCCCCAGCGCCGGCACCAGCCCGATCACCAGCAGCACCACCAGCCCGCGCAGCACACCGTCCGGCACCTCGAACAACGGCAGCACCGTCTCGGCCACCTCGATGACCAGCCACGCGGTCACCACATAGAACAGCGCCACGCGAAACACGTTGCGGCGCTTGAGTTCGGCGAAGAAGCTCATGAAAAGAATTCCGGCGCCGCATCCAGCCCGAGCACGCAATCGCGAAGGCGCTGTCCGCCCGTTTGGGCGAGCTTGTTCACCAGCCTCCCGTCAGCCGTCACGAAGCGGCAGTCGCGGGCCAGCGCAAGTGCGAGATACAGGCAGTCATAGGCAGGATGGTCAAGCTCGAGCGCCAGTTTCAGGCTCTCTGCGAGGAGCAGGCGCATCGGCACCAGTTCGATTTCGACCCGCTCGATCGCTTCCGCGGCGACGATGGCAGCACCCGCTTCCATCTCGCTGCGGGCAACCTTCTTCCACAGGATGTTGGCGCATTCGGCGACCAGCAGATCCGGCGCGGACAATCGTGGGCCTTCGAGCAGGGCAACGGCGCGCTCGCTCAATGCCTCCGGCGCGACCCATTTGATCGCGACACTGGCGTCGATGACGACCTCGCTCAACGCTCGTCCCGGCCTTCGCGCTGTAGCACTTCGGAAGGGGTCTGCTCGCGTCCGGCGCTGAGCGCGCGGATCTTGGCGAGCAAAGGCTTGATCTCCAACTCCGCCTCGGACTCCAGCGCCTGGCGAAGGATCTCGCGGTGCTCGGCCTCGGCCGAGCGACCATGGCGCGCGGCCCGACGCTTCAGGCGCACGATGAGCTCGTCGTCGACATTTCGCACATGAAGGCTGCTTGCCATTGTGATCCTTCGGTTTTGCTTTATGTGATAGCAAATATATCGACGGCGAGTCCGGACCGCAATTCGGGTAACAGGACCCGCGCTGCAACAAGGTAAAACAACGCCACGCGGATGACGTTGGGGCGCATGAGTTCCGACCAGAAGGATTGTTCTGCGCTCACTGCCCCGACTCCACCGGACCGGCCGGGGCAGCCCGCCCCAATCCGGCGGCAATCATCGCATCCATTTCCGTGGCGATGCCCTCGGCCTCGACCCGGGCGCGCTGGTCCGCCTGGGCGTCGTCCATGCGCGTAATGATCTCCTGGAAGCGGGCATCGTCGTGCAGCGTGGCGAAGCGCCGGTCCACGGCAAGCGCAGCGGGAACATAAAGACCCGCGTCGAAAGTGCGCTGCAGCCATTGCAGCGACTCCTCGGGCCGCCCAAGCAGCGCGTGGATCGCGGCAGACTGCAGCCAGCGATCCGGCCAGCCGCGACCCTCGTCGAACATTTCCTCATGGATCCGCAGGGTTTCCTCGAACAGGGCGGTGGCTCGCGCGACCTCCCCCTCGTCCAGCAGCACCTGGGCGAACAGGCTGCGAGGGGCCCCGAAAACATACAAGCGCGCTGCCGGCGCGATCTCGGCCTGGCGCTCGATGAAGCTGCGCACGTCCTGGTAATCCCCGAGGAAGACCTGTATGGCGGCGGACAAGCGCTCGAATTCCTCGTTGCCGTCCCAGCGTTCGCGGCCCGCGCGCAGGAGTTCGAGGGCCTCCCCCGAGCGTCCCTGCCGCGCCAGCAGCCAGGCACGCTCCATGTCCAGCCGGCCCAGCTCCAGGCCCTCGGCGGCGGCCAGGTCGAGCCAGTTCTCCAGTCGCTGCTCGTCACCCAGCCTCATGAGCACGTTCGCAGCATGCCAGCGCGTGTTGGGCACGTTCCGGGACAGGCGCACGGCGCGAGTGATCTGCGCCAGCGCGACCGCCGACCTGCCGGTCAGCGCATTGTTGTAGCTCAGGTCCGTTAGCGTGAAGTGGTCCGGGTCCAGCGCGATGGCTTGCTCGAAAGACGCGATATTCTCCTCGATCTCTTCGGAGACGCTGTAGGCACTGCCCAGGGCGAAGTGGGCGAAGGGCGACTCGGGATCGACGTCCAGTGCCCGCCGGGCCGTCGTGAAGGCCTCCTCGACGGCATCGAGGTCGCCGAGCCGGGCCGCCCAGGTGTAGCGCCACGAGAGGCGCGCCCAGGCGTCGCTGAAGCCCGGATCCATCGCGACAGCCTGGCGCAGCAGCTCGATGCCCGTGCGATTGGTCGCAATGCCCACGGACGAGAACTCCCGGCTGCGCAGGTAGAGCTGGTAGGCCGCGACATTGTCCGTGGGCGGGGTTTCGATACGCGCCTGCTCGCCCGGACTGAGTTCCGCCTGCAGCGCCGCGGCGATCGCCAGCGCCACATCACGCTGTATGCCGAACACGTCGGCCAGCTCCCGGTCGAAGTCGGTGCTCCAGAGATGCTGGCCGCTCGTCGCGTCCACCAGCTGCGTGGTGATCCGGACCATGTCGCCGGATTTGCGCACGCTGCCCTCGAGCACCGCGCCGACGCCCAGCGTCGCGGCAATCTCCGCCAGTGAAAGCCGGCTTTCGAGCGCGCGGCTGACCGCCGTGCGGCTGATCACGTGCAGGGCCGAGACACGCGACAGCTGGCTGGTGATCTCCTCGGTCATGCCGCTGGCGAAATAGGCGTCGGCAGGATCAGGCGAATAGTTGTCGAACGGCAGCACGGCGATGAACACGCCCTCCTCGGCTGCGCGCTGGGCCGGCGGGACGGGCCCGGGCCGCGGTGTTGCGTCCGACATCGCCCCCGCTGCGTCGCCCTGTTCCGTGGTGGCCGGCGCCCAGACGCGATCCGCGACCATCACCACGATCACCACCGCGATGCCGGCGAGTATCAGCCAGTCGATCGGCTTGGCCGCCTGTGATCCGGACGTTTCCGCGGAAACGTCGGCGGCGCGCTTCACGCCCTCGGGCGTCATCTCATAGGCCCAGGAAAGAAACAGCGCCAGCGGAAAGCCAAGCGCCAAGAGCGCCACGAAAGACTTGAACACCCAATCCGGCGCGCCGAAGTTGCCGAGCAGGATGTCGGCGACCTGGATCAGTAGCCACGCCACGACGACATAGGCCGCGCCCACGCGGAACACATTGCGGCGCCTGAGTTCGGCGAAAAAACTCATCGGCTCGGGCCCGGCACGTAGCGGACGCCGTCAAGCGTTTCGAAGTCGGCGTCCTGCGTCCATACAACGGCGCTGAGGCTCTGCGCGGTGGCATAAATGATGCTGTCGGCCGGCGGCAGCTTGTGGCGCAGCCCGAGCGCCGCAGCGCGTAGCGCAAGCGCAGCGTCAAGATCCACGACCCGCCCCTGCTGCATCACCGCGACATATTTCAATGCCGTCGCCTCGTCACGCTGCTGGCTGATGCGCTTGAACACTTCGAGCAGGGTGATCGCCGGCACGAGAAGCGCCGCGGTATCCTCGATGGCGCTCGCGAAATGCTCCGCGTTGGGGCCATCCGCGAAATATTCCAGCCAGGCCGAGGAGTCGACGACATTCATCTCGGCCTACACCCGGTCGGCATCGCGCGGCACCTCCGTGTCCAGGCCAGGCAGGGAACCGCGCAAGCTCTTGGCGCTGCGCAGCGGGATCAATTCGATGCGGTCCTCGAACTGCACCACCTGGAGCCGCGTGCCGGGCTTCAGCGCCATCGCCTCGCGCACGCGCTGCGGTATGACGACCTGGTATTTGGGTGAGACCTTGGTGGTTTCCATGCTTCCGCTCCTCGCAGCCTATCGATGGCGATATCGTTTTACGATAGTACTATCGATCGAATTGCAGTGCTTCGGTTCGGCGAACAGGTTCATCCCGCAGGTCCTTGACAGATATCCATATCGTTCATATGGTTTCCCATATGAAGACCACGCTGAACATCGACGACCACGTGATGCAGCGCCTGCGCGAGGCGGCCGCGCGCCAGGGCCGGACAATGTCGGAGCTGGTCGAGGCCGGTCTGCGCCGGGTGCTGGACGAGGTGGAGGAAGGCACGGACCAGGTGCGCGAGCCTTTGCCGCAATGGCAAAGCGGCGGCGCGTATGTCGACGTGGCCGATCGCGACGCGCTGCAAGACCGGATGGAGCGGGACTGAGCGTCGCCCGTGTTCGTCGTCGATACCAATGTGCTGTTGTATGCGGCCGATGCCGACAGCGAATACCATGCACCCTGCCGAAAGCTCATCGAGCAGGCCCGCGGCCAGGCGGCGCCCTGGTTCCTGACCTGGGGGATCTGCTACGAATTCCTGCGCGTCAGCACGCACCCGCGCGTATACCGCAGCCCGTGGACCAACGCCGCGGCCTGGCGATTCATCGAGACCCTGCTGGCCTCGCCCAGCCTCAGCGTCCTGACCGCGACTCGCCGGCACGCGGCCGTGCTGCGCCAGTGCCTCGACGAACTGCCGGAAGCGCGCGGCAACCTCATGCATGACCTGCATACTGCGACGCTGATGCGCGAGCACGGCATAGCCCGCATCGTGACCCGCGATACCGATTTTCATCGCTTCGGCTTCCTGGAGGTCATCGACCCCCTGCGCCCGGCATGAATCCGCCGCAATGCTAAGTCGTGGTTTCGACTGCGCGAAAATGCTACTCAATGGTCCGCGCCTCCGCCCACGCCTGGTAGCCGGCCTGCAGCGCGAGATAGCGCGGATGGTCGCGCAGCGAGTCGAAATCCGGATCGATTGAGAACACCAGGAACCGGTGCGGACCGAAGACCTCCACCTGCTGCTCGAGGTAGTGCACGGCCCGGTCGGGATCGCCGGCACGCGCGAATGCGCCAGCTAGCCTGGGCAGAATGGAGGCCAGGCCCCAGACATCACGTGGCGCGTTCGCGAGGAAATCTGCCTCGGCCGCCCGCACGCCCTCCAGGTCACCCATCAGGCCGGGCAGGTCGGAAGGGTGGTAATAGTTGTTGCCCAGCCACCGCGAAGGATAGGGCTCGCTGCGCTGCTCCATCCGGGCCTTGATTTCCGCCAGCAGCCCATCGGCCTCGGCCTGCCGGCCCATCACCAGCAGGGCCCAGGCCCTGACCATCGCGTAGGTTTCGGGAAAGTCACCCGGGGCCCGCTGGTCCTCCGGCCACAGGGCGGGAGACAGCGCGTATTCGATGCGCTCGGGGTCGCGGGAAAAGATGGCGATGCGAGCGGGGGTATCCACGAAGTTCGGCAACGGCCCCTCGATGGCAGCCCATGCGGCTTCCACGTCACCCCGCCATTCATGCAACCAGATCTCGCGAATCCGGGTGTCGCCGCCGAGCCGCTCCGCGCGCTCCAGCCAGGCGGCGGCCGCAGCGAAGTCGCCGCGCGCCTGCGCGGTCGTCTCGACCATGGAATTGATCACGTCGACCGCCTGCGGATTGATCGCCAGCGCGCGCTCGAAAGCGAAGATCGCATCGTCGAAGCGGCCATCACGGCGGGCCACGTAGGCACTGGCCTCCCAGGCTTCGGCGTGGTCGGGCACCTCCGCGAGGATCCCCTGCAGGATCCGGTCGGCCGAGGCGAAATCGAGCTGCGCGAAGTAATAATGGCGCGCTTCGACCAGCCGGGTCTCGATACTGTCCGGCGCCAGCCGCTTCGCTTCTGCCACGCTTTTCCGGGCGTCCTCGCGCAGCGAGCGCGGGCCGACGGCCAGCCAGAAACTCACGAGCTGGACTTCCGCCTTACGCGCATAGGCCTCGGCAAACCCGGGATCGAGCGCAATGGCGCGGTCAAACTCGGCGATGGCTTGGCGGGAGCGATCCGGGGAAATCTCCGAGAAGCCGGACAATAGCTTGCCGCGCAGGAACGCCTCGTACGCCTGCAGGTTCCGCGTCGACCCCGCCCGCAGTGCGTCGGTTTCCTCGGGGCTCAATACCACCTGCATCGCACTGGCGACGGCCTGGCCGATGTCCGCCTGGATCGCGAAAATCGTCTCGGTGCTCAGCTCACGATCGTAGCTCTCGGCCCACAGGTGCACGTCGCTGGCGCCGTCGATCAACTGCACCGTGACCCGCACCTGGTTTCCGGCCCGCTGCACGGCCCCTTCCAGCACCACCGCCGCGCCGAGTTCGCGTGCGATCTCGGGGATCGACTTGTCCGAGTCGGCATAGCGCATCATCGAGGTGCGCGAGATCACCTTCAGCGAGCCGATCTTCGACAACTGGGTGAGCAGGTCATCGTGGATGCCCTCGGCGAAGAAGGCGTCCTCCTCGCGCACGCTGCGATTGCGAAATGGCAGCACCGCGATCAGGCCTTCCTCGCGCGCCACGCTCAGCGCGGCAGGCGCGACGCCTGCTGCGGGGACGTCCTTCGTCGCCGGTGCCTCCGCGGTGGCGGGCGTTGCCGGGACCCCGGCGACCGGTCCTTGCGGATCGTCCGTCCCGGGCTTCAGCCACCAGCCCGCGCTCAGCCCGACGCCGACCGCCACCAGCAAGCCGGCGACGAGCACGGTGCGCTTGCCCAACAGCGCCGGCATGGCTTCCTGTTCGCCCTGCACAGCCGGCACCTCGTCCGTGCGCCTGACGCCGTCCGGCGTCACCTCCAGGGCCCAGCCCAGCACCAGTGCGATCGGGAAACCGAGTACCGTCAGCGCCACGACCAGGTTCATGCCCCACTCCGGCACCCCCATCCGCGGCAACAGCATGTCGGCCGCCTCCAGCACGGCAAACGCCGTCGCCGCATACACCACGGCGACACGCACCACCTTGCGGCGCTTGAGTTCGGCGAGCAAGCCGGAGGAAGCACGGGTCACTTCAACGCCTCAAGGTGCCGCGGCAAGTCTGTGGCCTGGTGGAAGCATTCGAGCACGATCAACGCCTCTTCCGAGTCACGCATGACAATGTAGTGACCGCCTTCACGGTAATAAACGAGCTCCTTGGCACCGGGATTCTTGCCCATCAACTGGCCGCATGACCGGGGATGCGGCGGCTGGCCAGCGGCAATCGCATCGATGCGTTCGATCAGCGTATCGCGGCAGGCGATTGCCTGGCGCTCGCCAAAACGGTCCAGGGTCCAGGCGAAGATTTCCACCAGGCTACTCTCGGCGCGCCGGGTCAGTCGCCAGGGCTTCACGAAGCCGTGGCGTCGCGCGCGCGGTCAAAGGCGCGCTTCACAGCGGCCTCGCCCGAGCCCTCGGCAAACTCGCCGGCATCAGACTCCCTCAACGCAAGCTGGAGGCGTGCCCGAATCTCGGCCAACTCGGCCTCGGCCCGCTCACGATCGTCATGCAGGGCGCGCAGCCCATCCCTGACCACCTCGCTGGCACTCTGGTATTCCCCGCTGGCCACCAGTTCGTCAACCCAGCGGGCCCATTGCGGCGTCAGCGCGATGCTCTTGGCGTTCCGGGCAGACATGGTTTTATCCTCTTTCACCTGTGATTTCAGGAAAGTAGCAAAGGGTAATAAAAATTACTACCCACGCTCACGGCCCGTACCCGCTGCAGTCCAGCCGGCGCCGTCTCGGTGCGCTTGATGCCCTCCGGCGTCAGCGCGGCGCTTGAGCTCGGTGAACAGGCTCACGATCCCGCCCCCCGCGGCGGACAGGCGAACGGCAGCGCTACCGTTGCGGGGCGCGGAATCTGCTCGCGCTCGAGGATTTGCACCAGCGACGGGAAAGGACTCGGATCAAAATGCGGGTAAACGAGAAAACTCGACAGGGCAAAGATCCGCCCGTCCCGCTCGAGCGGCATCAATAACTCGGTGGCCGCGGCGTGCTCGCCGAGCATCATCAGCAGGTGCCAGCGCAGCGAAATGCTGTCTCCCGAAAAATTCGCAAGGATCTTCTCAGCGTCTTCGCGGCGACCCTCGGCGCAGGCCTGGCGCGCCGGCGGGATAGCGCCCCATGCCTCGTCGCCGCGGGCAATGCGCTGCATGTGCTCCAGCACGTCGCGGGCGGCATCAACGCGGCCGTCCCAGAGCAGCACCCGGTGGACCTGGTACAGCATGCCGAAATCATCGGGCCACCGCTCCAGCAGGGTGAGTGCCCGATCCGCGGCGCGGGTGTAGTTGCCCGAACGATAATCGTAATTGACGTGCAACAGCGCCATTTCCAGCCGCTGTTGCGCTTCCGGCCAGAGGCCCTCAAGCAGTTGTTCCAGCAGTGCCTGGTCCTCCATCCGCTTGGCCAGGTCCACCAGTCCACCCTTGACGGCGGCGTCGCCCGGACGCTCGGCCAGGTAGGCCTGGTACAGGTCGATCGCTTTTCGCCAGCGCAACTCCACCGCGGCGTCGCTCGCTTCGTAACCCGCGCGTTCCGCTGCCGTGGAGGCCGTGTCGATCGCCCGCCTGATGCGCTCGTGGAAGCGAGCCTCGATCTGCCCGGGTGACAGGTCCGTGATTCCGGCTGCGATCCGGGTGATGTCGAGCTGCTCAAGCCAGAAGTACGCGGCGTATGCATGTGCAGCGGCGAAGCCGGGATCGAGCGCGCGAGCCCTTTCGAACGAGGCGTAGCTTTCTTTCGTGTTCGCCGTGCTGCCAACCAAAGCCGCCACACCACGGATATAGGCCTGGTAAGCCTCCACCGAGCGGGTGCCGACCGTCGCCATGTCCGACAGGGCCTGCGGGTCCATGGTGGTCTGCATGGCCAGCGCGATACTGCGCGCCAGGTCTTCCTGGATCTCGATCATGTCGGCGGGGTCGCGATCGTAGGTCTCCGACCACAGGTGAAAGCCGTCGGCGGCACGGATCAGCTGCGCGGTGACCCGGATGCGCTGCGGCGTGCTGCGGATCGAACCTTCCAGCACGTGGGCCACGCCCAGTTCAGCGGCGATCTGCGGAACGTCCAGTGTGCTGTCCTTGTAGCGGAACGACGAGGTGCGCGCCGAGACCAGGAGGTCCGGCGTGCGCGCCAGCGCGTTGAGAATTTCCTCCGCCAGGCCGTCGGCGAACCATTCCTGGTCGCGCCCCGGGCTGAAGTCGGCGAACGGCAGCACGGCGATGGTTTTCTCCGTGACGACCGGCGCGGTCGCGGCGGGTGCCGCGATGGGCTCCACCGCCGGAGCAACGTCCGGCGCGCTCGCGGGCCGCAGGAACCAGCCGGCACCGATGCCGAGGCCCAGCACCACCAGCAGCGCGCTGGCAAACACCGTGCGCTTGCCCAGCAGCGAGGGTGGCGGTTCGTCCGCCGGCGCCGTGTCCCGTGGTCGCGTCACTTTGACGCCGTCGGGCGTCACTTCCAGCGCCCAGGCCAACACCAGCGCGATGGGGAAACCCAGGACGGTCAAGGCGACGACCAGGTTCATGCCCCAGTCCGGCACGCCCATCCGCGGCAGGATGATGTCCGCGCCCTGCAGCACGGCGAACGCCGTCGCCGCATAGACGACCGCGACCCGGATCACCTTGCGGCGCTTCAGCTCGGCAAAGAAACTCATCGACCCCACTCCGCCCGCAGCCGCGCCATGTAGTCGCGATAGGCGGCCGCGTCGCCGTACAACGCATCGAAATAAGGCTCCAGGCCGAGCAGGAGACCGTCCGGAAGCCAAAAAGGGTCCCCCAGGTAAGGCTCGAGCAACTTCCAGGCAGCATCCGGATCACCCCGCCAGCGCCGGCTGTCGGCAAGCGTAAAATCCCGTTGCACGCGTTCGAACACGACGAGTTCCGCCATGTCCAGGGCCCGGACCTCCCAGTGCAGGGCCGCTTCATGCTCGCCAGCGAGGGCCGCCATCCAGGATGCCGAGGCCAGCCATGCGGCGTCGTAGCCACCGGGCAGCGGGCGGCGGCTTTCGAGCCACGCTTCCATGGCCTCGAAGGCGCGCCGCGCAGGAGCTTCGGCTTCAGCATCACGTCCCGCCAGCCGCAGGTATTCGGCCTCGGTCGCGTCGAGCACCGCGATCTCGAGTCCGCTGGCCCGGGCACGCCGCTGGGCGACCATCTCGAGCGCCCCATCCAGGTCGCCCTCGGCAAAGCGGGTCCGCTCGAGAGTGTCTGGCCGTATTGTCGAAAAGCCCAGGCCATGCGTGCGGCCGTAGTCCAGCATGGCCCCCCGGTCCGCCTTGAACGAGAGCTTGCTGTACGCGAGCACCCATGGATAGTTGGGATCATCGGGGAACTGCGTCATCGCCTGTTCGGCCATGGCGATCGCCTCCTCCCCCTGGCCGTTCTGCAACAGCGCAATCAGCATCTCGCTCCAGTCAGAACTGTTCTCCGGGTCCAGCGCCCGCACCCGCCGGGCCATCTCAAGAAACTTTTCGCGGCGGCCAAGCCACTTCAGCGCCGTCCTCACAGCGCGCATCAGCTCGATGTCGTTGGGCTGCTCCGCCAGCAACGCCTGGAACTCGGCCAGCGCCAGCTCGAAGTTACGCTCGATGAGACGATGGTAATGCGCCAACGCGATACGGCTCTCGGCCCGCTCCGGCCACCGCCGGCGCAGTTCCGTAACCAGCGCCAGCGCCTTGCGCTCATAATTGCCGTCGAGGTCGCTCCCCAGGCGATACAGCTGGCCGTACGCATAGGTGAGCCGAGCCTTCGCGGCCAGGAAATCCGGGTCCAGCTCGATCGCCTGTTCGAGCAACGGGGCTGCATCGCGAAAACCCTCGGCGGCGCGCCAGACTCTTAGCTTCTCGCGCGCGCGGAGATAAAGGTCGTAAGCGGCCGGGTTGTCCGTCGGCCGTGCCTCGATGCTGGCGCGCAGCTTCGGATCCAGGCTCGCCTGGAGTTGCGCCGCGATCGCCAGCGCGATCTCCGACTGGATGGTAAAGGTGTCGTCGATGGTGCGGTCGAAGTTTTCGGCCCAGATGTGCTGGTCGCTGGCGGCCTCGATCAGCTGCACGGTCACGCGGACCCGCTCGCCAGAGCGACGCACACTGCCCTCCAGCACGTGGCTGACGCCCAGACGACGGCCGATCTCGGAAACCTCGAGCCCGTCGCCGGCGATCTTTTCCATCGAAGTGCGCGAGATCACCCGCAGCTCGGGGATCAGCGACAGCCGGGTGAGCACTTCCTCGTGCACGCCACTGGCGAAGAAGGCATTGTCCGGGTCGGGGCTGAGATTGGTGAACGGCAGCACGCCCACGCCACGTGCGGGGGCCGGCCCAGCAGTCGCGGCGACGCCGGCAATACCGGGGCTTCCGGGTTCCGTGCTCGTCGCTGCCTGTTCCTGCTCCGGAGCGCCGGGCTTCAACAGCCAGCCGGCTGAGAGGCCAATGCCGAGCACCACGAGCAACCCGGCGACGAGCAGCGTGCGCTTGCCGAGCAACGCCGGCGTCGCGGCAGCCGCGTCCTGCTCGCCCTGCCCCGTCTGCGCCTGCGGCGCCGTCTCGGTGCGCTTGAGGCCATCGGGGGTCAGTTCAAGCGCCCAGCCGAGCACGATGGCGATCGGGAACCCCAGCACGATGAGCGCGACCACCAGGCTCAGGCCCCACTCCGGCACGCCCATCTGCGGCAGCATGATGTCCGCGCCCTGCAGCACGGCGAACGCCGTCGCCGCATAGACCACGGCGACACGGACGACCTTGCGGCGCTTCAGCTCAGCGAACAGGCTCATGCCCCATCCTCCGAATCGAGTCCCGCCATGTGCGCCTGGTAGGCCGCAGACTGGCCGAATCGTGCCTCGTGCAGGGACCGAAAGGCACGCAGCAGGCCCGGCGTCATCATCATTCCGCTGGCACGGGCGGCGTCGGTGTAGTGTGCCCAGGCAGCGTCATGATCGCCGAGAAGGCTTGCGGCGCGAGCCAGCTCGGCCAGCCGGTTACGGTCCTCAGTGATATCCAGCCTTGGCTCGGACTGCGCGCGCCGCGACCATTCGGCGGCCGACTGACGCTCGCCGGCGGCAGCAGCCACGGCAGCGGCCAGGGCATAGGCCGCCCCGCGCCCGCGCGGCGGCAGCGCGGCGAACTCGGTTTCCCCGCGATCCTCGAGGTAGTCGTAGGCGCGACGCGCGTGAGACCGGGCCTCTTCGCCACGCTCTGCGTAAATCAGGAGCTCGGCACGCAACAGGTCATCGTGAACGGCCTCAAGATCGTAACCGCCGGCAGCAGGCGCCAGCACCGCCAGCGCCCGCTCGACATCGCCGCTGGCGAACAAGGCTTCGGCAATAACAGAATTCGTATATTCATTGGCTCGACCGGCCAGGGCCAGGATCGATTGAATGTCGCCACGAAATGCCAAGACATAGAACGCCCGCCAGAAATCGAAGACCGTATTCTCGGGAAACAGTGCGCGGGCGCGATCGACCACCTCGATCGCTTCCTCACCGCGTCCGAGCTGCGCCAGGGCATTGAAAAGCTCGAACCAGGCGACGCCGGTTTCCGGATCGATCTCGAGCCAGCGCCGCGCGGCGACGAGGTTCTCCTCACGTTGGTTCAGTCGCTTGTGGCTGGCAGCGATACAGGAATGCACCCACGCGTCGTTGGGCCGCAGCGACAATATTTCCTGGCACGCTTCGAGGGCTCCGGCGTAGTCGCTTTCGACCAGGTAGAGATACATCGCCTGTGACAGCAGGGCCTCGGGCCGATCGGGCCAGCGGCGGGAAATCTCCTCGACCAGTTCGCGCGTGCGCGCTACGTGCGAGCCCGCCGTATCCGCGCCGTCCCAGAACATACGGCCATGGGCCTCGACCAGCATCAGCCGGGCCTGCAGGAATTCCGGATCGAGGACAAGCGCCTGCTCCAACAGGGCGATTTGCGCACGCCAGCCGTCGATCCCGAAAAAAGCCCGGCGGCGGTCGAGTGCGCGCAAGTACAGGTCGTGCGCCTGGGAATTCTCCGTCGGCCGTTCGGCCAGCGCCTCGGCCTCGCGCGGGCTCAGCTCGATGCGCAGCTGCTCGGCGATGGCGCGGGCGATGTCGCTCTGGATGGCGAAGATGTCATCGAGCTCGCGATCGTAGTTCTCGGCCCACAGGTGCTCGTCGAGCGCCGCATCGATCAGCTGCACGGTGACCCGCACGCGGTTGCCCGCGCGCCGCACGCTGCCTTCCAGCACATGCGAAACGCCGAGCCGTTGCGCCATGGCCGGCACGTCCAGCTGGCTTTCGGCGATGCGCAGCATCGAGGTGCGCGAGATCACGCGCAGGTCGGCGATCAGCGACAGGCTGGTCAGCACTTCCTCGTGGACGCCGCCGGCGAAAAAGGCGTTGGCCGGATCCTCCGACAGGTTCTCGAAAGGCAGCACCGCGACGCCGCGTGCCAGCGGCTCGACGGCGAGGTCCCGCACGGGTTGGGTTTCCGTCGCGGCTGCGTTTTCTGACTGGGGCGCGGTGGCCGGTGTGGGCGCCGGGCGCTCCGCCACCGCAGGTGGGTCTGACGGCGGGTCGGCCGGCGGCACGGGCGGCCTCAGGAACCAGCCGGCGCCCAGGCCGATGCCCAGCAGCAGCAGGCCCGCGGCCACCGCCAGGGTGCGCTTGCCCAGCAGCGCCGGCGTGGATGCGCTGTCGTCCGACTCTTCAGCCGCTGCAGTCGGCGTCACGCGCAGGCCCTCCGGCGTCAGCTCCAAGGCCCACGCCAGCACCAGCGCGATGGGGAACCCCAGCACGGTCAACGCCACGACCAGGTTCATGCCCCAGTCGGGGACGCCCATCCGGGGCAGCATGATGTCCGCGCCCTGCAGCACGGCGAAGGCCGTCGCGGCATAGACCACGGCGACGCGGACGACCTTGCGGCGCTTGAGTTCGGCAATCAGGCTCATGGCGCATACTCGCTGCAATCCAGCCGCCGGCCCGCCGGATCGTCCACCGGGCGGCAGCCGCCCGGGTAACCCTCGGCTTCCCAGTAAGCCACCGCGCCACTGTCAGCCATGAACTCGTAGAAACGCGGATCCTCCCTGAGCCAGCCGAGCGACGGCAGCCAGGCGGCGAAGCGCATGTAGTTCTGGCCGCTGCGATCGGCGCTCCCTACCGCTTCGAACAACCGGTCGGTATCGCGAAACACCAGTGACAGGACGACCCGGGCCGCGTTCAAGAATCTTGGTGACGCGTCAGGCGGCAGCGCCGCGAACGCCGCGGCCTGTTGGCCGGGGTCGGCCAGGGCGGCCAGTACCGCCCGATCGATTTCACCGTCATCCAGCATTCGCCAGAGCTCAGCAAACCGCGCCGTATCGCCCTGGTGTATGGCTTCGAAGGCCAGCAGCTGCGTCCAGTACGGGGAGTTTGGATTCAACTCCAGGCCCCGCTTGACGAGCTGCGCGGCCTCCTCTTCGCGGCCGAAAACGGCATGGGCGTAACCGAGATAACCGTGATTGATCGGCACCAGCGGGTCCTGGGCATGTGCGCTCTGGAACCAGGGCAGCGCAAGATCCACGCGCCCGACCTCCGAAAGCGAAAGACCTAGCCAGAGCCGAGGAGAGGTGTCCGGGTCGACCTGGCGGGCGGCTTCCTCGAGCCTGGCGAGGCCTTCCACCACGTTGCCTTGTGCCACCAGGCTCATGCCCATCCCGGCCAGCAGGATGGGAATGTCGGGATCCAGCGCCAGCGCCCGTGCCTGGGCTTCGTCGCTGCGCTCGTCGAGATCCGCGGCGTCCAGCTCCGTCGGATAACCGCCGCCGGCTACTACACCGGTGGCCGCGGCAAGGAATGCCCAGGCTTCGGCGAATTGCGGATCACGATCGACCGCGGCCTGCAGGTCCTCGATCGCCTGGTCCAACTCGAAGCGCTGGTAAAAGCGTGATCGGCCACGCAGGAAGTCCTGGTAGGCGTCGAGGTCGCGGGTGGGCGTATCGACCGAAACCTCCGGCGTGCCGAGGATGTCCTCGAGCGCGGCCGTGATCGCCAACGCGATCTCCTCCTGCACGCGAAAGATATCCACCAGCTCGCGCTCGTAGGTCTCCGACCACAGGTGGGCATCGCTGCCGGCATCGATCAGCTGGGCGGTGATGCGCACGCGCTGGCCCTGCTTGCGCACCGAGCCCTCGAGCACGTGTTGCACGTCCAGCAGCCGCGCGATCTCGGTGATCGGCGTGTCCTTGCCCTTGAAAGAAAACGCCGAGGTGCGCGAGGCGACCTTCAGACCCTCGATACCGCCGAGAATATTGAGCAGCTCCTCCGAGATACCATCGGCGAAATAGGCGTTCTCGGGATCCGGACTCATGTTGACGAAGGGCAACACGGCGATGCCGCTGGCCTGGGGCTGTGCCGCTGCAACGGAGAGGGCGCCGACCGGCTGCCCGCCTGAAGCATCGACAAGCGATGGGCTTTGCACGCCCGAGTCGCCAGCCGCTCCCGCCGATACTGGTGTCGTGTCTTCCCGCTCGGCCACGCCTGCCGTCTCGACAGGCAGGTCACGCGCGCCCTGCCCGCTCTCCTTGAACAGGAACCGGTCCGCCACGATCACGGCCACCACCACCACCATGCCGACGAGGATCAGCTTGTCGATGGCCCGACCGGTCTGCGGCGTCACCGAGGCGTCTTGCTCCACCTCCTCGGTCCGCTTCACCCCTTCCGGCGTCAGCTCGAAAGCCCAGGCGAGAAACAGTGCCAGCGGCAGGCCGATCAGCAGCAAGGCGATGACGAAAGTCACCGTCCATTCGGGCAGGCCGAGGCGCGGGAAAATCGTGTCGCTGATCTCCACCAGCAGCCAGGCCACCACCAGGTAGGCCGCGCCCACGCGGAACACGTTGCGGCGCTTGAGTTCGTCGAACAATCCCGGCGCCGAACTCATGACGCACCGCCTATGACCGGGCTGTGGTAGACCGGTGCGGGGAGCGGTCCCATTTCGAGCTTGTCGCGCTCGATGTTGATCAGGTCGATCATGCGGCTGACCTGTGCCTGGAAGGCCGGATCGTCGTGCAACTCCACAAACGCCGGGTCCCGGCCCAGCAGCGGATTGCGGGTGCCCCGGTCGATGGCCACGGCCAGCGCCGCAAGCGCCGCGGCGCGTTCGCCGGCCAGCGCCAGGTAGCGGGCTTCGGTGATCAGGAAGCTGGCACTTGCAAAGCCTTGTCCACGCAGAAAATCCAGGTGCTCGCCCCATCGTGCCAGCGTCTCGGCCAGCGCCTCATGCCGGCCCAGCGCATGCTGCGCGGCGGCGATCGGCGCCAGCAGTTGCAACACTCCCGTGCCGCCGAAACCCGCGCCTATCCCGTCGAGGTCACCCCAGCGCTCGCGATACAAGGCCAGCGCCTCTTCATGCCGACCGGTCTGCGACAAGGTGTACAACAGGTCTGTGGCAGTAACGTGATCACCCGGTGCCGCCGCCGCGCGGCCGCGGGCCAGGGCCACGGCCTCGCCATCCAGGCCCTTTGCCACCAGTGCCCGCGCGTGCAAACCCGTATCCGGCAGTGACAGGACCCGTTCCAGGTCGCCGAGTGTGATGTAGAGCCAGGCGTTCATCCTCTGCGCGAAGGCGTCTTTCGACGCCAGCTCCAGCGCCCGCGCCACGGCCGCCTGGGCCTCTGCCAGGCGGCCCGAGGCATATAGCACCACGGCTTCGCGCGTGAAGCCCTGCGGATTGTCCGGAAAGGCGCGCTGCATGCGCACCGCCGTCGCCTGTGCTTCAGCCAGCTCGCCGCTAGCCAGCAGGGCCCCGGACATAGTGGCCAGATTGGCCACGTACAGCGGGTCGAGCTCGGCCAGGCGGCGCTGGGCGGCCAGCTGCTCGCGCAGGCGCCCAGCGCCGCCAAGGAGTTCCGCCTGCCAGTGCAGCACATCCGACTGGCCGGGGTTCAGCGCCAGCGCCCGCGCCAGCGCCGGTTCAGCACGCGCAGGGTCCCGCTGCATAAGGAACAGCAAACCCTGCACCGCATGCGCCTCGGCGAGGTCGGGATCGAGCGCCAGCGCCCGGTCCAACAGCGGTTGCGCGAGGGCCACTGCCTCGTCCAACGGGATGTCGCCGTAACCGCGCCACACTTCATTGTTCAGGAGCAGCAACACCTGCGCCGCCGCCGCCTGCGCCGGGGCATAGTCGGGATCCAGCGCGAGCGCCTCGTCGAGCAATTCGCGCGCAGCCCCCAGGCCGCTGCGCGTACGGCCCTGGATCAGCCGCCGGGCCTGCAGGTAAAGGTCGTAGGCCGGCAGCGAAGCCGCCGCCTGGGCCACCGGCGCGGCCTGCTCCGGGCCCACCAGGCTCACGCGCAGGGCCTCGGCAATGGCGCCCGCAATCTCGGTCTGGATGGCAAACACGTTCTCCAGCCGCCGGTCGTAGCTTTGCGACCAAAGGTGCGAGCCATCGTCGGCCTGGATCAGCTGTGCGGTGATCCGCAGGTCGTCACCGGCCTTGCGCACGCTGCCTTCCAGCAGGTAAGCCACGCCCAGCGTGCTGCCGATGGTGCGGAGGTCCTCGTTGCGACCCTTGAAGGCGAACGAGGACGTGCGGCCGATCACCTTCAGGTCGCGGATCTGCGCCAGCAGGTTGAGGATTTCTTCGGACAGGCCGTCGGAGAAATACTCCTGGTCGCTGTTCGGGCTCATGTCCGCGAACGGCAGCACGGCGATGGATCTCTCCCGCGCAATTTGGGCGGCCGATTCCCCAGCCAGCGCCTCGGCCGGCGCCTCGGCCGACGCCGCGCCAGGATCGCTCACGGGCCGCAGGAACCAGCCGGCGCCGATGCCGAGACCGAGCACCACGAGCAGTGCGCTGGCAAACACCGTGCGCTTGCCCAGCAGGGCGGGCATTGCCGCGTTGGCCGTCTCGGACGGAATCGCCTCGGTGCGCTTGAGTCCGTCCGGCGTCAGCTCCAGCGCCCAGCCGAGCACCAGCGCGATCGGGAAGCCCAGCACGATCAGCGCCACGACCAGGTTCATGCCCCAGTCCGGCACGCCCATGCGCGGCAACATGATGTCCGCACCCTGCAGCACCGCGAAGGCGGTCGCAGCGTAGACCACCGCGACGCGGACGACTTTGCGGCGCTTGAGTTCGGCGAACAGGCTCACGGCGCGCACTCGTAACCGTCTTCGCCCACCGGCCTGCACTGCGGCGGGTAGCCGTGCTCGCGCCAGTAGTCGGGGACGCCCTGCCGCTCGATGATGCTACGGAAGGCCGGAGAATCACGGAACGCCGCGTGCAGCGGATCCCACTGCGCGACCATGGTGGTGAGGCGAACAGAGGATTCAGCAGCGCGCTCGTAGTCGTGCAGGACGAAGTGCCAGTTAGGCGTATCGAAGCGCGGATTGCGCGCCATCAGCCCGTCCATGTCTGCGGGAGCCTCGCCCTGCCCGATCGCCGCGAGGACCGCATGCTGCAGTTCCAGCGACATGTCCAGGTCGCGCATCATCAGCAGGGCGGGCAGCCGCCCCCCCTGCGCCACGAGCCGGAATAGGAAGGTATCGCCACGATTGTGTGTGAAACCTGCCAACACACCCTGCTCGTATAGCGCCAGGGCCTGGTCGTCGTCACCTGCAAAGGCAAGCGCAAGCGCCTTCCAACGCACGCAGTTGCCGTAGGCGGGATCGATGGCCAGGCAGGCCTCGAGGTCGGCAAGCGCGCGCTCCATGAAGCCGAGATTGATCCAGGTGATCGCACGCCAGAGATAGACCGAGGCCAGCATCGGGTCCGCGTTGAGCGCCCGGTCGAACAGGGCCAGGGTCTCGGCGAAGGGAATGGGCAAGCGGTACTGAATCAGCAGGGCACGCACGGCCCAGGGCATGGCGAGCGTCGAATCGAGGGCCAGTGCCCGCTCTGCGGCCATGAGCGCCCGCGCATCCATCGCCGCGGCATCCGTGTCCGGGTACTCCTCATCCCAGTCGATGATCACCGCGGCGGCGGCGGCGAGACCCTCCCAGCCGCGTGCGAAGCCGGGATCGAGCGCCACCACTTCCTCGAACAAGCGCACCGACTCGTCGAGCTCGGTGCGCGTCAGGAACAACTCACGCGCCTTGAGGTAAAGCTGGTAGGCGTCGAGGTTGCCGGTGTCCGCGCGCACGGTCACCGCGCGCTCGGCCTCGCCCGTGCCCAGCGTGCCGCGTAGCGCGGCGACGATGGCGTTGGCGATCTCGTCCTGGATGGCGAAGATGTCCGTCAGCTCGCGGTCGTAGGTCTCCGACCAGAGGTGGCGGTCGTTCACCGCGTCGATCAGCTGGGCCGTGATGCGCACGCGGTTGCCCGCCTTGCGTACGCTGCCCTCGAGGATGTGGTTGACGTTCAACTGGTCGGCGATGACGGCCGCGCCGAGTTCGCGACCCTTGTAGGCGAACGACGAGGTGCGCGACGCCACGCCGATGTCGTCGACCTTGACCAGCACGTTGAGGAGTTCTTCCGAGATTCCGTCGGCGAAGAACTCGTTCTCCGGGTCGGCGCTCATGTTGACGAAAGGCAGCACCGCAATGGATTTGCCGGCACGAGCTTCCGACAAACGGGTAGACGATGCAGAAGACTCGGCCGCGGCCGGTGGGGCGCTGGGGCCGCCCAGCGCGGTATTCGGGGCGGCCGCTGGTGTGTTCGCGACGCCCGGCGGAGTAATCGCCGCGCCCGGCGGCAATGACGCGGGATTGGCAGCAGCCTGGGCCGGCAATTTTTCGGTCTGCGTTGCCGGCCACAAGGTCCAGGCCAGCGCGAGCGCCGTGATGAGCGCCACCATGCCATAGAACCGCTTGCTGCCCGTGCGGCCTTCGGTGACGTGCATACCCTCCGGCGTGACCTCGAAAATCCAGGCCAGGATCAGCGCCAGCGGAAAGCCGAGAATGACCAGCAGCGTCACCATGCGCGCGGTCCACTCGGGCAGGTTCAGGTTCGGGGCGACCGTGCTGGCCACCTCGATCACGACCCAGCCCACCACCAGGTAGGCGGCGGCGACCCTGATCACCTTGCGGCGCTTGAGTTCGTCGAAGAAACTCATGGCCCGTACCCGCTGCAATCCAGCCGGCGCCCGGCGGGGTCATCGATCGCGCGGCAGCCCGGTGGGTAGCCCTCGGCTTCCCAGTACGCGGCGACGGCGTTGTTGTGCATGATCTCGTAGAAGCGTGGGTCCTCGCGCAGCCAGGCCATCGAGGGCAGCCAGGCGCTAGCCCTCAGGATAGTGAGAGTGCCGCGCGTATCACCCACACGGAAGACCTCATCTTCATCTCGGAACATCAGGGCCGCGTACATCGCGCCCACGGCATTGTCCCGCTGCGGGTCGAAACGGTTAGCCGCCAGGAAATCAGCGCGCCGGCCCGGATCCTCGAGCGCAGCCAGTATCTCGTCGAGTTTCTCCCCGTCCAACAGTGAACCTGGTGCCATCATCGGCTGCGCCGCAGAGAGCAGCCGCTTGGCCTCTTCCTCCCGACCGGCATGCACGAGCCCAATCGCGATGTTGTACGTCCAGAATGAAAGGGGACTGAGCTCGACGGCCCGGTGCGACAGGCGGCTGCCCTCCTCCCAGCGGCCCTGAATGGCATAGGCCAGCCCCAGCCAGCCGTTGTTGATCGCCACCAGCGGATCCTGGTCCTGCGCACTCTCCAGGTGCGGCAGGGCACGCTCGACAAAGCCCAGCTGGATCCACACCAGCCCGAGCCAGAGGCGCGCGGAGGTATCGGCCGAGACGCGCGCCGCTGCGCGCTCGAGCAGGCGGAGACCTTCCGCGATCGACTCCGCACTGGCGGACCCGCTGAGAAGCTGTCCTTTCACCGCCAGCGCTGTCGACAACTCGGGGTCGAGCTCCAGGGCGCGCTCCGACGCCTCCAGCGCATGCGCCATGAGGGCGTCACGATCCATCTGTGTCGGGTAACCGCCATTGCCGACGACGAAACTTGCCGCGCCGAGGAACGCCCAGGCCTCGGCGAACCCTCGATCCCGTTCCACGGCGAAGCGCAGGTCACTGATCGCTTCGTCGAGGTCCACCCGTTGATAAAACCGCGACCGGCCGCGCAGGAAGCGCTCATAGGCCTCTAGGTCAGCGGTAGCGGCTGCCACCGACACGGTCTGAACGCCGAGCACGTCTTTCAGCGCGCCCGTAATGGACTGCGCAATCTCCTCCTGCACCCGGAATATATCCACAAGGTCGCGCTCGAAGGTCTCCGACCACAGGTGAGTGTCGCTCTCCGTCTCGATGAGCTGGGCCGTGATCCGCACCCGGTCACCCTGCCGCCGCACCGAGCCCTCGAGGATGTGGCGCACGTCGAGCTCGCGTGCGATCTCCGGAATCGGCGTGTCCTTGCCGCGGAACGAGAAGGCCGACGTGCGCGACGCGACCTTGAGCCCATCCACGCCGGCCAGGATGTTGAGCAGCTCCTCGGCGATGCCCTCGGCAAAGAACACGTTCTCGGGATTGGCGCTCATGTTGACGAAGGGCAGCACGGCGATGGTGTTCTTGTCTGCGCTATCGACTGCGGACACCGATGTCGGTGGCTCGGCAGTGGCCGGCGGCGTTGTGGCAAGCGTCGATGACTGTGCCGGCATTGGCTCCGGGCCGGAGGCAGGCCACAACGTCCAGGCGAGCGCCGCAGCCGTCACCAGCGCAACGATGACGTAGAACCGCTTGCTGCCCGTGCGGCCCTCGGTGACGTGCATGCCCTCCGGCGTGACCTCGAAGATCCACGCCAGGATCAGCGCCAGCGGGAACCCGAGGATCACCAGCAGCGTCACCATGCGCGCGGTCCACTCGGGCAGGTTCAGGTTCGGGGCCACCGTGCTGGCCACCTCGATGATCACCCAGCCCACCACGAGATAGGCTGCGGCCACGCGGATGACCTTGCGGCGCTTGAGTTCGTCGAAGAAGCTCATTGCCCGTACCCGCTGCAATCCAGCCGGCGGCCGGCTGGATCATCGACCGGCCGGCAGCCAGGCGGGAAACCGTCCAGCTCCCAGAAACCCACGGTGCCGATGCGGTCCATGTACGCGTAAAGGGCGGGGTCCTCCCGCAGCCACCCCAGCGATGGCAACCACGCGCCGATCGTCAGCATTAGCTGGCTGACTCTCAAGTCCCCCATGCTGATAGCACGCGCACCATTACGGAACATGAGGTCCTTGACCACGGCCCGGAAACGGTCGACCTCGTCTGCGCCAGGCTCGCCGGACACAAACACCGAGTCGCGCTGCGCGGGATCTGAGATTGCGAGCTGCAGCTCGGTAAAGAACTGCCGGTCAACAGGGTTGAGGTCGTCAGCGGCCAGCATGGCGCCGAGCAACTCGTAAGCACGCGCCTCGGCACCGGAGTTCACCAGCTCAATGAGCATCTGGAAAGACCAGAAAACACTGCCGGTGAGTTCCTGGGAGCGCAGGCCGAGAAGAATCGCTTCCTCGGCTCGCCCAGCGGTGACATAGGCAATGCCAAGATAGCCCTGGTTGATCCCCACCAGCGGGTCCAGCGCGTTGGCCTTCTCGAGATGCGGCAGGGCGCGATCGACACGCCCGAGCTCCAGCAGGGACAAGCCGAGCCAGAGCGGCGCAGAGGAATCGGCGGTCACCCGACTGGCTGCGCGCTCAAGCAGCTGCAAGCCTTCCACGACTTGGGCCGGGTCCCTGTTACGCGTCAGCAGCTGGCCCTTGACCGCCATTGCAGTCGCGAGTTCGGGGTCAAGGGCGAGGGCCCGCTCCACAGCGGCCCCGGCCTCGTCCATCAGGCGCGCGCGATCGAGCCCGGTGGAGTAGCCGCCGTTGCCAACCACGAAGCTGGCCGCGCCGAGGAACGCCCAGGCCTCGGCGAAATCCGGATCGCGCTCGACGGCGGACCGCAGGTCGGCGATCGCTTCGTCGAGGCCGACGCGCTGGTAGAAGCGCGTGCGACCACGCAGGAAGAGCTCGTAGGCGGTGAGGTCGGTCGTCGTCGCAGCCACCGAAACCTGGCGCACGCCGAGCACGTCCTTGAGCGCCAGGGTGATCGCCTGGGCGATCTCCTCCTGCACCCGGAAAATATCGACGAGATCGCGCTCGAAGGTTTCCGACCAGAGGTGCGTGTCGCTGCGCGTCTCGATCAGCTGCGCCGTGATCCGCACGCGCTCTCCCTGGCGGCGCACCGAGCCCTCGAGGATGTGCCGCACGCCCAGCGCGCGCGCAATCTGCGGAATCGGCGTGTCCTTGCCCTTGAAGGAAAAGGCCGACGTGCGCGACGCCACCTTCAACCCCTCCACGCCCGCGAGGATGTTCAACAGCTCTTCGGAGATGCCGTCGGCGAAGAACGCGTTGTCCGGATCGGCGCTCATGTTGAGGAACGGCAGCACGGCGATGGAGTTCTGGTCCGGTTCCCCGACTGCTGCGTCGCCAAGCTGAACATCCGCGGCAACCGCAGTTGCGGGGGCCGTTTGGTTCGTCGGCGGCGTTGTGGAAGCCGGCGTCGCGGCCAGCGGCGCAGGCGGTATCTCCGGCGCATCGGTCGCGGGCTTCAACAACCAGCCGGCGCCCAGGCCGATACCGAGCATCACCAGCAGGGCCGCTGCCAACACGGTGCGCTTGCCAAGCAAGGCCGGGGCGGACTCTCCTGCCGCCGTCTCGTCGGCCACCGGCGCGTCGGTCTTGCGGATGCCTTCCGGCGTCAGTTCCAGCGCCCAGGCGAGCACCAGCGCGATCGGGAAGCCGAGCACGACGAAGGCCACCACCAGCCCCATGCCCCACTCCGGCACGTTCATCTGCTCCAGCATGATGTCCGCCGCCTGCAGCACGGCGAAGGCCGTCGCCGCGTACACCACGGCGACCCGCACCACCTTGCGGCGCTTGAGTTCGAGCCAGAAACTCACGCGCCGGAATCCTTGCGCGAATACTTCGCGGCGAGCGCCTGGAATGCCGGGTGATCGCGATGGGCGTCGAACACCGGGTCCAGCACCAGGCCGTCGAAATGCCAGTACTTCATCTCCAGCTGGAGATAATCGTCCATGGCGCTGGCCAGCGTGTCGCTGTCGTCGATCATCGCGAGAACCCGCAACTGCTCCGCGCGCAATTCCGCCCGGATCAGCTGGTCGCGCGATGGAATGCGCATCGCCAGGGAGCGGCTCGCGGCATCACGCGCGGCGGCGGCCTCGCCGAGAATCGCTTTTGCGCGTGCCTGCGCCATGTATGCACGGTAATCGTCGGGATGTTCCTTAAGCACCGCGTCGAGGAAAACGATCGCTGCAGCGGCCTCCCGCCTGGCCTCGTTATCGCGACCCTGGACCAGGGCCAGCTGTGCGCGTGCCAACGCCTTGGGCACCAGGCTGAACTGGTCCTCCCAGAACTCTTCCGCCAACGTGTCGATCAATGTTTTCGCAAGGTCGAAATCGCGTGCCATGTAGGCGTGATGGAAATCGAATCCATACGTGGGCGTACCCACAGGCGCCGCCACGAGCACCGTGCCGGTGCTATCGACATAACGCGCCATCAAGGGCCCGCTCTCCCCGAGCACGCCCATGCGCGCTTGCGAATGCAGGGCAATGGCGGTTTGCGGGATCTCCGGCAGCGCGACGAGTTGCGCGTTCCAGCGCGAAACCGTGTCGAGATCGCCAAGCAACCACCCAGTCTCCATCAGCGCTTGCAGGACCTGGCCGGAACGCGGATCCAGCAATACGGCGCGCTCCAGCGCCGCGATGGTCTCCCGCGGTCGGCCCGCGCGCCGCTCGATAAAGCCGCGCAGTCCTGCGGCTTCTGCGCTGCCTGGGAGGCCCTCACTGGCCCGGTCGAGTTCCTCCAGCGCCGCCTCGTAGTCCAGGTGGGCGCGGTAGAAGTATTCCGCGCGCCACAACCGCAATTGCGGCTCGTCCGGCGCCAGCTCGAGTGCCTGGTCGATCCAGCGGCCGCCCTCGCTGCGATCGGCGTCACGCCGAGTGTGGAACCAGAACAGGTTGACGTATTCCCGCCCCAGCTCGCCCATCGCCAGGGCGAATTTCGGGTCGCGCGCCAATGCGCGCCGATAAAGCTCGATGCGCTCGCGTATGCGACTCTCCGTCGCTTCGTCGCGGATCGCGCGCGCCCGCAGGTAGAGATCGAATGCCTCGGGATCCAGCGTCGGCGCCGACGGCCTGCTGGCCGCAGTGCTGCCGACGTTCAGCGTGCGTCCGAGCGCCGAGGCAATCGCCACGGCGATGTCCGACTGCAGATCAAAAATGTTCTCCGGCGTCAGCTCGCGATCGAAGGTGTCGGCCCACAGGTGCGCGTCCGTCTTGGCGTCGATCAGCTGTGCATTGATGCGCACGCGCTGGCCCGCCCGCTGCACGGCGCCCTCGAGAATGGTCGCCACGCCGAGTTCCTCGCCGATCTGGCGCACGTTCTTGGTGGTGTCGCGGTACTCCATCATGGAGGTGCGCGAGATGACGATGAGCTGGTCGTTGCGCGCCAGTTGCGTCAACAGGTCGTCGTGAATGCCATCGACGAAATACGCCGTGTCGGGCTCCGCGCTGCGATTGGTGAACGGCAGCACCGCGATCGAACCGGCCGGCACTTCGAAGGGCGGCGGCTCGGGGCGCACGCGCGCGGGCGGTGGCGCGGACTGGACGGCCTGTACCGCCGGCGCCGCCTGTTGCTGCGTCACCCGGCTTTCCTGCTGCGCCTGGCGCCCGTCCTGCTCCCCGGTGAGCGCCGAGCCCAGGTGCTGCCAGACCAGCAGCAGCATCACCAGTACCACCGAGCCCAGCGTGATGACGTCCAGCCGGCGCGCCTGCGGGCTGGCGTCGCGCGCGTTCGTGCCGTCGTCCCGCCGCACGCCATGCGGCCCGACCTCGAACACCCAGGCCAGCGCCAGCACCGGCACGAAGCCCAGCAGCAACAGCGCGATGATCGCCTTGCCGACCCACTCCGGCGCGCCGATGAAACCGAGCACGATCTCCGCCACCTGCAGGATCAGCCAGCCGATCACTACATAGGCCGCGGCGACGCGGAACACGTTGCGGCGCTTGAGTTCGTTGAACAGGCTCATCGTTCGCACTCCAGGTGTGGCGCGTTCGCCGCCACGTGTTCGCCGCTCGCCGCCACGCGTCGGCAATAATCAGGCCAGCCCGCCGCTTCCCAGAACGCCAGCAGGCCCCGCGCCTCGGCAAGCTCGAGAAACCGCGGCTGCTCACGAAAGGACCTGTCCGCCGGCGACCAGACCATCATCAGCAGGATCTGTCCCGAGAGCGGCTTCGCGCGCAGCGCCTCGGCCAGCGCCTCTTCCTCGAGTCCGACGAAGAGGAACAACTGCACCCACTCCTGCTCGGGCCATTGCTCCGCGGCCTGCAACAACAACTCGCGCGCCTCGTCGCGGCGTGCGGGATCGGTGACGGCCGGCGCGATCGCCCGATGCACCTCGAGATGTTCGGCTGCGATGCGGCCGTCATCGCGCAGCCAGTCCTCGTAGCGGGCCGCCGCTTCCGCATGGTCGCCTTCGGCCTGCGCGATCTTCAGCAGCCAGGCGCTGGCGGGGCCGCGCCAGCCGAGCTCCCGGGCGCGCCGCAGGTGCGTTTTCGCCGCCTCGGTTTCGCCCTCGATCGCCAGTGTCGCGCCGAGCCAGCCGAGATGAATGCCGCTGAGCGGGTCCAGCCTGCGTGCTTTCTCGAAGCTGGCGCGGGCCGCCCCCACGTGCCCGCCCTCCAGCAGCGTCAGGCCGTTCCACATCCACGAATTGGCGTTGTTCGGATCCCCGGCAAGGGAGCGCTGCATCAGGCGCACGGCGTCGAGGCGCTCGCCCCGCTCCGCAGCCAGGCGGGCGCTGACGGCGAGCGCCTCGGGCTGCTGCGGCACGATGGCTAGCGCCCGGGTCGCAGCGGCGCGCGCCTCGTCATGCGCCTCGTCGGCCGAGGCCTCGGCAAAATAGGACGGCATCACCACGTGGATGGCGGCGAGCACAGCCCATGCCTCGGCAAACCGCGGGTCACGCGCCACCGCGCTCTCGAGCAGCTCGCGCGCCGGCAAAAGATTCGAGCCGCGCTGTGCGAACAATTGCCGACCGCGCAGGTAGAACTCGTAGGCTTCGAGGTCGTCGGTCGCACGCCGCACCTGAACCGCGCGCACACCCAGGGTTTCCCCCAAAGCATCGGCGATGGCCTGGGTGATCTCTTCCTGCACGCTGAACACGTCGGTCAGCTGCCGGTCGAAGCTGTCGGCCCACAAGCGCTGGTCGTCTTCGGCGCGCACCAGCTGCGCCGTGATCCTGAGCCGGTCGCCCTGGCGCCGGACCGAGCCCTCGACGAGATGCGCCACGCCCAGGTGCGCCGCGATCTCCCGTGCCCCCATGGCCTCGTCACGCAACGCGAACGACGAGGTGCGCGACGCCACCTTGAGCCCGTCGATGCGCGCCAGCACGTTGAGCAACTCCTCGGCCATGCCGTCGGCGAAATAGGCGTTGTCCGGCTCCGGACTCAGGTTGGCGAAGGGCAACACCGCGATCGAGCGCGGATCCACCGGCGCTGCGGGCACGACCGGCACGGCGTAAAGCACCGCCGGCGGCGGGGCCGGTGCGGGCGCCGTCGCCTCCACCGGCGCGCTCACGCGCTGCGGCAGGACGAACTGCTTCACGGCGGAGAACCCCACCGCGAGCAACAGCAACACGATGGTGAGCTGGTCGGTGCGCCGTCCCACGCGGACGTTCTCGGGGCTCTCCTGCTGCGGGCCGCGATCGAACCGCAAACCTTCCGGCGTGAGCTCGAAGAGCCAGGCCACGAGCATCACCGGGAACACCCCCAGGCCCAGGCCGATGATCAGCCAGCGCACGATCGCATCCGGGAAGCCGAAGGCGGGAAACAGCAGGTCGGCGATGGCGATCAGCAGCCAGGCCAGCGCCAGCCAGGCCAGGGCCGCACGCCACACGTTGCGGCGCTTCATTTCGCTGAAAAAATACGCCACGGCGTTCACGGCAGCACTTCCATCCCGGCCAGCTTCGCGCGTTCGGCCGCGGTGTGCTGCTCGATCCTGCTCACCACCGCCCGGAACTCCGGGTCATCCCGCCACGGCGCAAACATCAGCTCGCGCTCGAGGAACCAGTGGCGCGCAAAATCGAAATCCTCCAGCTCCAAAAGGTATTGCAACGCTGCGGCACGGTCATTGCGCAGCGCGGCCACTTGCGCCAGGCCGTAGGCCGGGTATTCGACGCCAAGCTGGGCGCTCGCCGTGCCCTGGCTGTGCATCGCTTCGAGCACCGGCAGCGCGTCGTCGACGCGCTGCGCCCAGTCCGGCATCTCCATGCGTTGCTCCACCCAGGCCAGGTGCAAAAGGACCGACACATGCGACACCCGCGCACCCCGCGTGCGATCGTAACCACCCAGCTGCAAGGCCTCCAGCAGGTGGCGCCGCGCCTCCGGATACGCCCCGAGATGCGAGGCTGCCACGCCGCGTATCCTGGCGCCGTCGGGGCCGCCGCGGAGGCGCCCGATCTCGTCCAGCCCGGTCCAGTCGGCGCTCCACGCCGCGAGATCCTGCCGGGCATAGAGTTCCCAGCGATTGTTCTCGCCCCGCGCGCGCGCGGCCTCGATCCAGGCCTCGGCCAGCGGCTGGTCATCCAGGTTCGCCGCCAGCCTGGCGATCTGCGCGGCGCTGTACGGATCGCCGGGGCGCGCAAAATGCACCTTCCTGAACTCGCGGATCGCGTCGGCGAGACGGCCCTGGTCACGCGCCAGGTTGCCGAGTTCCTCGAGCGCATAATCATTGCCCGGCGACTCCGCCAGCACCTCGGAAATTATCGCGCTCGCCTCGTCATACTCGCGCAGGATGAGCAGCTTGGACGCCAGCCGGGTCTTCATAAAGATCGACAAGGGGTCGACCTCGACGGCGGCCCGGTGCACCTCGATCATGCGCTCGAACTGCCCCAGGTCGCGCAGCACGTCGCCATAGAGGTTGTAGGCGGTGACGTAGTTCGGGCTGATGCGCAGCGTGCGTTCGAACAGGGCCTGCGCGCCCTGCGAATCGTTGTAATAGCGGTCCTGCACCATCGCCATCGCCGCCAGCGCCTCGGCCGATTCCGGATCGAGCGCCAGTGCGCGGCGCGCGGCCCGCTCCGCTTTCGGAAAGGCTTCCGTCGCCTGCACACCGCCGTAGTCTTCCAGCCATACCCAGGCCTCGGCGATGCCGCTGTAGGCGGCCGCGAAACCGGGGTCGAGCGCAATGGCCTGCTCGAACTGCTCGATGCCGCGCAGCAGGCCGGCGCGACTCGGCTCGCGCGCCAGCTGCCGGCCGCGCAGGTAATGGTCGTAGGCGACGACATTGGCCGTGCGGGTCGAGGTCTCGGCATCGATGTCCAGCTCGAGGCGCAACGCCTGCACGATCGCGGTCGCGATTTCGTCCTGCACCGTGAAGATGTTCTCCAGCCGGCGGTCGTAGCTCTGCGACCACAGGTGGAAGCCGCTGCCCACCTCGATCAGCTGCGCCGTGACGCGCACCTGGTCGCCGGCCTTGCGCACCGAGCCCTCCAGCACGGTTTCCACGTTGAGCGCCCGCCCGATCTCGCCGATGTCGGCCTGGCGGCCCTTGAAATTGAACGAGGAGGTGCGCGCGGCGACCTTGAAGTCGTCGATGCGCGCCAAGAGGTTCAGCAGTTCCTCGGAGATGCCCTCGGCGAAATAGGCCTGGTCGCCCTCCGGGCTGAGATCCTCGAAGGCCAGCACGGCGATGGACCGCGCCGGCGCACTCGCCGCGTCGGCCGCCTCGCCGGGGGATGCCTGGGCCGCGGTCGCCTGGCCGGTGGATGTCCCAGGCACGGTCGCCTGGCCGGCAGCGGTCTGTGCCGCGGAAGTTTGCGCAAGCCCATCGGCGTCGCTGTCGCGTCCGGCGAACCACACGCGCTCGATGGCCATCCCCGCGATCAGCACCATCGCCGCCACCAGGACCACGCGATCGACCCGCCGGTCGCCTTGCGAGGCCGCCTCGTCCGCCGCAGTCACGTCGGCCGTGCGCTTCATCCCCTCGGGCGTCAGCTCGAAGGCCCAGGAGAGGAATATCGCCAGCGGAAAGCCGAGCGCCAGGAGAGCGGTAAAGGACTTGAACACCCAGTCGGGCGCACCGAAGTTGTCCAGCAGCACGTCGGCCACCTGCAGCAACAGCCAGCAGACCACCACGTAGGCCGCCCCGACGCGAAAAACGTTGCGGCGCTTGAGTTCGCTGAACAGCGTCATGGCATCATGATCCCGTACATAGCGCTTCCGCTGTTCTCCGCGTGCTGTGACGCCGAATAATGATGCAGCTACTCCATTAGCACGGGGTCTTGCGCACAGGTTTCGCCCTGGGACGAGATACAGGTTCCCAATTCTACGCATATTTACTTATATTGTTCACTTCGCTCGATTTTTTTGCTCAATTAATCGCGCAATCGCCATATCGGCCCGAGGAGGCGCCATGGCCCGCGTCCATGAAGTACTGATCATCGGCAGCGGTTTCGGCGGCAGCATCGCCGCTGCCCGCCTCGCCGAGGCCGGCGTGGACGTCGCCATCCTCGAGCGCGGCCCGTGGCGCGATACGCTGCCGGTCCAGTCCATGGGCATCCCGAACCGGATCCGCTACCCCGCCGGCCTGCAGCTCGCGACCCGCGGCTTCAAGCGCATCAATGGCAGGCTGCTGCCGCGCGGGGGGCTGACCCTCTCGCGTTACGGGCTGTTCGAATCGTTCTCCGCGGGCGACGTCTCGGTGCTCTGCGCCTCGGGCGTCGGCGGCGGGAGCCACGTCTATACCGCGCTGAACGACCGCCCGCGCGTGTCCGGCTACTGGGACGGGCATCACCCGGACGTGTCGAACGACGTGCTGGAGCCGCATTACGAGCGCGTCATGGCCGAAATGGGCGGCCGACCCCCACGCCTGGAAGACGCGATCCCCAACCTGACGGCGTCGCGCTACCGCGGCCACGACTGGCTGCAGGGCGGCGACGGTGGACGACAGCCGGCCCACGCCGTGCAGTATCCCGAGATCCCCGGCACCAGCCGCGAAATCGACTGGGGTGAAGGCATCCGGCGTCGCGAGGCCGACTGGAAGGACGGCGGACTGCTGGGGTCGCGCTTCGGCACCAAGACCACGCTCGACTTCGCCTTCCTCGCTCCGGCGATGCGCCGCGGCCTGCGCGTGCTGGACCTTCACGAGGCGATTTCCGTGCATCGCTGCCGCCAGACCAACCTGGCGCGCTATTCCGTGCAGGCAAAAAACCTGTACACGGGCCAGGTCGAGGCTTTCTACGCCGACCACGTGATGCTCGCGGCCGGCACCATGAACACCCTGCGCCTGTTGCTGGTGAGCCGCGACGAAGCGCGCGGCCTCGACGGGCTGCCGGCGCTGGGCCGCCGCTTCGGCACCAACGGCGATCACCTGGCGTGGTGGGGCATGGACGACGCGGAAGCCGATTTCAGCCGCGGGCTGCCCTGCCACGGCCCGGTGGCCTTGCGTCACGGTGGACGTGAGGACGACCCCTTCATGGTCGAGGTGGGGCTGATCGGCGTCGACGCGTTCCCGATGCCGGACCGGTTGCGGCGCCGGTTGCGGCGCGGCGTGATGCTGGTAGCCATGGGCGCGGATCTCGCCGACGGCCGGGTGTCGCTGCGGCGTGGCCGGCTGCATGTCCGCTACACGCGCGATGCGCAGCCGGTCTATGCACGCACGGAGGCGCTGTTTCGCGAGATCGCTGCGCAATCCGGCAAGCCGGTTCGCATGCGGCGCCGCCCGTTCACCGTGCACCCGCTTGGTGGTGCGGTGCTCGGCCCGAGCGATGCGGAGAGCGTCGTGGACGGCCGCGGCGAGGTGCACGGCTACCCGGGCCTGTTCATCGTGGACGCGGCTGCCCTGCCGGCAGCACCCGGCGGACCGCCCTCGATGACCATCGCCGCCTGGTCCAGCTTCGTGGCGAGCCGTTTCCTGGAGGACCGCACGTGAACCAACCCGGCGAAATCCACCGCCAGCGGCTCCCCCGGCGCCTGTTGCTGCTCGACGCGATCGGCGCGCTGCTGCTGGCGGGCGGAGTCCTCGAACTGCTGCAGACGGGCCCGAGGCTGATCCCGGAACCGCTGCGTCTCCCCGGGGTGGCGATCGGGCTCGTGGTGCTCGGCGGGGTCATGATGCTGGCGGTCCCGCTGTGGCTGTTGCGGCGCCACCGCCGTCCGAGAGGGCAAAGACATGGCGTGGGCGGCAAGGGGTTCGGACAATGAGCCGCAACCGGCGACGCTACCGCATTCTCGACGTGTTTACGGACACGCCCTACGGGGGTAACCCGCTGGCCCTGGTGATGGAAGCCGACGGATTGAGCGGCGCACAGATGCAGCTGATCGCGCGCGAATTCGCCTTGTCGGAGACGGTGTTCATCCTCCCGCCGCGCCACCGCGGCCACACCCATCGCTTGCGCATTTTCACGCCGACCCAGGAGTTGCCTTTCGCTGGCCATCCCACCATCGGCGCAGCGCTGACGCTTGCAGAGGAAGGCTGGACGGACACGGAGTTCGTCTTCGAGCAGGGCGTAGGCCCGGTGAGTGTCAGCCTGCGCCAGAGCAAGCACCTGCAGACCGCATGGCTGCACGCGCCCAATCCCCCCGAGGTCGGCCCGCCCGCGCCGCCGACGGACGCGCTCGCGACCGTGATATCGCTGCATCCCCGCGATATCCTCGCCGGCGACTGGGGACCCGGCATGGTCTCCGCGGGCGTGCCTTATCTCGTCGTCCCGGTGCGCGATATGGATGCCCTGGGGCGTGCGGAGCTCGACCTGCAGCGCTGGCGGGAAATCGTCAAGGATCTCTGGGCGCCCAACGTTTACCTCGTTGCCCCGGTGGACGGCCCTGGCCAGACGCATTACCGCGCGCGGATGTTCGGGCCCGCGATCGGCATCGCCGAGGATTCCGCCACGGGATCCGCCGCCACCGCGTTTCCGGCCTGGCTCGTGCCGCGCCTCGGCCTCACGGCCGGCGTGCTGACGGTGACCATCTCACAGGGTTTCGAGATGAACCGGCCCAGCCGGCTGATGATCGAGGTCGAACTCTCCGCCGGGCTCATCACGACGGTCCGGGTCGGCGGCACGGCCGTGTCGATCGCGGCAGGGACGCTGCAGGCGCCCGGCTGAGACTTCGATCCCGTTCGATTCCAGGGCGGTTTCCGGCGTATCGCGGAATTGTCATCTTGGTTCGGCAGACTCATGCGGAAGTAAAACCGCAATGAGTCGAGCCTGACCCGATGACGACCCCCACGCAGCCTGATCGCTTTCGCCCGGCCGACGCCGGCAACGACGAACCGGAAACGAATCTCACCGCCCACACCACTTTCAGCGCGGTCGTGGCACGGCGCTATTCGCGTCGTGACGTCCTGCAAGGCGGGCTTTCGGCCGCGCTGGCCGCGCTGTTCGCCGCACCCGTCCTCGGGGCGTTCGCCCGCGCGGGTGAGACCCCGGGAGCCGCCCTGCGTGGCGCGCCATCCGCGAAACCGGGCTTCGAGGCGATCCCCATCTATCGCGGCGATGCCGTGAGCATCGCGCGCGGTTATACCGCTACGCCGTTCCTGGTCGCCGGCGAACCGATCATCGGCGACCAGGTCGGTGAGGCGAGGGCCAATTCAGTCGCCGCGTTCGAGGATTGCTCGGGCGCGGACATGGAAAAGCGCATCGGCTCACATCACGACGGGATGCACTTCTTCCCCGCTTCCGAGGCACCGAACCACCGCGGCGTGTTGTGCCTGAATCACGAGTACATCGATCCCTACAAGCTCTTTCCCCGGGGCGCCTGGGTTGCCGAGGGCCCGCGCCCGGGAGAGCAGATCCGCAAGGGCATCGCCGCCCACGGCGTCTCGGTAGTCGCCATCGAGCGGGGTGCGGAAAACAGGGGCTGGCGCATCGTGAAAAGCCACCTGAACCGCCGCATCACGCCGGAGACGCCCGTCGTGTTCGCGGGGCCCGCACGGGGCTCCACGCTGTTGCGGACGAAATACAGCCCGGATGGCACGCGCACGCGCGGCACTTTGAACAACTGCGCGAACGGCCACACGCCATGGAACACCTACCTCACCTGCGAGGAGAACTGGGCGAGTTACTTTGCCGCGGGGAAGGAATCGTCGCGGCGCGAACTGCGCCGCTATGCGGTGGGTGAGAACAGCGACCGCTACGGCTGGGACCGACCGGCCATCCGGCCGGACGGTCGCTACGATGAACCCACCGCCAGCGAGACGAACCCCGATCCCTATCGACGCTTCGCCTGCGGCGAGGACCTCGGCGCGGATGCGAGCGAGGATTATCGCAACGAGCCCAATTGCCAGGGGTGGGTGGTCGAGATCGATCCCTTCGATCCCCATTCGATCCCGGTGAAACGCACCGCGCTGGGCCGCTTCGCGCACGAGGGCTGCACCGCCGCGCCCGCACGCGAGGGCGAGCCGCTGGTGTTCTACTCGGGCGACGACGCCATGAACCAGTACATGTTCAAATTCGTCACGCGCGAACGCTATGCGCCGGCCACCGCGGGTGGGCACATGCTGGATTCGGGCACCCTGTACGCGGCCCGCTTCGACGCCGACGGCCATGGCGCCTGGCTGGCGCTCGACCTCGCCGACCCGGTGTTCCTGGAAGCCGTCGCCCGGGCGAGAAAAGACCCGCGCAGCGTCTGGCCGGGCGGGCACTACGACGATTTCGCGGGGTTCAGCGACCAGGCCGACGTGCTGGTGAACGCCCGCCTCGCCGCCGACGTGGCCGGCGCCACGCCGATGGACCGGCCGGAGTGGTGCGCGATCCATCCGCAGACCGGCGAGGTCTATCTTTCGTTGACGAACAACGACAACCGCGGCGCCGCCGACCCCTCGGCTGAAGAGCCGCGGCCCGTGCCGCCCGACGCTGCCAACCCCCGCGTTGCCAGTGAATTCGGCCATATCATCCGCTGGCGCGAGCAGGATGGCCGGCATGCCGCCACCCGCTTCAGCTGGGAGATCTTCGTGCTCTGCGGCCCGCCGGACGACAGCCGCACGCTCGCAGGCGAACCGCTGGACGCGGACAACATGCATGCCAGCCCCGACGGCCTGCGCATCGACGCCCGCGGCCTGCTGTGGATCCAGACGGACATGGGCGACACGCAGCAGGCGAAAGAACACGCGCGTTTCGGCAACAACCAGCTGCTCGCCGCCGATCCGGACAGCGGCGAAATCCGCCGCTTTCTGCAGGGCTGTCGCGGCCAGGAGATCACCGGCATCACGGCCACGCCCGACGAGCGCACGCTGTTCATCAACCTGCAGCATCCGGGCGAAGGCTCGGAAGCCGAGCCGATCCTCGCCTCGACGTACCCCGACGGTCCGCGGTCGCGCGGGCGGGGACGTTCCTGCATGCTCGTAATCAACAAGGACGACGGCGGCGTCATCGGGACCTGAGCGAGTTCAGCCCGGTTCAATCCCGATTCGCGCGGCACGAGAGTGGAGGCGCGATCGGCGCACCTTGCTCCCGCGCCGACGAGGGTGGAATAATCCCGCGCAACAAGGACCGGGGACGCCGCAAGTGACACACCATCGATTTTTCCTGGCGGCCGCGCTCGGGCTGTTGCTCATGCTGCTGTCCGGTTGCGCCCAGAACCCGCGCATCGCCGCGACCTGGCATGGGGATCGCGTGAGCGAACCCGTCGACGGGATCCTGGTCGTCGGGGTCGGCAACGACCTCACCTATCGGCGCATGTTCGAAGACCTCATCGTGCGCGAGCTTGCTGCCGGTGGTAACACGGCATGGGCCAGCAGCCGTCGCATCGACTCCGCGACACCGCTGCGCCGGGAAAGTGTCGAACAGGCGGTGCGGGACACGGGCGCCGGGCTGGTCGTCGTCACACGCCTCTCCAATCAGCAGACCGAATTCGTCGAATCGCGCGAGGAAGGCGGCGTCAAGGCGCGTCGTCGCCATGACACGCCGCTCGACTTTTTCCGCTACGACTACACGCTGGTCGAGCCCGCCGACTATCTCGTCGCCCGGAGCGCGGTGAACCTCGCCACCGACGTGTATCGCGTCGAGACGGGCACACTCGCCTACAGTCTCGACACATCCATTCCGCCGCGCGATACCCGCATCGAAATCATCGATGAAGCGGCCCTCGCCATCGCCGCACGACTGCGCAGGGACGGGCTGGTCCGCTGAACAGGCACGGGCACCGCTGATGTCGCTCGACCCCATCGTCCTGTTCTTCATCCTCGGTCTCGCCGCGGGACTGATGCGCTCGGAGCTGCGCCTGCCGGGCGCGATCTACGAGTTCCTCAGCGTCATCCTGCTGCTGGCCATCGGCCTCAAGGGTGGCGTCGAGCTGGCCCAGCAGTCGCTCGGCACCCTGTTGCCCCAGATGGTGGCCGTCGTGCTGATGGGTTTTCTCCTCCCCGTGGTCGCCTACCCGGTATTGCGCATGCTCGGGCGCCTCAAGCGGGCGGATGCCGCCTCCATTGCCGCGCACTACGGCTCGGTCAGCGTCGGCACCTACGCCGTGGCCGTGGCCTGGCTGGCATCGCGCGAGATCAGTTTTGAAGCTTACATGCCGCTGCTGCTCGTCCTCCTGGAGATGCCGGCGATCCTCATCGGCATCATGCTGGCGCGCGGCGTCTCCGCCGACACGAACTGGAAACAGCTTGGTCACGAGGTCTTCCTCGGCAAGAGCATCGTACTGCTGCTGGGCGGGCTGCTGATCGGCTGGGCGGCGGGACCGGAGGCCCTGGAACCCGTCGGCGGCCTGTTCTTCGACCTGTTCCACGGCGTGCTGGCGCTGTTCCTGCTGGAGATGGGACTCGTCGCCGCCAGCCAGGTGGGGAGCCTGCGCCGCCACGGTATTTTCCTGCTGGCTTTCGGCATCGCCTTTCCGCTGTTCGCCGCCGTGGTGGGCGGCGTGCTCGGCTTGCAGATCGGGCTGTCGATCGGCGGGACGATGCTGCTCGCCACGCTCGCCGCGAGCGCGTCGTACATCGCCGTGCCGGCGGCCATGCGCCTGGCGGTGCCGGAGGCCAACCCGACCCTGTCGCTGACCGCCTCCCTGGGCGTCACCTTCCCCTTCAATATTCTCGTCGGCATCCCGCTGTACCAGAAACTCGCGGTATTGCTGCACGGTTCCGGAGGCTGAAATGCACGCAGATCCGCGCAAGCTGGTGACCATCATCACGGAAGCGGCCATCGAGCGCCGCCTGCTCGAGGACCTGAAACGCCTCGGCGCGCACGGCTACACGGTCAGCGATGCGCGCGGCGAAGGCACACGCGGGATCCGCAGCGCCGGCTGGGAAGGCAGCAGCAACATCCGCATCGAGGTGGTGTGCGACGAAGCCACGGCCGAGGCGATGGGCCGCCATCTCAAGGCGCACTACTACGCGCATTACGCGATGATCATGTACTTCAGCGACGTCGGCGTGTTGCGGCCCGAGAAGTTCTGAACCTTAACCGAACTGCGCACGGATCACCGCGGCAACCTCGCGGCCCCACGCGGCGTAGGCCTTCGGGCCGGGATGAAAGCCATCGCTGGCCATGTAGGCGATGTCCTCCGGCAAGTGGGGCGTGACGAGACGGCACGCCGGATCGCCGGACGCCACGGTCTCGAGCAGGGCGGTGAACGCCATGGCCCGCTCGCCGAGACACCAGCGCAGCGGCTGTGGCAGCGCAGGGAACAGGTGCATGGGCGGGAGCCCGGTCAAGACGACAAGCCGCACGCCGAAACGGAATTTCAACAGTTCGACAAGGCTCTTTTGTCGGGCGACGAACTCGTGCGAGCGCGTCCCGCCGGTCACGTCGTTCACGCCCAGTGACAGCACGGCGACGTCGTAGCCTGCCGCATCTGCGGATTCCAGGCGACGCAGCAGGTCGGCCGTCCTGGAGCCCGTTTTCGCATCGATCCGCCAGTGAACGGTGAACTCGTCCTTGAGCGCCTTCAGCAGGGAACCCGACAACCCTTCGTCCTGGCTCGCGGCGCCGACGCCCGCCGCGGCCGAGTCGCCGGCGATCAGCATCCTGAGTGGCGGTCCGTTGCCAATCGTCCCGGCCCGCGGACCCGGCGCCTCCGGAAGCCGAGGCGTGACGCGCCGCACTTCGCGGCCCTGGTAGAACAGCCAGGGGAACAGGGCCGCCGCGACAACTCGATAATCCAGCACAGTTCGACACCAGCTAAAGAAAATTCCTGTCGAAAGTCTAGGCTGCCTGCGGAGAAAAAGTCAGCCCGTTGCACCCGGATCGACGTGGCTCGCCCCGGGCGGTCATACTCCGCTCGCCTAACCGAGGAGTCCACGATGCCGCTGCACAGCCGATTCGAGCGCCTGGCGAAGCCGGCGGTCTATGTCATTCACGAGAACGACGAGTGGGTGGAACCGTTGCGCGTCGCGTTCCGCCAGCGCGACATTCCCTTCGCCGAGTGGTTCGTGGACGGGGGCACCATCGAGCTGGCCGACATACCGCCGCACGGCGTGTTCTACAACCGCATGAGCGCCTCGTCCCACACCCGCGCGCACCGCTACGCCGTCGAACTGACGGCGCCGCTGCTCGGCTGGCTGCACGCTCACGGGCGCCGCGTGGTGAACGGCCGGCGCGCACTGCAGCTGGAGGTCTCGAAGTTCGAGCAGTACCTCGCCCTGCAGGCCGTCGGCGTGCCGACCCCGCGCACCTTCGCGGCCAACGGCCGGGCGGAGGTCCTCGCGGCCGCCCGCGCGCTCGACTCCACGCCGTTCATCGTCAAGCCCAACCGCGGCGGCAAGGGCCTGGGCGTGCGGTTGTTCCACTCGCTCGAGGAACTCGAGGACGCGCCGGACGCCGACGCCGTCGCGTCACTGGACGGCATCGAACTCGTGCAGGAATACGTCCGGCCGGCCCGCGATTCGATCAGCCGCATGGAATTCATCGGCGGCCGCTTCTATTACCAGGTCGACGTGGATACCACCGGCGGATTCGAGCTGTGTCCCGCCGACCACTGCGATATCGGCGACCGCTTCTGCCCGGCGGGCGAAACACCGCCGCAGGGCGACGCGGCTCCGGCGAGTGTCGCGGCGAAACCCAAGTTCGTGCTGTCGTCCGACGCGCCGGACGCAGGTCTCGTGGCGCGGCTGGAGCGTTTCTTCCGGGAGAACGACGCCGAGATCGCAGCGGCCGAATATGTCGAGAACAAGCAGGGCGAGCGCTTCGTCTACGACATCAACATGAACACCAACTACAACCGCCAGGCCGAGCTGGACGCCGGCGGAGGACGGCTCGGCATGGAACGGGTCGCGGAATTCCTCGGCGCCGAGCTGGCGCGTTCGCAAGCGGCCTGAAGCCCCCCGGTCCGGGGAACCGCTCATGCCGCGCGGCCAGGCCGACTCAGAGCTCGACGGTCGCCAGCAGGCGCGTCAGGTCACCGAGCTGGCCGGCGGGCATCGTATCTGCAGGCCTCGAGGGTGGAGCCGCGCCGTCCAGCCGGGGCAGGCCAGGCAGGTTGGCGCGGATGTCGAGTCGCAGCGGCTTGGGGTCAGCGACCTCCAGTTCGATCTCGACGCCGCCCGGCGGCAAGGCGAAAAACAACAGCCGACGCGGTTCCTCCGCGCCGGACTCCGACGGGTCGGGCTGGCCATCGACACGCAGCCCTGCGATCCCCCGCCCGGCCGGCCACTCGAGCACCGTCGAATGGTTCCCCGCGGGCGCAACGAGCCTGAACCGCAACCGCCGCCCGGCATCAGTCGGCTCGTCCGACAGCACCTCGATCCGGGGCCCCTCTGTATCGACCAGCGGCGCGGAGCGCTGCCAGGCGGGGTTGGTACCAAGGGCTTCGGGAAACCAGTCGGGCATCTCGGCCCGCACGGCATCGGCGCCGAGGATACGACTCGTCCACTCGTCCAGCGCCGGATCACGCGAATACCAGAGCGCCGCGTCCCGCTCCGGATGCGCGACGTAATGCATGCTGTTCGGGCGAGGTCGCTCGGCATCGAATCCGGCGCCATGAATCGAGAGCCCCAGGACGAGCACGCCCCCCGCCGCCAGCAATGCCGGCAGCACGGCCCCCAGGCCGCGGCCGATGACGGCCAGGGGCAGCGCGAGCAGCCCCAGCGAGAGGACCGTGAGCACCACCGGCGCGGCGATCATGTCCAGCGTCAGCGTCAGTTCCACGCCCCGCGCCAGCGGCGGCACGATCAGTACGACCGGCAACGCGAGGATCGCGACGGCCAGGGCGCGCACGCCCTGGCCGCGCGGCAGGTCGGGGCGCCAGAAGGCGAGCCCGGCGAGCGCGAACAGCAGCGGCCAGAGGAATACATCGCTGGCGCCGGGCAAGTGCCAGGCCGTGACCAGCGCCAGCGCCGCCCAGACCACGAGGTTTGCCGCGAGCACTTCTGCAGGCCAGAGGCGACGGCGCAGCCAACGCAGGGAAAGCAGGTAAAGCGCACCCGCCAGCAGCAGCATGCCGAGCAGGTATCGCCCGCTGTCGTAGGGCGAGCCGTGCGGCACCCACGCCAGTTCCGGAATCCATCTCGACAGCACGCCCCAGGCGGTCATGGCCAGCAAAGGCAACAGGAGCAGCACGGCCGCCAGGTGCAACACCCCGAGTCCCATGCCCCGCCACTGCACCAGGCCGAGCCGCGCAGCGCCGCCGATGGCTGCGAGCGCCAGCAGCGCGGCCAGCGCCGCCAGCGCCAGCGCCCAGGAAAGCGGGTAATGCAGCAGGCCGATCACCGGGGCACTGAAATAGACCCGGTCGGGCGCGGCGAGCTGGCCGAAGTCCGTGTCGCCGAAACCCCGCGCCAGCGACAAAAGATAACTACCGTGGTGCTGCAGGGTGCGCGGGTCGGCATTGGCGAGGTTGTCCAGCGGCGTGTGGTAGTGCGTGAGCGCCAGAACATTGGCGAAATCCATCCCCGCGTGGCCCGCCGCCTGGAACACGCTGAGGTCGGTGTCGTTCGGCATCAGCCTGAAGAGTTCGCCGGCGAGCGAGGTGGCCACGGGCCATGGAGCGGCCTCGCCGAGCACCCGGATCATGCCGCCGTTGTTTGGCGTCGTGCGAAACATGTGGACCTCGCCGGCATGCCCCCGACCCTCCGCATTCAGCACGATCCCCGTTTCGGCCGCCCACGGATGCTGGCTCACGTAGGCGTCGGCGCCGAGCAGGCCGACCTCCTCCGCGTCGGTGAACAGCACGATGACATCGTTGCGCATGGCCGGGCTCGCCTGCAGGGCGCGGGCCGTCTCGAGGATCGCCGCAAGCCCGTTTCCTGCATCACCGACCCCCGGCGCGACCGGCACGGAGTCATAGTGCGCCAGCAACACGACAGCGCCGGACGAAGCCCGGCCCGGGATGAGCGCCATGACGTTGGTGACCCGCGCCGCGCGGAGCGCGTTGCCGCTGCGACGTAACGCCGTCGTCTCCTGCAGCCGGGGTTCGAGTCCGATCTCCTGCAACGCCTGGACGAGATAATCCCGGGTGGCGCGGTGCGCTGCCGATCCCACCGGCCGCGGCACCACCGCGAACGCTTCCAGGTGCAGCCTTGCGCGGGACGCGGAAAACTCCGTTTCGGGAGCGCTTGCCGGCACCACCGGCGGTGGCACGGCGGGCGGCCACGCAAGGGAGAACACGACCCCGCCCGTCAGGACCAGCAACACCAGCACGCCGCGAATCACGTCACCCATGGCAATCCATTCATCCGGTTTCCTGCCTGGCGCGATTCTAGCGCCTTCTCGGCCGCTGCACCTGCTGCCATACTGGCGCCTGTCACTTGCGGCCGGCGGCAGCATCGATGAAAAACCTGCGTTTCGAGGATCTCGAGTCACGCCTCGCGGAATTCGCGGCAGCGCGCGACTGGGATCCTTTCCACTCGCCGAAGAACCTCGCCATGGCGCTGGCGGCCGAGGCAGGCGAACTGCTCGAGCAGTTCCAGTGGCTCACGGAAGAACAGAGCACCCGGCTCACCGACGAGCGACGGACGGCCGTGGCCCTGGAACTGGCCGACATCCAGCTCTACCTGGTGCGGCTCGCGGCGCGGCTGGACATCGACCTGGTGAGCACCGCCCACCGCAAGATCGATCTCAACGCCGAAAAGTATCCCGTCGAGAAGTCACGGGGTCACGCCCGCAAGTACAACGAGCTTTAGCGCGCGAGACGCTCCTCCCGCGATCGGGGCGGAGCGGAGCATTGCGGGGCCAATCGTCACTCGGCCAGCACGCGCTCGCAGCGCACGACCTCCCCGACCAGTTCGTCCCCTTCGATCAACAGGTCCACCGGCGCCCGGCCGGGCATCGTGAAGCTGATGACGTCCGCGCGGTGTATGAAGGTGCCCTCGCGAACCCCCGCGGCGGTCATGATGGTCGCACGGCCGTCATCCAGCAGGATGATTTCCTGCCACGCACCCTCGCAGCTGTAGACCTCGCGCTCGACTTCCCGGTCGCACCCGGTCACGGCCAGCAGCGCGACAGTCAATATCAGGATTCTCATGGCGCAGTCCTCGCCGGCGGCCTTCAGGTACCTCGAAGTATAGGAAGCAGCTGCAGGTGGGGGTTTTATTGCGAATGATTCTCATTTATAGTGTTCCCCACTGAGTGTACAGGGAGCAATCCGATGAACCAGTGGCACCTGAAAGTCCAGGCATCAGGACCACGACCCGAGGTCCAGCTGCGGCACGAGTCCGGTCTCTGTCGCGGCTGGTCCGGGGATATCGCCTGCCGCCTGTGTCGCAGCCTCGGTCTCCATGAGGGCGAGCAGCCCTGCCCCAAGCAACAGGCCTGGCGCCTGTTTCTCTTCGCCCACGCGATCGAGGACGAAGCAGCACTCGCGGAGAACGCCTCCGAGCAGGGCGGCGACACCACCTGCGAATCCGCATGCCAGGACAACTGCCCGATGAGCTGGGAGAAGAAACTGGCGGACCACGGCCTGGCGCCCACTCCGGCGCGCACTATGATTGCAGCCACGCTTTTGACTCATGCGCAACACGTCACGGTCGATGACGTGGAACATGCGTTGCGCGAGGCGGGGAAGAAACTCTCGCGAAACCGAATCCGCAAGACCTTGCAGGAATTCGTGGACTGGGACTTGCTGCAAGTCATCGATGTGGGGGATGGCACCGTTTTCTATGACACGGACACGTCACCCCACGCGCACGTCTACAACGTGGACACGGGCGAACTCACGGACTTGCGACCGGAACAGACATGGATCACCGGCTTGCCGGAACTGCCGAGAGACGTGCGACTCGACGCGGTGCAGCTGGTCTTCCGCGTCCGGCAGGCAACACCCCCGGACCTCCTCCCCGCCGGCGCCTGATAAATGCGCCGGCCGGCGGGGCCGGTTTCTGGATAGCTTTTTTGTCCAATCAGGCTTGGGCAGTACTCCGCCCCCTGGCCATGTTGCAGCGACCCGTCGATTCGTGGAGCATCGAGCAGGTCGAAACTGCCGCAGATCCTTCATGCCCATCAACTTGCCCGCTTCACGCCTGTTGCCTGGCGTCCTTGTCGCCATGGCGTTGGCCTCCCCGGTCGCAGCCGAAACGCCGGTGACCGCCGTCGATCCCGAAATCGGCCAGGGCAGCCAGGTACTGGCGCTCAGCGGCAATCTCATCGCCCGCCGCACGGCGGTACTGTCTCCCCAGGTCGCCGGACTCGTCGCCGCGATCCGCATCGACGCCGGCGATCGCGTCGCCATAGGCGATGAACTGCTGCGCCTGGACCAGGACCTCGCAAAGCTGGAAGTCCGACGTGCCGAGGCTGTGGTGGAAGAGGCCCGGCGAGCCTTGCTGGAAGCTCGCCGGCTGCGCGACGAGGGACGGCGCCTGGTCGAAAGTCGCTTCGTGCCGGACACCGAGGTCCAGGCCCGTGAAGCCGCGGTGCTGCAGGCCGAAGCCGCCGTGAGCCGCGTGCAAAGCGAACTGGAGATCGCCCGCGAGCAGCTGGCGCAACACGTCGTGGCAGCCCCTTTCGACGGGGTGATCACCACGAGAATGGTCGAAGTCGGAGAATGGGTCGCCACCGGCACCGCCGTGGCGGAACTCGTGGCGCCCGACGAGCTCTGGCTGGATGTACGCGTGCCCCAGGCCTACTGGACCCGCATCGACGCGGATACGCGGCTGCGGGCCTTCGCCGATCCTGCACCGGACACGGCGCTCGACGCGCGCATTCATGCGCGGGTGCCGGTCAAGGATCCGGCGGCCCGCACGTTCCTGTTGCGACTGCGGGTCGATGACGATTCCGGCCGTATCACGCCGGGGATGTCCGCCCGCGTGGAATTGCAGCTGCCTGGCGCCGGCCGCGTCACCACGGTCCCGCGCGATGCGATCCTGCGTTATCCCGACGGCACCGCCACCGTCTGGGTGGTGGACACGCGCGCCGAGCCGCTCGTCGCGCGGGAACAGGAAGTCCAACTGCTGCGCACGCTCGGTGAGCGCGTGGAACTGGCCGGAGCGTTCGACCCGGGACTGCGCGTGGTGATACGGGGTAACGAGGCGCTCAAGGAGGGCGAGACCGTGCGTCTCGTCGAGCCATGAGCCCCGCGGCCGGCGACGCCCGCTGATGTTCGCGGGCATCATCCGCCATGGCACCATCGTGGCCGTCGTGGTGCTCATCATCTGTGTGCTGGGCATTCTCGCGGCACTGCGTATCCCCGTGCAGATGATTCCCGATCTCGAGGTGCGCGTGATCGGCGTCGACACGCGCTGGCCCGGCGCCACGCCCCAGGACGTGGAAAAAGAGATCCTCGTGGAGCAGGAGAAGTACCTGCGGACGCTGCCGAATCTCAATCGAATGATCTCTCGCGCCAGCGACGGCCGGGCGGAAATCGAACTCGAGTTCCCCTTCGGCGTGAATCTCAATGAAGCGCTCATTCGCGTCAACAACGCGTTGAGCCAGGTGCCGGCCTATCCGGAGAACGTGGACGAGCCCCGCCTCGAGGCCAGCTCCTTCTCGCAGAACTCCTTCATGTTCTTTCGCATCGCGCCGCTCGAGAACAATCCTTTCGAGCTCGACATGAAGCTGATGTTCAACTTCCTGGACGAAAACGTCCGGCCCAGGATGGAGCGCGTGCCGGGCATCTCGCGGATCAATATCTGGGGCGGCGAAGACCGCCAGATCCGCATCCTGGTGGATCCGGCGGCGCTGGCCGAACGCGGCATCACGCTCGACCGGATCCGCACCGCCGTGCGTGAACGCAATCGCGACACCTCCGGCGGCGACCTCGAACTCGGCAAGCGCCGCTACCTGTTGCGCACCATCGGCCGCTTCAACGACCTGGAAGACCTCGAAGACCTGGTCATCGCGCAGCGCGGTGACAGCCTCATTCGTCTGCGCGACGTCGCCGCGGTCCGGATGGCGTACTACGAACCCCGCAGCCTGTCGTTCGCGAACGGCCGCCAGGTCATGACCATCGCGGTCGATCGGGAGCCGGGCTCGAACGTCATAAACATCAAGCAGGCCCTGTTGCCGGTCGTGGCCGACATCAACACGCAGGTGCTGCAGCCCGCCGGCATGGAAATGAGTCTCACCGCCGACGACGTGCTCTATGTGCAGGCTTCCGTGGCCAACGTCTGGCAGAATCTCGCGCTCGGCGCATTGCTCGCCACCGCCGTCATGTTCCTCTTCCTGCGGTCGTTCCGCGCCACGCTGGTGGGGGTGATCGGCATCCCCATCTGCACGATCGCCGCCTTTCTCGGCCTCCTCGCCTTCGGCCGCACCGTCAATGTCATCTCGCTGGCCGGCGTGGCGTTCGCCATCGGCATGACGCTCGACAACAGCATCGTGGTGCTCGAGGCGATCGAACGGTTCCGCAGGCAAGGCATGGAGCGGCGCGCGGCGGCTCTCGCCGGGGTGCGCATGGTGTGGCCGGCCGTGCTCGCCTCCACGCTCACGACGGTGCTGGTGTTCGCGCCGATCTTCTTCATCAGCCAGGAGGCGGGACAGCTCTATTCGGACGTGGCGGTGGCGATCTCGGCATCGATTCTCGCCAGCATGCTGGTCGCCGTGTCCGTCGTGCCGAGCCTCAGTGCGCGACTGGATTTCGGTACGCGCGGCACCCGCAGCGGGAGCGTACAGTCCGGCGTGGCGTTACGCGACGGGATCCTCGCCGGAGTGAACTGGTTGATCGCCTCGACCCGGCGACGCCTGGCCACACTGGTCATCGTCACCGCTTCCGTGGGCGCCATCATCGTCACCCTCACGCCGCCGGCGGAATACCTGCCCGAGGGCGAGGAACCCAAGACCTTCGCGCGCATGCTCGCCCCGCCGGGCTACAACCTGAGCGAAATGCGCGAGATCGGCGCGCAGGTCGAGGCCTACCTCCTGCCCTTCGTCGGCGACGATCCCGCGCGTTTCGCGCGTGGCGAGACACCCGTGCCGGCGATGGCTTACATGAACCTCTCCATCGCCGCCGACAACCTCCGCATCATCGCCGAGACCGTCGACCCGGCACAGATCGAGCCCCTGATGCAGGCCCTCGACACCCACTTCCGCAGTTATCCGGGGATGCGCGCCTTCGCGAGTCGTGGCTCCATCATCTCCAGCAATGACGGGGGGACCCGCAGCGTCAATCTCGACATCACGGGTCGCGACCTCGCCGAGATCTATCGCGTGGCGCGGCTTGCCTACGACCGTGCCGAGATCTTGTTCGACAACCCGCGACTGGGCTCTTCGCCCGCCTCCCTGTCGCTGGACCAGCCGCTCGTCGAGATCCGTCCGCACTGGGATCGGGCGGCCGAAATGGGCCTGAGCGCACAGCAGATCGGTTTCGCGGTGTCAGCTTTGACCGACGGCGCCTTCATCGACGAGTACTTCCGCGGTGATGACAAGATCGATATCTTCCTGTTCAGCACGGCCGGCAGCGAACAGGCCCTGTCGAACATCAACGACCTGCCGATCTATGCGCCCAACGCCGGCGTGGTGCCGTTGTCCGCGATTGCGGAGATCGTCGAAATCGTGGACACGGACTCGATCCGCCGCCTGAACGGCCGGCGAGCGGTCACCTTGAATATCATTCCGCCGCGCAGCGTCGCGCTCGAAACCGCGTTGGAGCTCGTGCAGGACGAAGTGGTGGACTGGCTGCGGCGGGAAGGACAGTTGTCGGAAGGCGTCAGCATCGACATCTCCGGCGCCTCCGACCAGTTGACGGAAACGCGCGCCGCACTGGCTGAAAACTACCTGGTCTCCGTCGTGCTGTGCCTGCTCGTCCTGATCGCGATCTTCGGCCACTGGGGCTGGCCGCTCGTGATCCTGACCTCGGTGCCGCTGGGGATCGCAGGCGGCATCGGCGGGCTCGCGCTGCTCAACGGGCTGGGCGGGCTCCTCCCGGCCGTCGGCCTGCCCGCCATCAGCCAGCCCTTCGACATGATCACCATGCTCGGCTTCCTGATCCTGCTCGGCGTGGTGGTCAACAATCCCATCCTGATCGTCGATCGCACGCTGAGCAATCTGCGCGAGGGCATGCAGGACACGGTCGCAGCGGTCAGCGAGGCCGTGGCCTCGCGCATCCGGCCGATCATGATGTCGATGATCACCACGCTGTTCGGCCTGGCCCCGCTGGTCTTCATACCCGGGGAAGGCACGGAGCTCTACCGGGGAGTCGGCGTGATCGTGCTCTCAGGACTGCTGTTCGCCACGCTGGTGACGCTGACCTTTCTCCCGGCGTTGCTGGTCACCATCCTCCAGTTCAGTCGTGGCCGGCCACGTAGGGAAAGTACTGGCGATCCGCGCCCAGGATATGTCGAGTGACGACATCGTAGGCGAGGAACTGGAACAACTCGCCGACGCCGAGTGAGTCCTCGTGGAAGGCCGCCGACAACCGCTGTGCCTTGTCGAGCAACCGGCCATGCTCCTCGGCATGTTCCTCGAGTTCCACGAAACCGATGCTGGCGAGGAACTCCTCCTCGTCCTTGAAATGCTGCACGACGTCGGCAATCAGCCGCTCGACGATCTCTGCGATCTCGTCACGCGGCCGCGAGGAGAGGACGGCGGCGAGAATCTCGTTGGCCACGTCGAACAATCCCTGGTGCTGTCGGTCGATCAGCGCATGACCGGAGGCGAAGCTGTCTTTCCACGAGAGCTTGATAAAGTGGCCTTCGACGTGCTCGGCGGTCGCGGGCAGGCTCGCCCCGGTGGTGTCGACCTCGACCCGGTTGCGGCCTGCGTCCTTGGCGCAGTAGACGGCCGCGTCTACACGCCCCAGCAGGTCTTCGATGGATTCACCTTCGACGAACTGCGCGACGCCGAAGCTCGCGGTCAAAGCACCGAACGGGGGGAAATCCTGTGCGGCCACCATCTTGCGGAAGCGCTCCGCGGCCGTCCTGGCTGCCGATCCCGGCGTGTTGGGCATGAGCACGATGAACTCTTCGCCGCCCCATCGCGTCAGCGAATCCGACTTGCGCAGTCCGGAACGGATACAGGCCGCGAACTCGGTCAACACCCGGTCGCCGGCCTGGTGCCCGAAATTGTCATTGACGAGCTTGAAGTGATCGATATCGAACATCACGAGCGACAGCGGGTGACCGAAGCGCAGCGCCCGGTGGATTTCCGCCTCCAGCGCCGTCTCGAAATGACGGCGATTCCACGCGCCCGTCAACCGATCGGTGCTCGCCAGCTCCTCGAGGTTCCGCACTTCGGAAGCCAGCTGGGCATTGGCCTGGTTCGCGGACTTCAATGCCAGCTCGGCCTCGAGGTGATCCCGCAACGCCCCCTCGGCTTCGACCGCGACCACCCCCACCGCCACCAGTTTCCGGCCGTCGTCGAGCACGGGGAAATGCGTCACGACATAGCACGCGGGCCCACGGTCGGTCTGGAACGCGCATTCGATGTTGACGCCGTCGAGCCGTATTTTTGCTTCCTCGTGGGCTGCCGTCACGGCGCCTACCCGCTCCGGGGCGAGAAACTCAGCATCGGTGTGACCCGTGATCCGGTCGAGTTCCGCGCAGGCGAAGCGCGCGTAACCGAGGTTGGCGAACAGGTACCGGCCATCCAGCGTCTTGATGGCGACCCCGGCATCATCCGTGTTCAGAAGATGCGGCCAGAGCGTCTGGATATCGTTGCCAGGCATCGGTTCTCCTCGCGGGATTGGGCTGCGGACCTTCGGCAACTCGCCGGGACGGTCGAGTCAGCCTGCACCCTAACCGATCCGCACCGGCGAGGAAGTGACCACGATCAAGGTTTGATCGGTCGGGAAGTACCTATTGGCGCTTTGCGATGGATGACGGGCCGGCGCCCGGACGCAACAGCCAGGCCGTCCAGCCGATCGCGACGAGGCCGAGCGTCAGCAAGGCGATGAACCAGCCGCCGCGGTGGCCGACCAGCAGCAACATCGCCAGGCCCAGGAGGTAGGCGAAAAGCAGGGCGACGCCGAGCATGAACGTGGTTTTCAAGTTGCGATCCTCTCCGCGGGCGGGCGCGCGACCCGCTCGAGCACGACGAAGGTGAGATCCCAGGCATTGCGTTCGTCGGACAACCGCTCGCGTCGTGCGACTTCGTGCCATTCGTCGGGATCGAGCTCCGGAAACAGCGTGTCGCCCCAGGGCTCGGCGTGGATTCGCGTCAGGTAGATCCGTTCCGCCCCGGGCAGCGCCTGTCGATACACGTCCGCTCCGCCGATCACCATCAACTCGATAGCACCCGCCTGCGCCGCAATGCGCCGCGCCTCGTCGAGGGAGCCGACGCGACGCGCACCTTCGGCGCGCCAGCCCGAATCCCTTGAAAGCACCAGGTTCGTGCGCCCCGGCAATGGCTTGCCGATCGCATCCCAGGTCAGGCGACCCATCAACACGGGCTTGCCCATCGTCACCTGCTTGAAATGCGCGAGGTCCGCGGGCAGATGCCAGGGCATCTTGCCCTCCGCGCCGATCACGCCGTTATCGGCGACAGCGGCGACCAGGGTCAGGGTCGGCAAAGCGATATCGCTGTTCACATCCTAATGATAAACCTAGATCGAGACCGGTGCCGGGATATGCGGCTGCGGCTCGTAACCGACGATCTCGAAGTCGTCGTGACGGTAATCGAAAATGCTCGGGGGACGACGCCGGATCACCAGCCGGGGCGGTGATCCCGGGCTCCGCTGCAACTGCAGATCGGCCTGCTCGAGGTGGTTGAGATACAAGTGTGCGTCGCCACAGGTCCAGATGAACTCCCCGACGTCGAGCTCGCATTGCTGCGCCATCATGTGGGTCAGCAGTGCGTAGGACGCAATGTTGAACGGCACCCCGAGGAACACGTCGCCGCTGCGCTGGTAGAGCTGGCATGACAGCTTGCCGGCGCCGACCCAGAACTGCACGAGGCAGTGGCACGGCGCCAGAGCCATCCGTCCGGCGTGGACATTGTCCTGGGGACTCACCGTCTCGTCGGGCAACTCGGCCGGGTTCCACGCGACCATGATGATGCGACGCGAGTCCGGCCGCCGGCGGATCGTGTCCACCACCGCCGCCACCTGGTCGATGGTCTCGCCGTCGGCCGCCGGCCACGCCCGCCACTGGCGGCCGTAAATCGGCCCGAGGTCGCCCGACTCGGTCGCCCACTCGTCCCAGATCCGCACGCGCTCCCGCTGCAATGCCGCTATGTTGGTGTCGCCCGAAAGAAACCACAGCAGTTCGTGGATGATCGAGCGGACGTGAAGCTTCTTGGTGGTCAGCAACGGGAATCCCGCAGCCAGGTCGAAACGCATCTGGTGACCGAACACGGAAAGCGTGCCGGTGCCCGTGCGGTCATCCTTGCGCAGGCCCTCGTGGCGGACGCGTGCCAGCAAATCGAGATACTGCTGCATGTCAAAGCCCTCGCTGTGCCGGGCGGTAAGCCAGCCAGAGCAGCACGATCCCGAGGCCGATGAGCGGGATCGTCAGCAACTGGCCCATGGTGAGCCAGCCGAACGCCAGGTAGCCGATGTGCGCATCCGGCAGCCGCACGAACTCCACCACGAAGCGGAAGAAGCCGTAGCCGAGCGCAAAAGCGCCCGAGACCGCCATGCGCGGCGGCCGGGTCGCCGAGTAGAACCACAAGACCAGGAACAGCGCCACGCCCTCCAGCGCCGCCTGGTAGAGCTGCGAGGGGTGACGGGCCACGCCGTCCACCACGAAGGCCCAGGGCACGTCGGTGGGCTTGCCCCAGAGTTCGCCGTTGATGAAATTGCCGAGCCGGCCGAAGGCCAGCCCGAGCGGCACGATGGGCGCCACGAAATCGGTCATGGTGAAGAAGCCGCGACCCAGCTTGCGGCCGTAGATCCACATCGCGACCATGACGCCGAGCAGCCCCCCGTGGAACGACATGCCGCCTTCCCAGACGCGCAGCAGCATGACCGGGTCGCGCAACCACGCGTCGAAGTTATAGAACAGGATCGAGCCGAGCCGCCCGCCGATGATGACGCCGAGCGCACCGTAGAAGATCAGGTCGTCCACCTGCTCCGCGGTCCACCCCGAGCCCTGTTGGGCGGCGCGGCGGCGCGCCAGCCACCACGCGACGCCGAAGGCCAGGATGTACATCAGGCCGTACCAGCGGATCGCCAGCGGCCCCAGCTGGATTGCGACAGGATCGATGTCCGGGTACGGAATCATGGCGGTTACTCCGGCACGATGCGGCAGAACACCGCCTTGAGGTAACGGGTTTCCGGAATGAGCGGATGCGAGGGATGATCCGCGGACTGCCCGCCGAGCTCCAGCACCTGCACGGCCCGGCCCAGATGGCGTGCCGCACGCTGGATCGCCACCAGGTGATCTTCCTGCGAGAGGTGAAAAGAACAACTGCAGGAGACCAGCAGCCCGTCACGCTCCAGGAGCCGCATGGCGAGCTGGTTGGCCCGCTGGTAAGCGATGAGCCCGGCTTTCTGGTCCTTGCGCCGCTTGATGAACGCCGGCGGATCGACCACCACGGCGGCGAAGCTGCGCCCTTCATCCGCCAGGGCCTTCATGACATCGAAGGCCTGGCCCTCCGCCGTCTCCACCTCGAGCCCGAGGCGCTGCGCGTCCCGTTCGGCCACCTCGAGCGCGGTCGCCGACGAGTCCACGAGCATGGCCCTGGCGCCACGCGCCGCGGCAGCCAGGCCCCAGGCGCCCGTGTACGAAAAAACGTCGAGCACGCTGTCCGGCCGATAACGGGCGAGGCGCGCGCGGTTGTCACGCTGGTCGTAGAACCACCCGGTCTTCTGGCCCGTGCGGAGCGGCGCGGTCAGCTCCAGCGCGTTGTCGACCACGCGCACTTCATCCGGCACCTCGCCGGCAGCGACCTCGACATAACGCTCCAGGCCCTCCAGCTTGCGGGCGCTCGAGTCGTTGCGCCACAGGATCCCGGCGGGCGAGTACACCTTGGTGACAGCATCCACGATGTCGCCTTTCATGTTCTCCATGGTCGCGGTCCCCGCCTGCAACACCACGATGTCGCCGAAGCGATCGACGACCAGGCCGGGCAAGCCGTCGCCGTCGGCGAACAGCGCGCGATAGCAGCCCTGGCCGTAGAGGCGCTCCCGCATCGCAAGCGCCACCTTGAGACGATGCACCACCAGCGAACGATCCGGCGGATGGGCGACATCGCGCGACAGGATGCGCGCCACGATCAGGCTGTGCGGGCTGACGCCGGCATAGCCGAGAAACCGGTCCTCCGCGCTCATCAGCCGCACGATCGCACCGGCGGGCAGCTTGTTCAGCGGCGTCGCCGCCGTATCCACTTCGTTGCTGTAGATCCACAGGTGGCCCGCCCGCGGGCGGCGGTCCTCGCGAGGCTTGAGCCGAAGTTCTGGATAATCGGTACAGGCTTGATTCACGACGGGAAGCTCCGGAGAAGCGCCGGAGAAGGTCCGGTATAGTTGCGCGCAAGTCTACCCGATTCCATTGCCGGACATTGCCATGCCAGCCGACCGCAACCGCCTCGCCGACGAGACCAGCCCCTACCTCCTGCAGCACGCCGACAACCCGGTGGACTGGCACCCGTGGGACGCACAGGCGCTGGAACTTGCGCGGCGGGAGGGCAAGCCGATTCTCCTGTCGATCGGCTACTCGGCCTGCCACTGGTGTCACGTCATGGCTCACGAGTGTTTCGAGAATCCCGAGATCGCCGCGCAGATGAACGCGATGTTCGTCAACATCAAGGTCGACCGCGAGGAACGCCCGGACATCGATCGCATCTATCAGCTGGCCCACCAGATGATCGCGCAGCGCAATGGCGGCTGGCCCCTGACCATGTTCCTCTCCCCGGAAGACCAGGCCCCGTTTTTCGGCGGCACCTATTTCCCCCCGGAAGCCCGCCACGGACTGCCCGGTCTCCCCGAGCTGATGAACAAGGTCAGCGGCTACTGGCGCGACCACCAGGACGAGATCCGCCAGCACGCGGAAGGCGTGCGGGAAGCGTTCAGCGCGGTCTGGGAAGCCCCCGCCGGCGACCCGGCGACCGTCGAGATCGACCCCGAGCTGCTCGCGACGGCGCGCCGCGAACTGGCCGAGAATTTCGACAAGGAGCATGGCGGCTTCGGCGCGGCGCCGAAATTTCCCCACCCGCCGAGCCTGCAGCGGCTGCTGCGGCACTGGCGCAGCACCGCCCTGGGCGACTCACCGGATCTCGAGGCGCTCTACATGACCACCTCGACACTCCAGCAGATGGCCGAGGGCGGCATCTACGACCAGCTGGGCGGGGGGTTCTTCCGTTATGCGGTGGACGCCCACTGGATGATCCCGCATTTCGAGAAGATGCTGTACGACAGCGCACAGCTCCTGCCGCTCTATTCCCAGGCGTGGAGCGTGACCAACGAGAGCCTGTTTCGCCGGGTGGCGATCGACACCGCCGGCTGGGTCATGCGCGAAATGCAGGAGGCCGACGGCGGCTACTGTTCGAGTCTCGACGCAGATTCCGAGGGCAAGGAAGGGCGATTCTATTCCTGGGGCCGGGAGGAGCTGCAGCGCCTCCTGGAGCCTGCCGAGTTCGCGGCGGTCACCGCCGTGCATGGTCTCGATCGCGGCCCCAACTTCGAGGGCCGCTGGCATCTCCACACGTTCATGTCGCCGGACCAGTTCGCCGCAGGCAGCGGCCTGGACGGCGCGGAGGTGGAAATGCACCTCGCCACGGCGCGGGCGAAGATGTTTGCTGCCCGCGACGCGCGAGTCCGGCCGGAGCGCGACGACAAGGTGCTGGCCGCGTGGAACGGGCTGATGATCCGGGGCATGGCGATCGCCGCCCGGGTACTGGGCGATCCGGCGCTGGCCGCCTCGGCGGACCGCGCCCTGGCCCACGTGCGCAGCCGGATGGTCGTGGACGGGCGCCTGCTGGCGACATGGAAGGACGGCCGGGCGCGCTTCCCGGCCTATCTCGACGATTACGCGTTCCTGCTCGACGCGACGCTGGAGATGCTGCAGCTGCGCTGGAACAGCGCGGACCTGGAGTTCGCGGTCATGCTCGCCGACACGCTGCTCGAGCATTTCGAAGATCGCGACGGTGGCGGTTTCCTGTTTACGGCGGACGACCACGAGAAGCTCCTCGAGCGCCCGCGTCCCTTGGCCGACGATGCCATGCCGTCCGGAAACGGCGTAGCCGCGCTGGCCCTGAACCGCCTCGGTTGCCTTCTTGGCGAGCCGCGCTATCTCACGGCCGCCGAACGCGCGGTGCGTTCGGCGTTGCCGGCGATGCGCCGCGCCCCGTTCGCGCACTGCGCTTTGCTCGACGCGCTCGAAGAGCAGCTGCACGCCCCGGAGATCGTCATCGTACGAGGGCTGCCGCGCAAAACCGCCGACTGGAGCCGCACCGTCCGGCTGGTCTACGCACCCCGGCGACTGGTGTTCGACGTCCCGGCGGACGCGCCGGACCTGCCGCCGGCGCTCGCGGAGAAAACGGCGCCGGAGAGCGGCGCGCGGGCCTGGATCTGTCGCGGCACGACGTGCCTGCCGCCGGTGGACAGCCTCCCCGCGCTCACCACGGCCCTGAAGACGCCCTGAGGCGGCTCCAGGGGGCTGCTGCGGGCGTCTGCTGCGGACGACTTCTACGGGCGGCCGATACACCGGCCTCGCGCGCGAGCCCCTGCACAACTAGAGGGCGCGGCGCTCCCAGCTGCCATCACGCAGCACCAGCTCGTACATGGGCCAGTAGTGATCATCGAGCTTGAGGGTGAGCACTTCGACCTGGTCGTTCCAGTTCAGCGCCCGCACCCGGACCGCCTCGCGATGCGCACGGCCTTCGACCGCCGCCACGAAGGCATCGAGGTCCGGCGTCGGGCGGCCGTCCACCTCGACGATCCGCAACCCGCCCCGCAGGCCGTTGCGGCTGGCCGGGGAACCGAAAGCGTGGAACGCGACGAACACCCCGCTCGGCTCGATCCCGCGTTGCGCGGCCAGGGCGCGGTGGGGCGCCTGCAACAGGGCCCCGGCCCAGGACAACACCCGCCGGACGCCCCCGCTACCGAGCTCGACGGTCGGCACTTCCAGGTCCAGCACTTCGCCCTGGCGCCAGATCCGCAGCGTGACGACCGGCGCCTGCGTGGCCTCTTCCATCGGACGGAAACGGTTGACCACCGCCCCGTCGATCCGCAGCAGCAGGTCTCCGGGCCTGAGCTGCTCCGCCGCGGGCGTCGCCGCCACCGTGCGAACCACCTGCAACACCTGGCGCCGTTCGGGATCATGCGCTTCGAGCTCCGCGGCCAGTTCGTTGGACAGGCCGAGACGCCGCGCGCTCGCCAGCGGCAGCTCGAGGAATTCCGCCTCGAGTGAACGCAGGCCGCGTTCGCCGCGCGCCAGCGCGAGTACCTCGGCGACCAGCGTGGCGGGAATGCCCTTGTTGGTCTGCTCCATGCCTCGCCCGCCCTCGAGGGCGAAACTCGACCAGGTGCCCTGGACGTGACCGCGACTGTCGGTGATCACGCCGTCGAAGTCCTCGGGACCGCTGACCAGTTCGATGGTCTCGATGTTGCTGTCGCGAAACCGCAGGGTGCGCGACAGCGGCGCCTGCAAGGCCTCGATGGACGCCACCTGGACCGATTGCGACGCGATTCGGTGTCCGCCGCGCAGGCCGATGACCCAGGCTTCGTCGCCCGGCTGCAAAGGCCGTTTGGACAACGTTGCCGAACGCACCGGGGTCTCCCCGATCAGTTCGGGCTCGTAGCGGAGCACCACCAGGTTGTGCAGGGGGTGAATGAACTCGACGCGGGCGGGGATCTCCAGGGAGGCCGCAAAGGTCAGCATGATGTCACCGAGGCTCTCGGGCACCGTGTTGCGGTCGACCACCACCAGGCCCTGCCCGGCGTCCACCACCAGGCCGGTGCCGTGGTAGAAACGGTCGGATACGCCCGAGACGGCATAAGGCATCTCGAAATTCACCAGCACGAGCGAGTTCTGCACGGCCCGGATGCGCCGATCGTCCTCCGGCGGGAAGCGCGTGCTCGCCGGCTCCGGCAAGGCGGCGACGCCCGCCTCGGGCAGGGACTCGCAGGGCCACTCGCCCGCCGCGTCGTCGCGAATGCAGTAATCCGCCGGGAACCAGCGGCGGTCGATGCGAATGCTGCGCAGGCGGGTCGCGCGCGGATTGTCGAACTCGTAGAACCGCGCCGCGACGCGCGCCCGGTCCGGAAGGTGCTCGATCGCGGCGCGCAAGGCGTCCAGGTCGGGTGTCGGCCGCCCGTCGAGTTCGACGATGACCGCGCCGCGGGGGATCGCGGACGCCATGAGCATGTAGCCCGGGTTGGCCACGAACACGCCTTCGAGCGGCATGTTCAGGTGTCGCGCCTGCTGGTAGGACAGGTCGTGCAGCACCGCGTCGCCGATCTGCAGGAATGACGCCGGGGTCACGGCATGCAGGTCGCTCACCTCGACCTGGAGCGCGAGGTCGGTCGTGCCGCGCCGCACCGCCAGCGCGACGACGTCGCCCACGTTGGCGTCCAGCGTCTCGGCCAGTGCATCGAAGGTCGCCAGCGGCTCACCCTCGAGCTCGAGCAGGATGTCGCCCGGTTCGAGGGCGCCCTGGGCAGGCGCGCCGGCGACGATGTCGCGCACCACGAGGAGGCCTTTCTGTCCCGGAAACAGCGCCCGGTAGCGCGCCTCCGCCGCGGCATCGAGACCGAGGCGGCGCAGCTCGTCGTAGGGCAGGTGCACGAAGGTTGACAGCAAGGTACCGCGCGGCACGTCCTCGCCCCGCGCGATATGCTCCAGCGCGCGGGTGACGCGGCCGAGCGGCAGGAAGAAGCTCGACGCGGCCTGGGTGTTGGCGCCGGCGTTCAGCGCCACCACGCGCCCGTCGATGTCGATCACCGGCGACCCGGAGGAGCCGCCGGAGGTGCCCGAGGCCGCCTGGATGTAGAAGGTGTTGAAATCGTTGTACTGGCCGCGCCCGTAGTTGGGCGCTTCCCGGTCGAGCCGTGCCAGGGTCCCCGCGAGGATCGAGATCTGTTCGCCCGCATCATTGCCGACGACGCGAATCTCCCGGCCCGCCTCCGCGCCCTCGGGCGCCAGCGGCAACGACACGGGATCGATATGCCGCAACTGTGCCGGGTCGTAGCGATACACGCCGAAATCGTGCACCGGGTCGCGATAGACCGCGGTCAACTCGACCACTTCATGGTTCAGGAACACCGCTTCCGCCACCACCGGGCCGGCCGTGACGACGTGGCGGTTGGTGAGAATGAGGCCGCGGGCGGCATCCACGACGAAGCCGGTGGCCTGCGTGGACATGTTGCCGTTCGTATCGAAGGCCCGCGGTGCATCGACCCGGATGGTGACGACACTGGGGGCGATGCGTTCCAGGGTGGCTCGCCAGCCGGGGGGTTCCGCCGCGACCTCGGCGGCGCCCGGGGGCGGCGGGGCGCCGAAGGTGGCCGCACTGGCCAGCGCCAGCACGACGAATACAATCAATTTCCGCAAGCTTCAACTCCCAAGGTGCAGTTGGCGGCCGAAACTGGCCTCGTACCTCGTGTAGAAAGACTCCCGATCGAAGGAATGGTTCTGCGTGCCCGCGGATTCGACCTTGATGGCACCCATCAGCGAGGCGATCCGGCCCGTGGTCGCCCAGTCGGCCCCGTGCATCAGGCCGTGCAGCAGGCCGGCCCGATAGGCGTCGCCGCAGCCCGTGGGATCGACGACCGCCGCAGGCGCGGCCGCGGGAATCTCCAGCCGTTCGCCCCCGGCCAGGATCATCGAGCCCTCGGCGGCCCGGGTCACGACCAGGGCGCGGACCTGCGCAGCAATCTGCGCCTCGTCCAGGCCCGTGCGCTGCATGAGCATCTTGCCCTCGTAATCGTTCACCGCGACGACGTCGGCCAGCTCGATGAAACGCTTCAGTTCGGCGGCGCCGAACATGGGCAGGCCCTGGCCCGGATCGAAGATGAACGGGACGCCCGCCGCAGCGAACTGCTCCGCGTGGTCGATCATCGCCTGGCGCCCGTCGGGCGAGACCATGCCCCAGCTCAGGCCGGCCTCCGCAGGCACGGCATTGAGGTGCGCATGCGCCATCGCCCCGGGGTGGAAAGCGGTGATCTGGTTGTCCGCGAGGTCGGTCATGATGTACGCGACGGCGGTGAACGACTCGCTCAGCTCGCGCACGTGATCGAGCGGCACGCCGCGCTCCCGCAACCAGTCGCCGTAGGGCGCGAAGTCATGGCCGACCGTGGCCATCGGATAGCCCGTGTCGCCGAGCAGGCCGAGGTTGTAGGCAATGTTCGCCGCACAGCCGCCGAACTCGCGACGCAAGGCCGGGACCAGGAACGACACGTTCAGCATGTGGATCTGGTCGGGCAGGATCTGGTCCTGGAACTGCCCCTGGAACACCATGATGTTGTCGTAGGCGATCGAGCCGCAAATGAGCGCTTTCATGCCGCGGCGGGTTTCCAGGCCACGTCGAGCTGCCGCGCGGCGCGCACGTCGTCCAGGCGGCGGACGGGCGTCGTATAGGGTGCGCCGCGCAGCTTGTCGGGATCGGTCTGCGCTTCCGCCAGGATTTCTTCCATCGCCTGCGCAAACGCGTCGAGCGCTTCCTTCGACTCCGTCTCGGTCGGCTCGATCAGCAGGCACTCGGGCACCAGCAAGGGAAAATACGTCGTCGGCGCATGAAACTCGAAGTCCAGCAGCCGCTTGGCGAAGTCCATCGCCGTCACGCCGAGCTCCTTGGACTGGCGCTTCAGCGTCACGATGAACTCGTGGCTGGCGCGACGCTCGGGATAGGCGAGCTGGAACCCGGCATCGCGCAACCGCGCCATCAGGTAGTTGGCGTTCAGCGTCGCGAACTCGGCAACCCGCGGCATGCCCTCCCGGCCCAGCATCCGTGCGTAAACATAGGCCCGCAGCAGCACGCCGGCGTTCCCCATGAATGCCGACAGCCGCCCGATCGACAACGGCCGGTCCGCTTCGCTGACCCAACGATAACGTCCGCCTTCCTCGGCCACCACCGGGACGGGCAGGAATGGCACGAGGCGCTCGCTGACGCCGACCGCGCCGGAACCCGGCCCGCCGCCCCCGTGCGGGGTGGAAAAGGTCTTGTGCAGGTTCATGTGGATCACGTCGAAGCCCATGTCGCCCGGGCGAACCTTGCCGAGAATCGCGTTCAGGTTGGCGCCGTCGTAATACAGCAGCCCGCCCGCACCATGCACGACCTTGGACATTTCCAGGATTCGCCGGTCGAACACGCCGACGGTCGAGGGATTGGTCAGCATGATGCCGGCCGTCTTCGGTCCCACGGCGGCCTTGAGCGCCTCGAGATCGACATCGCCGTCCGGACCGGTCGGGATCTCGATGACCTTGCAGCCGCACATGGTCGCCGTCGCCGGATTCGTGCCGTGCGCGGCATCGGGCACGATGATCTCGTCGCGCTGGGTGTCGCCGCGCGACACATGGTAGGCGCGGATCATCGCCACCCCGGCGAACTCGCCCTGCGCGCCCGCCATCGGCGTCAGCGACACGGCTTTCATGCCCGTCACTTCGCGCAGTATTTCCTGCAGTTCCCACATGCAGGCCATGAAACCCTGACCGGTGGAATCCGGCGCCAGCGGATGACGATTCGTGAATCCGGGCAACAGGGCCAGCGTGTTACAGGCACGCGGGTTGTACTTCATCGTGCACGAACCGAGCGGGTAGAAGTTCGTGTCGATGGAGAAATTGAGGCGCGAGAGGCGGGTGTAATGCCGCACGGCGCCGAGCTCCGACACCTCCGGCAGGCGGGGCGGCGCGCTGCGCCGGAAGGCCGCCGGGATCTCCGCTTGCGCCGGCGCGAGGGGCGCCTGGGCCGTGGCACGCCGCCCGGGCCGGGAATGCTCGAAAATCAACGGTTCAGTCATCGTGCCCCTCCAGGAACAGTGCAGCCGACGGAACTAGCCGAGCGCCTTCAGCGCCGCCTCGTAATCCGGTTCCTGAGCGATCTCCGGCACCAGCTCGGAGTGCACCACGGTGTCGTTCTCGTCGAGCACGACGATGGCGCGGGCCGTCAGCCCGGCGAACGGCCCGTCCGTGATGAGCACGCCGTAGCCGCGCGCGAAATCGTCCGAGCGCATGTTCGACAGCGTCATCACGTTGTCGAGTCCCTCGTCCCCGCAGAAACGCTTCTGCGCAAACGGCAGGTCGGCCGAGATCATCAGCATCACGGTGTCTTCGTGCGTCCGCGCGTAGTCGTTGAACTTGCGCGTGGACAGCGCACACACCGGCGTATCGACGCTCGGGAAGATGGACAGCAGTTTCTTCTTGCCCATCCAGCGCGACAACGACACGTCGTTGAGGTCGCGGTCCGTGAGAGTGAAATCGGGCGCCTTGCTGCCCACGCGCGGGAACTCCCCGGCGGTGTGGATCTCGGTACCCTGCAAAGTAATCGTAGCCATGGAAATACTCCGGATGCTGTTCGTGTGATCGGGCCTTCAGGCGACCCGTGCGTGGCGGAGGACGTCGTCCAGCGCCTGGAAATAGGTCTCGATGTCCGTGGCGGTGCGGGTCTCGGTCGCGCACAGCAGCAGGGCATGTCCCAGCTCGGGATAGTCCCGCGACAGGTCGTAACCGCCGAGAATGCCGCGCTCGGCAAGCGCCTCGAGCAGGGGCGCGACGGGGTGGTCGAAAGACAGCACGGACTCGTGAAAGTACGGCCCGCTGAAGGTGCGCCGCACGCCCTCGATGGAGCCGAGCTGACCGATCAGTTCGGCCGTGTTGGCCACGGAGGCCGCCGCCACGCGCGCCAGGCCTTCGGCCCCGAGCAGGCTCATGTAAATCGTGGCCGCCGTGACCATGAGACCCTGGTTGGTGCAGATGTTGGAGGTCGCCTTGGAGCGCCGGATGTGCTGTTCCCGCGCCTGCAGCGTGAGCGCGAAGCCGCTCCGGCCATCGAGGTCGACCGTGCGCCCCACGATGCGCCCCGGCATCTGTCGCACCAGGGCCTGGCGGCAGGCCAGGAAGCCGAAATAGGGTCCGCCGGAAGACAGCGGCACGCCCAGCGGCTGGCCTTCGCCGCAGGCAATGTCTGCCCCACCCTCGCCCCAGGCCCCCGGGGGTTCCAGCAGCGCGAGGCTGATCGGGTTCACGACGGCGATCACCAGGGCGCCCCTGGCGCGCGCCCAGTCGGTCAGCGTGGCGACATCCTCGTAACCGCCGAAAAAGTTCGGCTGCTGGATCACCAGCGCCGTGACGTCGGCATCGTCCCACGCGCGCAGGGCGTCGGGCAGCGTCACCCCGGTCTCCCGGCAATAGGGCACCGTCTCGAACTCGAGCCCCTGTCCCCCGGCGATGCTGTGCGCGACGCGCCGGTAAGCCGGGTTCACCGTCGCGGGCACCAGGATGCGCCCGCTTTTCGACGCACGATTGGCCCGCACCGCCATCAGCGCCGCCTCGGCCATCGCCGACGCACCGTCGTAAAGCGAGGCATTCGACACGTCCATGCCGGTCAAGGACGCCATCATCGACTGGTATTCGTAGATCAGCTGCAACGTGCCCTGGCTGGCCTCGGCCTGGTAAGGCGTGTATGCGCTGTAGAACTCTCCGCGCGTCGTGATCTCCCAGACGGCCGCCGGAATATGGTGCTCATAAGCACCGGCGCCGATGAAATTCAGGTGACCTTCGTCGCGCGCTGCGCGCTCCCGCATCAGCCGCTGGATTTCCATTTCGCCGAGCGCCGGGGGCACGCCGGACAGCGCCTCGATCTTCAGGCCGGGCGGGATCTCGTCGAACAGCTGCTCGATGCTCTCGACGCCGATGACGCCGAGCATCTCGCGAATGTCGTCTTCCGTGTGCGGAATGAAAGGCATGGGTCGCTCTCAGTCTTCCAGGGTTGCTGCGTATGCCTTCGCATCCAGCAGTTCAGGGGTTTCGCTCGCGGACGCCGGCCGGATTTTCATGATCCAGCCCTCGCCGTAGGGATCGCTGTTCAGCAGTTCCGGCTGGGTCGCCAGGGCCTCGTTGACCGCCGTCACTTCCCCGGCAATCGGGCTGTACACGTCGGAAGCCGCCTTGACGGATTCGACCACGGCGCAGGCCTCGCCCGGGGCGACGCTGCGCCCGACCTCCGGCGTTTCCACGAACACGAGGTCGCCGAGGGCTTCCTGGGCATGATCGGAAATGCCGAGCGTCACGCTCCCGTCGTCTTCCGGCCGGAGCCACTCGTGGGTGCGGGCATACTTGAGTTCTGCGGGAATCTTGCTCATCACGGGCCTCTCGAGGACTGGGTCGGAAACAGGGGTCGGAATAAAAGCTTCAGTCGAGCTGAATGCGGGATTTGCCGTTGCGCACGAAAGGCGGGCGCACGACGCGCGCCCCGAGCAGACGGCCGCGGATATCGACCTCGACGTGCTCACCGGCATCGGCCGGCACGCGCGCGAAACCGATGGAGCGTGCGAGCGTCGGGGAGAAACTGCCGCTGGTGACCTCACCGTCGCCGGCGGCCGTGACCACGCGCTGGTGGCCGCGCAATACGCCGCGATCCTCGAGCAGGAGGCCGACCAGCTTGCGCGGGGCGCCCGCAGCGCGCTGCGCCTCGAGCACGCCCCGACCGATGAAGTCGCGCTCAGCGGGCTCCCAGGCGACGGTCCAGCCCAGGCCGGACTCCAGCGGCGTGGTCGTCTCGTCCATGTCCTGGCCGTAGAGGTTCATCCCGGCCTCGAGACGCAGGGTATCGCGCGCCCCCAGCCCGCAGGGCCGTACCCCGGCGCTTTCCAGCGTGCGCCAGGCATCCGCCGCCGCCTTCGCGGGCAGGATGATCTCCCAGCCGTCCTCGCCGGTGTAGCCGGTGCGCGCCACGAACAACTCGCCGTACTGCGCCGCCGTGAACGGCGTCAGCGCGAGGGCCGCCTCGCGGGCTGCGGGGTCCAGCAGGATGGCTGCCTTGTCGCGCGCGGCCGGGCCCTGGGCGGCGATCATGGCCAGCTCGGGGCGCTCCCGGACCGTCACGCCGGTGCCGGCCGCCCGGGCCTGCAACCAGGCGAGATCCTTGGCCCGCGTCGCAGCGTTGACCACCATGCGATAGCGGTCCGGGGCGAGAAAATAGACGATGAGGTCGTCGATGACGCCGCCCTCGTCGTTCAGCAGGCAGCTGTAGAGCGCCTTGCCGGGAACCTTGAGCCGGGCGACGTCGTTCGCCAGCAGGTGCCTGAGCCAGGCCTGGACGGTATCGCCCTCGAGATCGACCACGGTCATGTGCGAGACATCGAACAGGCCGGCATCCGTGCGCACGGCGTGATGTTCCTCGACCTGCGAACCGTAGTGCAACGGCATGTCCCAGCCGCCGAAATCCACGATTCGCGCACCGAGGCGCTCGTGGTCCTGGTGCAACGGTGTCTTTTCGCCCATATCGTGTCTCTCCCCGCGGCCAAACAGCATGACGACAGGCGTCGCCTGCCGCCTCTCTGTCCGGGAACCTGAGAGATTCAGCCCCGCTGCGCACTGCGCCTGCGGAACCGGTCACCTTCGGTGGGCCCTGCGTGCGGCCGCTCTCCAGAGCCAACTCATCCCCGACGTCCTTTTGCCTGAGCGTTTCCGGGCGGTGCTTGCGCCTTCGGCGCCCCGGGCCTTGCGGTCCGGAGTCTCTCCACCGGGGATTTATATATACGTTGGAGCGCGTGATCATACCCGAGGCTGCGGCCCCGCGGCCAGCGACGACGGCGAGACGGTGCCGCCGGCGCCGCTCGGCGCTTGCTTGCGGCCGGACCGCCGGGCGGGGATCATTGGCGCCCAGGCATTTCGCCCCGCAAGAGACCGACCGCATGAGTCCTGTACGCAGACGCGCCTCCCTGCCGGTCACGGTGGATCACGTGCGCATCGGCGGCGACGCGCCCATCGTCGTGCAATCGATGACCAACACGGACACGGCCGACATCGACGGCACGGTGCGCCAGGTGGCGGACCTGGCGCGGGCCGGTTCCGAGGTCGTGCGCGTCACCGTCAACACCCGCGAGGCGGCTGCCGCGGTCCCGGCCATCCGCGAAAAGCTCTATGCGCTCGGCCTCAACGTCCCCCTGGTCGGCGACTTTCATTTCAACGGCCACAAGCTGCTGGCCGAGGTGCCCGAGTGCGCCGTGGCGCTGTCGAAGTACCGTATCAACCCGGGCAACGTCGGTCGGGGCAGCAAGCGCGATCCCCAGTTCGCTTCCATGATCGAGGCCGCCTGCCGCTACGAGCGCCCGGTGCGGATCGGCGTCAACTGGGGCAGCCTCGACCAGGACCTTCTCACGCGCCTGATGGACGAGAACTCGAAGCTGGCCGAACCGCTGGATGCGCATGCCGTCACCCAGGAAGCCATGATCCGCTCGGCGCTGGACAGCGCCGCGCGGGCGGTGGACATCGGCCTGCCGCGCAACCGCATCATCCTGTCCTGCAAGGTCAGCGGCGTGCAGGACCTGATCGCCGTGTACCGCGATATCGCGGCGCGCTGCGACTATCCGCTGCACCTCGGGCTCACGGAGGCCGGCATGGGCAGCAAGGGCATCGTGGCCTCGACCGCCGCGATGGCCGTGCTGCTGCAGGAAGGCATCGGCGACACGATCCGCGTTTCGCTGACTCCCGAGCCCAACGGCGATCGCACCCAGGAAGTGATCGTGGCGCAGGAGATCCTGCAGACCATGGGGCTGCGCGCCTTCACCCCCATGGTCATCGCCTGCCCGGGTTGCGGCCGCACCACCAGCACGGTCTTCCAGGAACTGGCGCAACAGATCCAGGACCACCTGCGCCATCGCATGCCGGAATGGAAGAAGCGCTACACGGGCGTCGAGGACATGACCGTGGCCGTGATGGGCTGCGTGGTCAACGGGCCCGGCGAGAGCAAGCACGCGAACATCGGCATCAGCCTGCCCGGGACCGGCGAACGCCCCGTGGCCCCCGTATACGTGGACGGACAGAAAGACGTGACCTTGAAAGGGGACGCGATCGCCGCGGAATTCCAGGCGATGGTGGACGCCTACGTGGAGCGGCGTTACCCGCCGCGCGACTGAAGCCTCGGGGAAGCACCGGCTGGTGCGGCGCGTCATGCGCGGGGCGGGGCCGCCCCGTAGAATAATGCGCATATCAATCACACGGGGCAGCGCATGGGCAAGGGCACGCAATACGTGGCCAAGGTTCCCGACGAGAACGGCTTCATTCACTACACGGACGCCGAGCACGAAGTCTGGCACGACCTGATCACGCGCCAGAAAAAAATCCTGCCGGGCCGCGCCTGCGACGAGTACATCGCCGCGCTGGAGCGACTGGAGTTGCCCGAGGACCGCGTCCCGCAATGCGCCGACGTCAGCCGCGTGCTCAGGGACGCGACCGGCTGGGAAGTCGCGCCGGTGCCCGCGCTGATCAACTTCACGGATTTCTTCAACCTGCTGGCGAACAAGCGCTTCCCGGCGGCGAGTTTCATCCGTTCCCGCGAGGAAATGGAGTACCTGAAGGAACCCGACATTTTCCACGAGATCTTCGGCCACACGCCGCTGCTCACGGATCCTCGCTTCGCCGCGTTCACGCATGCCTACGGCAAGGCCGGCGCCGCCGCCCGCAAAGAAGACCGCCCGATGCTGGCGCGCCTGTACTGGTTCACTGTCGAGTTCGGCCTGATTCATCGGCCGGACGAAGGCCTGCGCACCTACGGTGCAGGCGTGGTCTCGTCCGGCGGCGAAACGCTCTACGCGCTCGACAGCGACCGGCCGACGAGAAAACCCTTCGACCCGCTCGACGTGCTGCGCACGCCTTACCGGATCGACATCTACCAGCCGATCTATTTCGTCATCGAGAGTTTCGATACCCTCTTCGAGGTGGCGCAGATGGACCTGCTCGCATTGATCGACGAGGCGCGGGCGCTGGGCATGCATCCCCCGGCCTACCCGCCCAAGGAAGCGGCCACCGCCTGAGCGGGTCCGGGCACGCCATCCGGCTTATCAACACACCCAGTTACCGAGGAGACACCCCGTGAGCGAACTCGCAGCCAAGACCTGCCTGCCCTGCGAAGGCGGCGCCAAGCCCATGTCGGCCGAAGAAGCCGGCCAGCTGCTCTCGAGCCTGCACGACGACTGGTCCCTGAGCGAGGACGGCACCGAGATCCGCCGGGATTTCCGCTTCAAGGGTTTCTACCGCACCATGGGCTTCGTCAACGCCGTCGCATGGATCGCCAACCAGGAAAACCACCACCCCGATCTCGCGGTCGGCTGGGGACATTGCCTGGTGAGATTCTCCACCCACGCGATCAACGGCCTTTCGGAAAACGATTTCATCTGCGCCGCCAAGGTGGACGCACTGTTCAAGGACTGAGCCTTGCGGAGCAACCCGGCCCCGAGCGATGCGCGGCAGGCGGCGCCGGGCGCCGGGCGGGCGATGCGCTAGACCGCCAGCAACGCCACGTCGTCTGGCTCGATGGCTTCGAGCCGCGTGATCTGCGTGGCGGAAAACGCGAGCGCCGCGGCGCGCGCACGGCCGTCCCGCTCCTCGTCCAGGGACCACTGCGCATGCTCGCACAGCAGCGCCAGCGCGGTGGCCCGCCCCAGGGTCAGGGCGAAACCCCGGGCGTTGGTTTCCAGGGCGGCGCGACCCGCGCGGGCCGCAGTGCGGTGCCAGGCAAGCGCCCGGTCCGCTGCCGTGCCGGCAATGCTCACGGCCGCCACCAGCCGGTCGTCCCGGCATGCGCGCGCGCACGCGGCGATGCGCCGCCGCAGCACGGCCAGTGGTTCGCCATCCCCGCAGGCCTTGAGCAACTCGAGCGACAACACGTTGGTGGTGCCTTCCCAGATCGGCAGCACCTGGCTGTCGCGAACAATGACCGGCAAGCCGGTATCTTCGACGTAGCCGGCGCCGCCGAAGCACTCGATCGCCTCGGTCGATACCGCCACCGCCTGCTTGCCGGTCGTCAGCTTGGTGAGCGACGTCATCAGCCGCAACAACGCGCGTTCGTCGTCGTCGCCCTCGCCATGCTCCGCACGCCCCAGCAGGCGGATCAACTCGAAGCACAGGTGGAAGGCCGCCTCGTATTCGGCCTGCATCGCCGCAAGCGTCTGCACGTGGAGGGGCTGGCGGGACAGCGGCTGGCCGAAGGCGGTGCGGCGCCGTGCGTAATCCCGGGCCAGCGCGACGCCGCGGCGCATGAAGGAGGCGGCGCAGACACTGTTCCAGGTCCGCGTAAGGGTCAGCATGGGGACGATCTGGCGAATACCGTCCGTGAGCCCTGCGACCGGGATCGCCGGAGTGCCGTTGAGCATCAACTCCGCCGTCGGCACCTTGCGCGTGCCGAGCTTGTCCTTGAGCCGCAGCACCTCGATGTGATCGAGCCGGCCGCCGGCGTCACGGGTCTCCACGTAGAACAAGGCCAGGCCGCGCCCGCCGGCATCGTTGCCCTCGGGGCGCGCGAGGGTCAGCGCCATCTGCGAGGTGGCGGCGGAGGTGAACCACTTGCGTCCCCACAGGGTCCAGCCGTCATCCTGGCGGCGGGCCACGGTTTCCGATGCGCCGACGTCGGATCCGCCCGTGGACTCCGTCATCCACTGGCCGCTCGTCCAGAAGCGGGCCGGGTCGCGCGTGGTCAGGCGAGGAACCGCACGCGCCGCGAGTTGCTCGTTGCCGGAATCGATCAACGTGCGCGCCGCACCGTCGGTCATCGCCAGGGGACAGCTGTACAGGTCGGTGGACGGATGGAACAGGTGCACCATGGCGAACTGCACGGTCCGCGCCAGTGCGCCGTAAGTCCCTTCGTAACCGGTCGCGACCAGGCCGAACTCCGCCGCGAGACGCTCGGCGCGACGCCATAACGGGGTCAGCTCGATTTCGTCGATGCGGTTGCCCCAGGCGTCCCATTGCACGAGTCGCGGCTCGTTGAGCCGGTCGGCGAGCTGCATCCGGTAGAGCTCGCCGCCGGCCAGGGCGCCCATCCGGCGGAGGCTGTCCTCGACCTCGGCGGGAATCGCGCCCTCGAAGCGGCGCGCCAGGACCGAACGCAGCACGCGATCGTCGTCGTACTGGTTGGCAAGCCCGGGCGGATCCTGGTTGAACGGCTGCATCGGCGCCGGCGCTAGATGCCCATCTTGTTCAGGTGATCGAGAATCCTCCCGAGCACGAGGGTCATGGTGGGATGGCTGCGCTGGAACTCGTCGATATGCTCGCGCAGCTGCTCCCGGAGCGTCTCGGCGTGCTGGTCGTCCGCAGCCGCGACGCGATCCTCGATCTGCGCCTGGAGCGCATCGATGCGCGCCCGCTGGCTGGCGCTGAGCTCACCTGCGTCCGCCACTTCCCGGCGCAATTTCGCCAGCAGCGCCTCCATTTCCTCTCTGGACGTTGTCGGCATGGTCATTACTCCAATACTAAAGCATTGTCAGGCGGCGACACCGGATCGGGCGGCCGCCGGCAGGTCACCTTCGAGGCCCATCGCACGGCGCACGAAGACGCCCTTGAGCGGAGCGAGCCGATCGACGAGCGTGAACCCGGCCCGCCGCACCGAGCCGGCCGCGGGATTGTCGTTGCTGAACAGCCGGTTGATCGCGTCGAAGGCCCGCATCGCGAAAAAGTTCTCCGGCTTGCGCCAGCGCTCGTAACGCCTGAGCAATGCGGGATCCCCGGGATCACGTCCTGTAGCGAGCCCCGCAGCGACGACTTCGGCCAGTGCAGCCGCGTCCAGGAAACCGAGATTCACGCCCTGCCCCGCCAGCGGATGCACCGTGTGTGCCGCGTCCCCGACCAGCGCAAATCGGCCGCGGGTGTAATCCGGCGCATGGCGCATGCGCAACGGGAAAGCCGCCCGCGGGCCGGACTCGAGCACCTGGCCCAGGCAACCGTCGGACGCCTCCGCGACCGCGGCGCGGAATGTTTCGTCGTCCATGGCCAGCAGCGCTTCCGCCTCGGCGGGCGTCGTCGACCAGACGATGGATACCTGCCCGTCAGCGAGAGGCAAGAGTGCGATCGGCCCGGTCGGCAGGAATCGCTGCCAGGCGGTTTCGCCGTGCGGCAGCTGGCAGCGGATGTTGCAGACCACCGCCCGCTGCTCGTAATCGTGGCCCCGCACGCTCAGCCCCGCCATCTCGCGCGAGGCGGATCGGGCGCCGTCAGCGCCGACGACGAGGCGAGCCGACAGGCGCCGGCCATCCTCCGTGCCCAGTTCCGCCCGCTCCCCGTCCAAGACGAGCGACGCCAGGCGGGCGCCATCGAAAAGCCTGACGTTGTCGAACCGCAGCAGCGCGTTGCGCAGCGCGAGCCGGACGAGTTCGTTTTCCACGATATGTCCGAGCACCGGTGCTGCGATGTCCGCGGCGCTGAAGTGCACCGCACCGGGGCCGCCCGCGGGGATCGCGCCGTCCCAGACCCGCATCTGCGTGTAGGGACCGATGCGGCCGGCGGCAATCTCTCCCCACGCGCCGCAGGCCACGAGCACCCTCCGGCTGGCCTCCGACAATGCGGACACGCGCAGGCCGGGTTGATCGCCGGCTCCCCACTGCGGCGGCGGATCAGCGTCCAGCACGGTGATGGCGATCGAGGGCGCGGCGCGCGCCAGCAGCGCGGCCGTGGCGGCGCCGACCATGCCGGCGCCCACCACCACGATGTCGGGCTCACGTCTCATGGTGCCAGGGGCCGTCCGAGCGCGAGCCGCGGCAGGCGACCTCCGAGCCCCATGCCCCGACGCGCGACTGCGGCGCGGGCGGCGGGCAGCAGGTCCAGTCCGACGAGCCCGAGGCGCCGGCCCGCGCGCAGCGGTGCGAAATCGCTGGTGAAAAGCTGCACGAGGCCGTCGGTATCGCGCACCGTGCGGGCGCGATCCTCCTCCCGCCATTCGGCATATTCCTCCAGCAGTTCCGACGCGCCCGGATCGCCGCCGCGGGCGACGAGCTCGGCGAGCACGGCGACGTCGCGCAGCCCGAGGTTGAATCCCTGGCCGGCCACCGGATGGATGCCGTGCGCCGCGTTGCCGACCAGCACCACGCGACCCGCGTGCCATGCCTGGGACTGGACGAGGGACAGCGGGTACCGGGCCCTGCGGCCCACCTTGCGGAACACGCCGAGACGATAGCCGAAAGCCGCCTGCAGGGCCGCGAGAAAGCCGGCGTCGCTTTGCTCTGCCTGTGCCGCAGCGTGCTCCGGCGACAGCGTCCAGACGATCGTGGCGCGTCGCTCGGTGAGCGGCAGCACGGCCAGCGGACCGCTGGGCGTGAATCGCTCGAATGCCGTACCGGCCGGATCCACCGCCGGCGTCACATTGGCGATCACGGCCGACTGCCCGTAATCGCGGACCTGGTGAGCGATGCCCGCCATGGTCCGCACCGGGGATCCCGCGCCGTCGGCAGCCACCAGCAGCTTCGCCGACACCGTGGCCGGCGCAGCGTCACCGCGATCGATGAGCACGTCGATCTGCCCCTCGCCCTGCTCGAGACCGACGACCGTCGCCGGCGCCCACGCTGCCAGGTCACCGGCAGCCTCGATGCCCTCCCAGAGCGCCTGGCCGATGACGCGATTCTCGAGCACGTAGCCGAAACTTTCGAGGTCATGGTCGGCGGCACGGAGGCGCGTCGCGCCGAAAGCGCCGCGCTCCGAGACGTGCACGGCGCGGATCGGCGCAGCCCGATCGGCGAGCCGCGCCCAGCAACCGATGCCTTCGAGGATGCGCCGGCTGCTTTCGGAAACTGCAGTCGCCCGATCGTCGTAGCTCGGCTGGGCCGCGTCCGTCGGCGGCCGTGCCTCGACCACGAGGACGCGCAATGGCAACGCCGCGAGCGCGACCGCCAGCGATGCGCCGACCATGCCGCCGCCGGCAATCACCACGTCGAAAGCTGGATCGTCAGGCATGTTTCCTAGGCCGCATTCATGAGTCGTTCGATCTCCGCCGGGTCTTTCGGTGCATCGCGGGACAGCACGTCCGGCGCATCCCGGGTCACGAGCACATCGTCCTCGATGCGGACGCCCATGCCCCACCACTTCTTCGCCACCCCGCGGGTTCCGGGCGCTATATAAAGTCCGGGCTCCACTGTCAGGACCATGCCGGGCTCGAGAATGCGCCACTCCTCCCCTACCTTGTAGTCGCCCACGTCGTGCACGTCGAGCCCGAGCCAGTGGCCGGTGCGATGCATGTAGAAACGACGGTAGTCCCCGTTCTTGACGAGTGTCGGCACGCGCCCCTTGAGGAGACCGAGACGGATGAGACCGCGCGTCAATACTCGCACCGCCGCCTCGTGAGGCTCGTTCCAGTGGTTGCCCGGGCGCACCTTGTCGATCGCCGCCAGCTGCGCTTCCAGCACGACCTCGTAAAGCGCACGTTGCTCGTCGGTGAAGCGTCCCGACACCGGGAAAGTACGGGTGATGTCCGAGGCGTAGCACTCCAGCTCGCAACCCGCATCGATCAGCAGCAGGTCACCCTCCTTGAGGCGGTCCCGGTTCTCGACGTAGTGCAGGATGCAGGCATTCTCCCCGCCGCCGACGATGGGCTGGTACGACACGGTGGCGTCGTGGCGGCGGAACTCGTGGAGAAACTCGGCCTCGATCTCGTACTCCGTCAATCCCGGTCGGCAGTGACGCATCGCACGGACATGCGCGCCTGCGGCAATCTTCGCCGCCTTGCGCATCGTCGCGATCTCGCTGCGGCTCTTGAACAGCCGCATGTCGTGCAACAGGTGATCGAGTGCGACGAACTCGTTCGGCGCCGTGACACCGTTCTTCGACGCCGCGCGCAGCTGGTTGATCCAGCCGAGCAGCCGCTGGTCGAACTCCGCGTTGAGTCCCATCGCGTAATAGACCCGCTCGCAGTTCTCCAGCAGGCCGGGCAGGATGTCGTCGATGTCGGAGATCGGGAAGGCGTCGTCCGCGCCGAAGTCTTTTACGACGCCCTCCGGCCCGGCGCGCCGCCCGTCCCACGTCTCACGCTCCGGATCCCGGTCGCGACAGAACATGACGAACTCGCCGTGCGCACGTCCCGGCGCGAGCACGGCCACAGCCTCAGGTTCGGGAAAGCCCGTGAGGTAATGGAAATCGCTGTCCTGGCGGTAGGCGTGCTCGACATCCCGGTTGCGGGTGCGGGTCGGCGCCGACGGCAGGATGGCGATCCCGCCCTTGCCGATCATTCGCATGAGTTGTCTGCGCCTGCGGCCGAAGTCCCTGTTGTTCATTGTCGATGGCGCCCCGGTGCTTGTCGTATGTATGTCAATGATAACCGGGCGGCGGACGACACTCGTCATAGACCAGTTGCACGGCGACCCGGACGTATTCCTCGAGTTCCGCGAGCGCGCTCTCGCCCGCTTCCTCGACCTCCTCCTCGGTCACGCCGGCGCGCCCGATTTCGGAGAAATCGGACAGCACCTCGCGGACTTCGTCCGGCAACTCCTCCATCGGCCGCAGCCCGCGCACCGCCAGGCCATAGAGGAAGCCGTTGCACCAGGCCGCCAGGGCACCAGCCCGGTCCTCGATGGGCGCATCGTCTGCAGGCAACAGCAACTGGAAAGACATTTCACCGCCGCGCAGTGCGCCGGCAGTCGACTCATACAATGATTCGAGCAGCCCGCGCGCATCCTGGCTACCGCCGAAACTGTAGTCATCGATGTCGGCGAGCGTGTTATGGATCCAGGTGTCCAGCGCCTCTTCGACTCCCGCGCACAAGAGTCCGCAGAGCGTGCCATGCGCCTCGGCCGCCACAGGGCCGCCTGGCTCGGCGCCGAGGGCCAGCTGGAGTTCATCGTAGTCGGGAATCTTCTCGCGCACATGCCTTACCTGCTACCGGCCGGGAGCGTCGGCCATGAAGCGATGCTAACACCGCCCCAGGCGTCCTCACAGGCACCGCGGCGACGTGATTGACCGCCTCCGGGGCCGTCACTATAGTTGCCGGCATGGACGAAGGCACGGCGCACGCAGTGGACCTGGAACTGAAGCGGCTCGAGCGGCGGCTCGAAGAGCTTGTAGCGGTCTGTCGGCAGCTCAAGGAAGAAAACCGCTCGCTCCGGCAACGGCAGGACACCCTCATGGTGGAACGGGCTTCGCTGATGCAAAAGAACGAGCAGGTGCGGACGCGCGTCGAAGCCATGATCGGTCGCCTCAAGACCATGGAGCAGGGTTCATGAGCGAGGAACCTGCCCGGGTCAGCGTGCGAATCCTCGAGAAGGAATACCAGTTCGCCTGTCCGTCCGACGAAAAGAACGACCTGATACGCTCGGCGGAATACCTCAACGCGCGCATGAAGCAGATCCGCGACACCGGCAATGTCGTCGGGACCGACCGGATTGCCGTGATGGCCGCGCTGAACCTCGCCAACGACCTGCTCAAGGGACGCAGCCGTGACCAGTCGCTGGAGTCCCAGGTCGGAACACGGCTGAAAAACCTGCGTGAACGCGTGGAAATCGCGCTTGAGGATGGCAAGCAGCTGGAACTATAGCTGCCCGCGGCAAGTCTTAAAGTCTTGGCGTCTCCTGCGGTGTTCGATTCGGGCCGGGATCCTCTCGACCCTAATTAACTACCCTGGGACCGGAACGTGTCGGCACCGGTGCGCAAGCCCGCTTCTGGCGGAAAGCCTTAGGTACGACTACTGGTCCCACTTATTGCTCTGGTTCGAGAGCAATGGTCTGTAACGGCACAGGCGGGAGGCGCCACCTTATTTTTTCTCCGCACGATCCGGTTGCGTCACGCAGCGCGTTGCGACTCGAGATGAGAGCGCGGCGACGCGCGCTGCCGCCGTTTCGGCGGCGGCTTGCCAACCAGGCGATCGTGAGACGGATCACGACACTCCCTGCTTTTCGTCGTGCGCGCAGTATCGCTTTGTACTGGCCGGCGGACGGGGAACCGGACGTACGCGCCGTCGCCGCGACGGCATGGCGTCACGACAAGCGCGTTCTCCTCCCCGTGGTGTCGCAGCAGGGCGTCATGCGCTTCGCCGCCTGGGATCCGAAGACGAGATTTCGCCGCAACCGCTATGGCATTCCCGAGCCCGTGGCGCGCCGCTTGCGCGCCCCCGCGACACGCCTGGACCTGGTCGTCATGCCGCTGGTCGCTTTCGACAAGCACGGCAACCGGCTCGGCATGGGCGGTGGCTACTATGATCGCGCGCTCGCCACGCGAGGACGGCGAACGACCCTTGTCGGCGCGGCTTTCTCATGCCAGCAGGCTCCCCTCATTCCCGCCCAGCCGTGGGATGTGCCACTCGATATAGTCGTCACCGAAGCCGGCCCCGCGATCACGTGCAAGGTGATGCGCGCATCGGCCGTACCGTCGCAAGGAGCTCAGCAATGAAGTACTGGTTGATCAAGTCCGAACCCGGTTCGTTTTCCATCGACGATCTTGCGCGTGCTCCGCGCAAGACGACGTGCTGGGATGGCGTCAGGAATTACCAGGCACGAAACATGCTCCGCGACGAGATGAAACGCGGTGACCTCGCTTTTTTTTATCACTCCAATTCCGAACCGCCCGGCATCGTCGGCATCGTCGAAATCGTTCGCGAAGGTTATCCTGATCACACGGCTTTCGATCCGGATGATCATCACTTCGATGCCAGGAGCGACCCGGAATCTCCCCGCTGGTACATGGTCGACGTCAAGCTCGTCGACAAGTTCGAACGCTTGTTGAGCCTGCGCGAACTGAAAGAATATGCCGGCGATCAACTCGCAGGTTTTCAATTGCTCGCGCGCGGCAACCGACTGTCGGTCATGCCCGTATCCGCACCGCATTGGAAATTCATCAATTCGATTTCGAAAGCAAAATAGCGTGCGAAACGCGTATTGCACTCACGCGACGAAGATCGTGCTCGTCCAATTGCGGGCGCAGTGAACGAATCAATTCGGATTCGAGCGCGCGTCATGACGCCAGGATGTTTGCTGGATGTAACGCGTTGTTGTATATACAGCCTCGCGAACCCACTACACGGAGATACACATGGCTGTTGCATCGAAAAAGAAAACTGCGAGCAAGAAGAAACCGGTGGCGAAGAAGAAAGCTGTCGCCAAGAAGAAACCGGTTGCTCGCAAGAAGGCGGTAGCGAAGAAGCCGGCTGCCAAGAAGAAGCCTGCCGCGAAGAAGAAGCCGGCTGCCAAGAAGAAGCCCGCCACGAAGAAGAAGCCGGCTGCCAAGAAGAAGCCCGCCGCGAAGAAGAAGCCGGCTGCCAAGAAGAAGCCCGCCGCGAAGAAGAAGCCGGCTGCCAAGAAGAAGCCCGCCACGAAGAAGAAGCCGGCTGCCAAGAAGAAGCCTGCCACGAAGAAGAAGCCGGCTGCCAAGAAGAAGCCTGCCAGCAAAAAGAAGACCGTCTCGAAAAAGAAGTAGGCGCTTCCTGTTGAGCGGATCCGGCAACTTGCCGCCCGCGTCGAGTTTTGAGGGCCGGGTCCGCGATGAGCGGCTCGGCCCTCGCTCTATCCAGCCCCGGAACCCGTACGGAGGACCGCATGGACCAGGAGAACAAGAAAGCCGCCGTTGCTAAAGCCGCGGCCGACGAAGTGCCGATGGGTTGCCGGCTCGGCGTCGGCACCGGCTCGACCGTAAATCACTTCATCGACGCTCTGGCGGCGCGCGGCATCGAACTTGCCGCGGTCGTATCCAGCTCGGACGCGACCACCGCGCGCCTCGAGCAGCGTGGTATTTCAGTAAGCGAACTCAACGCCACGGGCGACCTCGATCTTTATGTCGATGGGGCAGACGAAGTCGACCCTGCCGGCCACATGATCAAGGGCGGCGGCGGCGCATTGACCCGCGAGAAAGTCGTGGCCGCCGCGGCGAAGAAATTCATCTGCATCGTGGACGACACCAAGCTCGTACGCGTGCTCGGCACTTTTCCGCTGCCGGTCGAGGTCATTCCCATGGCCCGTTCCTACGTCGCACGGCAGATGGTAAAGCTCGGCGGCCTGCCCGAATATCGCGAAGGCTTCGTCACGGACAACGGCAACGTCATCCTCGATGTCAGGCATCTCGACATCGTAAACCCCGTCGAACTCGAGGACCGCATCAACCGGATACCGGGTGTCGTGACCGTCGGTATCTTCGCGCGGCGCAAGGCGGACCTGGTACTGGCGGCCGGTCCGGATGGCGTGCAACGCCTGGCGCCCGGCTAGCCGCCGCCTCCGGCGGCTCGGCCCTTCGGGCTCGTTGCCGCAAGCGGCAACGCCGTCTCGGCCGGCCAGGCCGGCCTCGGCTCGAACCTAGGTTCTCATCCTCGTCCCCGGCACGAACGACAAAACCGAACAGGGCCCCTTGCGGGGCCCTGTTCAGTTTCGTAGTGGCTGGGGGACTAGGATTGCTTCGCCGCCTCCGGCGGCTCGGCCCTTCGGGCTCGTTGCCGCAAGCGGCAACGCCGTCTCGGCCGGCCAGGCCGGCCTCGGCTCGAACCCAGGTTCTCATCCTCGTCCCCGGCACGAACGACAAAACCGAACAGGGCCCCTTGCGGGGCCCTGTTCAGTTTCGTAGTGGCTGGGGGACTAGGATTCGAACCTAGGTTGGCGGAGTCAGAGTCCGCAGTCCTACCGCTAGACGATCCCCCAATTCGGGAGGCGCGATCCGCCCGGATCAGCGCTTCGAGTACTGGGTGGCGCGACGCGCCTTGCGCAGGCCGACTTTCTTGCGCTCGACTTCGCGCGCGTCACGGGTAACGAACCCGGCCTGGCGCAACGCCGGCTTGAGAGCCGGATCGTAGTCGACCAGCGCACGGGTCAGTCCGTGCCGGATGGCGCCCGCCTGGCCGGTCGTGCCGCCGCCGTGAACGGTGACCTCCACGTCGAAGCGATCATCCATGTGAATCAGCTCCAGCGGCTGGCGCACGATCATGCGCGCAGTGCGACGCCCGAAAAACTCGTCGAGCGGCTTGCTGTTCACCGTGATCGCGCCCTTGCCGGGACGCAGGTACACGCGAGCCGTCGAGGTCTTGCGCCGGCCGGTGCCGTAGTTCATGTCAATGCTCATATTCTTTCCTGGCCGGTTCAGATCTCCAGCGCCTGGGGCTGCTGGGCCTGGTGAGTGTGTTCGCCGCCGGCGAAAATGCGCAGCTTGGTCAGCATCTGCCGGCCGAGGGAATTCTTCGGCAACATGCCCTTGACGGCTTCCTCGATCACCTGCTCGGGGGCGCGCTGCAGGCGCTTGCCGAGCGTTTCCGACTTCATGTTGCCGATGTAGCCGGTGTGATGATAATAAATCTTGTCGGCGATCTTGTTGCCGGTGACATGCACCTTGCTCGCGTTGATCACGACAATATAGTCACCGGTGTCCACGTGCGGCGTGAATTCCGGCTTGTGCTTGCCACGCAGGCGGCGCGCCAGTTCGGTCGCAAGACGGCCGAGCGTCTTGCCGTCGGCGTCCACGACGTACCAGTCGCGGCGGACGGTGGCCGGCTTTGCGGTAAAAGTCTTCATGTCCCAGCTCCAGAAAGATGAGCGGCAGGCGAAAAGCAGGCAAATATAAGGCACTGCCTCCCGCCATGCAAGCGGCCAGGTCGGGCTTCGCCTGACCAGTGCGGAAAAAACCCTTTTAAATCAGCCACTCCGCTCCGCCCCGCCTATTTGGCTGGCGGCTCGGAAGGGAGTTGCAGTCGCTCCACCACGCGGCCATGCACGACGTGCTCCTGGATGATCTCCTCGAGATCCTCCTGGTCCACGTAGGTATACCAGACCCCGTCGGGGTACACGACCACGACCGGGCCCTCCTCGCACCGGTCCAGGCAGCCCGCGTTGTTGACGCGGACCTTGCCCGGCCCGGCGAGGCCAAGTTCCTTGACGCGCGCCTTGGCCCAGGCCCGCGCCGGCTCGGCACCCGCTTCCTGGCAGCACGGCCGCCCGTCTTCCCGGCGGTTGGTGCAAAAAAACAGGTGCCGCTGGTACCAACCCATGATCAGAACCTGTATTCGAGACCGATGGTCGTATAGAAGTCCGAGTTCCGATTGCCCGCCGGCACGTCGGTGTTGTGCTTGACGACGTAGCTGATCTTGGCGGCCAGGTTGCCGACGATCGTCGTTTCCAGGCCGGTCTCGCTTTCGGCGTAGGTGTTGTCGGAGGACCACTGGATGAGGAGGTTCTGGATGAACTGAGCCGACGGCGAGATCTGCCAGGCATAACGCAGGCCGCCGCTCAAGACGCCGCCTTCCTCCGAGGTGCCGTCCGCGAGATCCGCGAAGCGGTAACCCACACCGACTTCGCCATTGAGCGAATGCACGTCAGTATCGAGGATGACCCTACCGTAACCGATGCTCGGCACCCACTCTTCGCGGACACCGCCGAAATTGTCCTTGCGCCAGTCGATGCGCCCGTAGAAGTAATCACCTTCGGACCAATAGTAGTTCGCGGTACCGCGTGCCTCGTAGCGTTCCTCGGTCGTGACCGAAGCTTCCTCGCGCGTCACGAAGAGCAGCTTGGCATCGTAGAGCCACGGGCCTTCGGTGACGTACTGAAGGTCCGTGTTGCCGGTGATCGAAAGCGTGTCCGAGTTGCCCCGCGCCTCGGCGTACCCGAAGCCGACCTGGCCGCCCAATCCGATTTCGGTTTCCTCGGCCTGCAGTATTGCCGGGGCAACCAGGCCGGCAGCCGACGCTGCCAGAGTCATGAACAATCCCTTAGACTTCACGCTGAACTCCTTCGCTATTTTGGGCACCTGGGGCGCCGCCACGGCCCTGCGGCCAAATTCGGGGCCGGGAGAATACCAAATAATTCACCGCGGGGCCGCAACAGGAGGCGAAGCGAAGCATGACCAAGCCCGCGGCCTTTCCGCTGGATCTCGCCGATCGCTGCGTCAAGTGCGGCCTGTGCCTGCCGCATTGCCCGACTTACCAGCTGTCGGGCGTCGAGGGCGAATCGCCACGCGGCCGGATCGCGCTGATGCAGGGACTCGCCACCGGACGGCTCGAGCCCACGCCCGGACTCGTCGATCACCTGAACCAGTGCCTGGGCTGCCGCGCCTGCGAACGCGTCTGCCCGGCCGACGTGCCTTACGGCGAATTGATCGATGCGGGGCACGCTTTGCTGGTCTCGTCCGGCCACCCGCGGGCGGCGCACGAGCGCGCTCTCGCCTCGCTCATGCGCCGCCCGGCGTGGCTGCGCAAAGCGGTGGGACTGGCGCGCCTGCCCGGTGTGGGCGCAGCCGCAAAGGGTCTCGGCGGCCTGCCGGCACGTGCCATGTCATTGTTGCCCGGAGATGCCGGCCCGGCGCGCCTGCGGGATGTTCCGGCCCCCAAGCCGGCACCACTCGGCGAAGCGCTGCTCTTCGCCGGCTGTGTGAGCGGCGCGGTGGATGGCCGTTCGCTGGATGACACCCGGCACCTGCTCGAGACGGCGGGCTGGCAGGTGTGCCGCCCGCCCCGCCAGGGCTGCTGCGGCGCCATCGACCTGCATGCCGGCTACCCTGAGATCGCCACCGGGCTCGCAGAACGGAATCTCGCGGCCTTTCCGGGCGACGGGCCCGTGGTGGCCTGCGCCTCGGGTTGCGCAGCCACATTGCTGGATTATGCGCGCCTGGCGGGCGAGCCCGGCGCACGCTTCGCGCGACGTATCCGTGACCCGGCGGAACTGCTGGCGGATGCGCCGCTCGAGTTCGGCCGTGGCCAGTATCGCTCCGTCGTGCTGCACGTGCCCTGCACGCAGCGCAACGTCACCCGCAGCAGCGACGCCACGCGGCGCCTGCTCGCCCGCATTCCGGACCTGGCAGTGCGCGAGCTGCCGGCCGGCTGCTGCGGCGCCGCCGGCGCCCACTTCCTCAGCCATCCCCGCCAGGCCGACGCGCTGCTCGAAGCGGCACTCGCGCGACTCGCCCGGGACCCACCGGAGGCCCTCGTCACCAGCAACATCGGCTGTGCCATGCACTTTGCAGCAGGGCTCAAGCGTATCGGGCTGGACATTCCCGTGATGCATCCTGCCTCCCTGGCGCGCGACGCGCTAAAATAGCCCCCATGACCATGCGCAGACTCAGCCCGGTGGACCGGGTGTTTGAACAAATCGACCAGGCGGTGCGCACCGTGCTGGCTCCGCCGCCGCCCGCCTCCCGCCCGAATCCGGCCGCGGACCTCCCCGAGGCCGCCATGACCGAGCGCGAGCGCCGCCATGCCGCCGCGCTGATGCGCGTCAACCATGCGGGCGAGGTCATGGCGCAGGGCCTCTACCAGGGCCAGGCACTGACCGCCCGGCTGGACACGGTGCGGGGCGCCATGGAACAGGCTGCCGTAGAGGAATTCGATCATCTTGCATGGTGCGAGGAACGTCTGGCCGAACTCCGGGATCATCCGAGCCGGCTTGGACCGCTCTGGTACACGGGCGCCTTCGTCCTCGGCGCCGGCGCCGGGCTCGCCGGGGACCGCTGGAGCCTCGGCTTCGTCTCGGAGACCGAAGCGCAGGTCATCAGTCATCTCGAGGAGCACCTCGGGCGGCTGCCCCCGGCGGACCAGCGCAGCCGTGCCATCATCGGCCAGATGAAGCTCGACGAGGCACACCATGGCGAAGTGGCGCGCGAGGCCGGCGGCCGGCCTTTGCCGGCGCCCGCGCGGCGTTTCATGGCCATGATCTCCAGGGTCATGACGCGGACGGCTTACTGGATCTAGGGCCTGGCGGCGAGGCGCACGGGTTGCCCTCGCAACCGCCGTAGGTTAAAAGAGCACCTGCCGCACGGCTTAACATAAATAACGAGCGAGGCCAGCGAATGGGTGAGCCCTTGGGCGGGGGAGTCGAAATCCCCGCGATGAATCGATTTATCGAGCTGTGCCGCGTCCGCTCTGTGCCTTCGAAGACGGTCGTCATCCACGCGGGCGACCTGCCCGACACCCTCTACTACATCATCGACGGCTCCGTCGAAGTGATGATCGAGGACGAGGAAGGCAACGAGATGGTGCTGGCTTACCTCAACAAGGGACAGTTCTTCGGCGAGATGGGGCTCTTTTACGAGCAGCCGACCCGCAGCGCCTGGGTGCGCACTCGCACCGCCTGCGAGCTGGCCGAAATGACCTACCCCCGCTTTCGCCAGGTGGCCGAGGACAGCCCCGCGCTGCTGTTCGAGCTGGCCACCCAGCTCGCGACGCGGCTCGAGCGCACCAACCGCAAGCTGGGCGACCTCGCCTTCGTCGACGTCACCGGCCGGATCGCGCACGCCATCATGGACCTCTGCAAGGAACCGGATGCCATGACCCATCCGGACGGCATGCAGATCAAGGTCAGCCGGCAGGAGCTTTCACGCCTCGTCGGCTGCTCGCGGGAGATGGCCGGCCGGGTGCTCAAGGTGCTCGAGGAGCAGGGCCTGCTGCACGCGCGCGGCAAGACGATCGTGGTCAACGGCGTCCGCCCGGAGCAGCGCACGCGCCAGATCTCCTGACCGGGCCCCGGTCTTATTCCCCGTAATCCGCGCCGGCCAGTTCACGGCGCATGGCCGTGATGGTGCTCGCGTAATCGCTCGAGCCGAAAATCGCGGATCCCGCAACGAAGGTATCCGCACCCGCGCTCGCCACGGCGGCGATGTTGTCCACCTTGATGCCCCCGTCCACTTCGAGCCGGATCGACAGGCCGCTGTCATCGATGAACTGCCGGGCCTCGGCGACCTTGCGCAGGGCACCCGGGATGAACTTCTGGCCACCGAAACCGGGATTCACCGACATGATCAGCACCATGTCCACCTTGTCGGCGACGTAGTCCAGCCAGGTGAGCGGCGTGGCCGGGTTGAACACCAGGCCGGCGCGGCAGCCGAGGTCACGGATCAGCTGCAGGCTCCGATCGACGTGCTCGCTCGCCTCCGGGTGGAACGTGATCCAGCTGGCGCCGGCGCGCGCGAACGACTCGATGAGCCCATCCACCGGCTTGACCATCAGGTGCACGTCGATCGGCGCCTCGACGCCCCAGTTGCGCAATGCCTCGCAGACCATCGGGCCGATGGTGAGATTAGGCACGTAGTGATTGTCCATGACGTCGAAGTGCACCATGTCCGCGCCGGCCTCCAGCACGGTGTCCACTTCTTCGCCGAGACGCGCGAAATCAGCCGACAGGATCGAGGGAGCGATGCGATAGTCCAGCATGGGAGTTCCCGGGGTTGTATTGAAAATTACGCCGCCACTCTAACCGAAGGACGGCCCGTGCCGAATATCGCGCGGCAACGCTAGCGCATGCCGCGTGCGGCCCGCAGCGTTTCCCATGCGCTGCGGATCTCGCGCGTTTTCGCCTCGGCGACAGGGATCATCGATTCGGGCATCCCGCGCGCGCGCAACTTGTCCGGGTGATGCTGATTCATGAGCCGCCGGTAGGCGAGCTTGATGTCTGCGTCGCTGGCCTGGGGCTCGAGCCCCAGCACGCGATAGGCTTCCGCGGCGGATGCCTGGGGCGAGGTTCCCGGCGGCCGGGCCTGGGAACCGCGGCCGAAGCGCAACAGGGCCTCGATCTGGGCCATCTCGACGCGCCCGAGATCCAGCGAGGATGCGACCCGCCACAGGACATCCCGCCGCGTCGCATTCAGCTGCCCGTCGGCTAGTGCCGCCTCCATCTGGATCTCCAGGAATGCCCGTCGCAGGGTGTGGCGCGCGCCCAGCGCCTCCCGCAGGCGGCCGAGCTCCCGTTGCATCGGCCAGTCGGGGTCCTTTCCCGTGTTGAACAGGCGGATGGCCTGCTGGACCTGGCCGGGATCGAGGCGCATGCGCGCCATGATGCCGCGGGCCGCCTCGATCTCTGCCTCGCTGACGCGGCCGTCCGCCTTGGCCACGTGCCCCATCACGGCGAACGTCGTCTCGAAGAACACCTGGCCGACGCCGTCGAAGCTGACGCGCCGGATGCCGCCGACCCCGCGATCGAACTGGTGTCCGAGAAACAGGCCGACTGCGGCGCCGACCGGGCCCGCCATCGACCCGATGATCGCGCCCACGAGCTTGCCGGTCCAGTTCATCGCGGCCTGCCGCCGGCGCGCGGCCCTCGGCAAAGGATTTGACGCGCGGCGCGGCCCGCTGGGAGAATTCGGCCAATCACGGCATGTGCCTCCAAGGAAGTCCGCAAATGTTACCAGCACCGGATTCCGCCGCCAGCGAGCCCGGTGCTCCGCGAAGCGATCGGCCGACAGGCGCGATGTCCGTCGCAGACCTGCCGGGGCTCGAACTGCTTCACCGCGGCAAGGTGCGGGACGTGTTCGCCGTGGACGCCGAAACGCTGCTGATCGTGGCAACGGATCGGCTCTCCGCCTTCGACGTCGTGCTGCCGGACCCGATTCCCCGCAAGGGCGAGATCCTCACGCAGACCGCGCGTTTCTGGTTCGATCACACGCGCCCCCTGGTGGCGAACCACCTGCTGGACCGATCCGTGGACTCGGTGCTGCCCGCCGGCGTGGATCGCGCCGCGTACCGCCTGCGCAGCAGCGTGACCAGGCGCCTCAAGCCCCTGCCGATCGAAGCGGTGGCACGGGGCTACCTGATCGGTTCCGGCTGGAAGGACTACCAGGCAGAAGGGGCGATCTGCGGCATGACGCTGCCGCCCAGCCTGCGTCTCGCCGATCGCCTTCCGGAGCCGATCTTCACGCCGGCCACGAAGGCGGCGGCCGGCGATCATGACGAGAACATCAGCTATGCTGAGGTGGTCGAACTGATAGGCCCCGTGCTCGCTGCGCGTGTCCGCGACCTGACGCTGGAGATCTACACGCGGGCCGCCGCATATGCCCGCGAGCGAGGCATCATCATCGCCGACACCAAGTTCGAATTCGGTCTCGACGCGGCCGGCGAGTTGTATCTCATCGACGAGATCCTCACGCCCGATTCCTCGCGGTTCTGGTCCGCGGAACACTGGCAGCCGGGCACGAGCCCGCCGAGCTTCGACAAGCAGTTCGTGCGCGATTACCTGGAAACGCTCGACTGGAACAAGCAGGCGCCGGGACCCGCCCTGCCACCGGACATCATCGCGCGCACCGCCGCGAAATACCGCGAGGCGTACCGGCGCCTGACGGGCGACGAAACGCTGTTCGAGCCATGAACGATACACTCCAGGCGCGCATCGAGTCGTGGCTCTGGGGGCCGCCGGCGACTCGTGCGCCCCGCTCCGGGCGCATCGCCCTGAAGCCGGCGCGGGTCGCCTACGCGGTCGCTCGCGACGTGGCCCAGGGGCAACTCACGCTGCGCGCGATGAGCCTCGTCTACACGACGTTGTTGTCGGTGGTGCCGCTCCTCGCCTTCGCGTTTTCCGTCTTGAAGGGCTTCGGCGTGCACCGCCAGATCGAGCCGCTGCTCTATGAATTCCTGCAACCGCTGGGTGAACAGGGCGTCCGGATCACCGACCAGATCATCGGCTTCGTCGAGAACGTCCGCGGCGGCGTGCTCGGCGGCATCGGCCTCGCCTTCCTGCTGTTCACCGTGATCTCGATGATCCAGAAGATCGAGGACACCTTCAATTACATCTGGCAGGTGCAGCGCTCCCGCAGCCTCGGCCGGCGCTTCAGCGATTATCTCAGCGTGCTCCTGGTCGGGCCGGTGCTGATGGTGACCGCCATGGGGCTGCTGGCGACCATCAACTCCAGCACCATCATGCAGGCCATCACAGATGTCGAGCCCTTCGGCATGCTGCTGGAGCTGGTCGGCCGGATCGCACCCTTGATCATCGTCGTCCTGGTGTTCGCCTTCGTTTACGCTTTCATCCCGAACACCCGCGTGAAACTCAGCGCCGCGCTGGCGGGCGCGGCCATCGCGGGCGCCGCATGGACCCTCGGCGGATCGCTGTTCGCTTCGAGCATCTCCGGCTCCACGCGATACGATGCCATTTACTCCAGCTTCGCCATCGCCCTGTTCGCGCTGATCTGGCTGTACCTGTCGTGGCTGATCCTGCTGATCGGCGCGCAGATCGCCTTTTACGTGCAGCATCCCGAGCAGCAGCGTCTCGGCCGCGAACAGGCGCACGTGTCGATCGCCCGCACGGAGTACCTCGCCCTCGGCATCATGCGCGAGGTCGGCCGCAGCTTCCGGCGTGGCGAACATCTCGGCTTCGAAAGCCTCGCGGAAGCGCTCGGCCAGTCCGCCCGGTCACTGGAGGAAATCACGACGCCGCTCGAGCAGGCCGGGCTGTTGACCCAGACCGAGGAAGGCCGTCTGCTACCGGGCCGCGACCCCGCAACCATCTCGCTGGAGTCGATTCTTTCCGCCGTGCGCGGCGCAGACCCCGCAGATGACCAGAGCCCGGTCGGGAATGTGCTCGGCAAGGTCCGCGCGGCGGAGGCCGACCACCTCGAAGGGCACAGCCTCGCCGACCTGGTGGCCCGCGAGGACGCGTCCGGACCGGGATGATTCAGTCGCCGGCGACCGTCATCCGGCCGATCAGCAGCGAGCCGGTCTGGATGACGCCGCGTCGGTCCACGTCCGAACCCACCGCCTGGATATCGGCGAAGAGCGTCTTGAGATTGCCGGCGATCGTCACTTCCTGGACGGGGTGGACGATCTCGCCACCCTCGACCCAGAAACCGCTGGCGCCGCGCGAATAATCGCCCGTCACCGCGTTGACTCCATGCCCCATCAGCTCGGTGACGACCAGGCCGCGACCCATCCGGCGCATCAGGCCCTCGAGCCCTGCATCGCCGGGCCGTACCAGCAGGTTGTGGATGCCGCCGGCGTTGCCGGTCGTCTGCAGGCCGAGCCGGCGGGCCGAGTAGGACGACAGCACATAGCCCTGCAGGATGCCGCCCGCCACCAGTGCGCGGTCCCGGGTGGCCACACCCTCGGCATCGAAGGGCGCCGAGCCGAGCGCGCGTGGCACATGGGGCCGCTCGTCGATGTCGAACCACTCCGGCAACACCTGCGTGCCCGCGGCGTCGAGGAGGAAGCTCGCCTTGCGATACTGCGCGGCGCCGCGAATCGCCGCCACCAGGTGCCCGAGGAAGCCGCGCGCCAGTTCCGCGACGAAAATCACGGGCACGGAGCGGGTGCCGATGCGGCGCGCGCCGACCCGGCGCAGCGCCCGTTCCGCGGCGCGGCGACCGACGGCCGCCGGCGACTCGAGGTCCTCCGCCCGACGTGCCACCGTGTACCAGTAGTCGCGTTGCATCTCGTCGCCGCGCCCGGCGATCAATGAGCAACTGAGGCTGTGGCTGGTGCTGGCGTAGCCGCCGGAAAAGCCGTGGCTGTTCGCGTAGACGCGCAAGGAGCGATGCGAGGACAACGAGCCGCCTTCGGTATTCGAGATCCTCTCGTCCGAGTCCAGGCCGGCGGCTTCGCAATCGCGGGCCAGCACCACGGCGTGGTCCGGATCCAGGTCCCAGGGATGGTCCAGGTCCAGGTCGAGGATCTCGCGCGCCATCATAGTGGCGTCAGCCAGGCCGGCGCAGGGATCTTCGGCGGTGTACCGTGCGATGGTGCAGGCCTTGTCCACGGTCTCTGCCAGGGCCGCGGCCGACAGGTCGGACGTGCTCGCGCTGCCCTTGCGTCGGCCGAAATAGACGGTGACGCTGAAGCCGCGATCGCGCTGGTGCTCGAGCGTCTCCACCTCGCCCTTGCGAACCGTCACCGAGAGCCCCGTCCCCAGGCTCGCACCGACTTCGGTCGCGTCCGCGCCGGACGTCGAGGCCCGCGCCAGGGCATCGGCCGCCAGGGCCTCGAGGCGCTGCCTGGCCGCGCCGAGATCGCTCAAATCTGCCGATGACATGCGTTGCTTCCTGCCGGAGAATGCCGGCCAATACTGGGCGGGGCAGTGTAACAAACCGCCATGCTATGATCGCGGATTACCGCCGAGCAAGAATCGCGTGAGCCTGACCGAAGCTGCACCGCTGGACCTCGATTGGGTGCGCAGTCGTTTTCCCGCACTGCGCAGCGACTGGGTCCTGATGGACAACGCCGGCGGTTCGACACCGCTCGGCGCCGCGGTGGACCGCATTGCCGAATACCTCCGCCGCTGGCCCGTACAGCTCGGCGCCAGCTACACCCCTTCGGCGGAGGCAGGCGAACTGCAGGCCGAGGCCCGGGCCGGACTGGCGGGCCTGTTCGCCTCCGGCGGCGGCCCGGTGCCGAGCCCCGGCCAGATCGCCATCGGCGCCTCGACGACCTCGCTGCTTTCCCGCCTCGCCCGTGCCCTGGCGCCCACCCTGGTCGCGGGTGACGAGATCATCGTCACCGACGCCGATCACGAGGCGAACATCGGGCCGTGGTTGCGCTTGCAGTCGCAGGGCGTGGTCATCCGCTGGTGGCGGATCCGGCCCGACAGCATGCAGCTTGAACTGGATGACCTCGATGCCCTGCTGACGGCCCGCACGCGCCTGCTGTGTTTCACGCATGCCTCCAACCTGCTGGGCAGCGCACTCGACATCAAGGCCATCGCGGCCCGTGCGCGTACTGCCGGCGCGCGGTGCTGCGTGGACGGCGTCGCCTATGCGCCACACCGGGCACTGGCTTTCGCCGAGTGGGGCGTGGACTGGTATGCCTTCAGCCTCTACAAGGTCTTCGGGCCGCACTGCGCGGTGTTGTGCAGCTCGCCCGAGGGCGCCGGCATGCTGGCCAACCTCAACCACGAATGGATGCAGCCCTCCGACGCGGCGGGCCGGCTCGAAGCCGGCGCCTATCCCTACGAACTGGCATGGGGCGCAGCGGCCGTGCCGGCCTACCTGGAAGCGCTCGGCGCCCACCACGGCGGCAGCGCCTTCGCGGCCATCGAGGCGCACGAATGCACCCTGACAACACGGTTGCTGGACTGGCTCGCGCCGCGTCCCGGCATCCGCATCATCGGCGCGCCTGCGGCCGGCCCCGGACGGCTGCCGACGGTGTCTTTCGTCACCTCTCGGGCCGCGCCCCAGGCGGTCGTGGCGCATACCGATAGCGCGCAGGTCGGCATCCGCCACGGCCACTTCTACGCCCCGCGGCTCGTCGAGGCGCTCGGCCTCGAGCGTGCGACGGGCGTGGTGCGGGTCTCCCTCGCGCACTACAACACGCTCGCGGAAGTCGAGCGCCTGATCAGCGCGCTGGATGGGGCGCTATGAGTGATCGTGACGATGCACCCAGCAAGACCCGGCGCAAGCGCGACGCGGAGGCGCTCCAGGCGCTCGGCGAGGAACTCGCGGAACTGCCCCCGGAGGCGCTCGATGCACTGGCGCTGCCGGAGCGCTTGCGCCAGGCCATCGATGAACTCGCCGCCATCGGCTCGCACGAGGCGCAACGTCGCCACCGGCAGTTCATCGGGCGCCTGATGCGCGACGTGGACCCCGCACCGCTGCAGGCCTTCATCGACGCGCGCAAGCGGCCCACCCGGGAAGCCGCAAGGCTGTTCCGCATCACCGAGGCCTGGCGTGACCTGCTTTGCGAGCGCGGCGAACCCGCCTTACGCGCTTTCCTGGCGGCTTATCCGGAGGCCGATGCGACAGCGCTCGAAACCGAGCTTGCCGACGCCCGCGCGGGGCGCAGCGGCGCGGCCAGGCGGCTGTTCCGTACGCTCCGCTCGAGCATCGATCACGCAGCGGCCGAAAACGGCGCCCCGGGGCCGCCAACATTGCTAGAATGACGCGATGAACACGCTCGTCGGGATCATCATGGGATCGCGCTCCGACTGGAGCACGATGCATCACGCGGCGGAAACGCTCGAAGTGCTCGGCGTGCCGTTCGAAACCCGTGTCGTTTCGGCGCACCGCACGCCCGACCTGCTGTTCGAGTACTGCGGGCGGGCACGCGAGCGCGGCCTCGAAGTCCTCATCGCCGGGGCCGGCGGCGCCGCCCACCTGCCGGGCATGGCGGCCGCCAAGACGAGCCTGCCCGTGCTGGGCGTGCCGATCCAGTCGCAAGCGCTCAACGGGATCGATTCGTTGCTGTCGATCGCCCAGATGCCGGCCGGCATCCCGGTGGGCACGCTCGCCATCGGCCGCGCCGGCGCCATCAATGCCGCGCTGCTGGCTGCGGCGATCCTCGGCGCCGGGCACCCCGAAGTGCTCGCAGCGCTGGAACGTTACCGCGCCGAACAGACGCGCAAGGTGCTCGCGGATCCCGATCCGGCGGCCCAAGCCCCGGCATGAGAATCGGCATCATCGGCGCAGGCCAGCTGGGGCGCATGCTGGCTCTCGCCGGCTATCCCCTGGGGCAGCGCTTCGTGTTCGTGGACGTAGACGAAGACGCGCCCGGCGCACAGGTCGGGCGGATCATTCGCGGGCGTTTCGACAGCCCGGCGGCGCTGGCCGCGCTCGCCGCGTCCGTGGACGTGGTGACCTTCGACGTCGAGAACGTGCCCCAGTCGGCCGCGCAAGCGGTGGCCGCCAAGGTGCCGTTCTATCCGCCGCCCGAGGCGCTGGGCGCCGGCCAGGACCGGCTCGACGAGAAGCACCTGTTCCGCTCGCTGGGCATTCCGACGGCGCCGTTCGCGCCGGTGGACTCGCAGCAGGCACTGGTCGAGGCGGCGGAGTCGCTCGGCCTGCCGGCCATCCTCAAGACCCGGCGCCTCGGTTACGACGGGCGCGGACAAGTTCGCCTCGACACGCTCGGGGACCTGCATGACGCCTTCGCCGCGCTCGGCGGCGTGCCGGCGATTCTGGAGGGCCTGGTGCGCTTCGACCGGGAACTGTCGCTGATCGGTGTACGGGGCCTGGACGGGGCAACCGCCTTCTGGCCGTTGGCGGAGAATGTGCACGTGAACGGCATGCTGCGACAGACTCGCGCGCCGTGGGACGACGCCGGTCTCCAGGCGGATGCCGAGCGCCATGTCCTGGCCCTGCTCGAGCGCTTCGATTACGTCGGCGTGCTCACCGTCGAGTTCTTTTGCGTGGAGGGCGCGCTGCTGGCCAACGAGATGGCGCCGCGCGTCCACAACTCCGGCCACTGGACGATCGAAGGCGCCGTGACGAGCCAGTTCGAGAACCACGTGCGCGCAATTCTCGGCCTCCCGCTGGGCTCGACGAAAGCCACGGGCCACGCAGGCATGGTGAATTTCATCGGCCAGCTGCCGCCGCTTGCCGACGCGCTGGCCGTCGAGGGCGCGCATTACCACGATTACGGCAAGACGGCGCGGCCCGGGCGCAAGCTGGGCCATTGCACCGTCGTGCGCGACAAGGCCGTGGAGCGCGATGCGGCGCTCACGCACCTGATGAGCCTGAGCCGCTGAGATTCGGCAGCGCTTGCACGACGCGCTCCGCTGCTTATAGTGGTAACTGGTGGGCGATTACGATGCCCGATGACCGGTCCCGAGATGTACCTCGAATCCTTCGGCCTCAAGGAACACCCGTTCCGCCTCAGCCCTGATCCGCGCTTCCTGTTCCTCAGCAAGCAGCACGCGCGCGCCCGCGCCTACATGGAATCCACGGTCTGGTTCAGCGACGGTTTCGTCGTGGTCACGGGAGAAATCGGCGCCGGCAAGACGACGCTGCTGGAGCTGTTCCTCTCCGAGCTGGACGACAGCGTCGTCGTGGCGCGCATCCACCAGACGCAGGTGACCGCGATCCAGTTCCTGCAGAGCCTGCTGGTCCAGTTCGGTATCCGGCCGTTCAACATGCGCAAGGCCGAGCTGCTCGATGCCTTGAGCAGCCATCTGCGCTCCCTGCTGGCCGAGGGCAATCGGGTGGTGATCGTCGTGGACGAGGCCCAGAACCTCGACACCACGGTTCTGGAAGAGATCCGCATGCTGTCCGATATCGGACCCGGAGCCGGCCGCGTGGTGAGCATCATCCTCGCCGGCCAGCCCGAACTGAATGCGACGCTCGATTCCCCGGCCCTCGAGCAACTGGCGCAGCGCACCCGCCTTCGCTTCCACCTGAAGGCGCTCACCGAGGAAGAGACCGGCCAGTACATCGTACATCGACTCAAGCTGGCCGGCGCCGAGCACGAGATCTTCGACCCCGAGAGCTTCCACCTGATCTACCGCTACACCGGCGGGGTACCGCGGCTGATCAACACCTTGTGCGACACCGCGATGCTCGTGGCCTTCGGCGAGGAACGCAATGCCGTGGGGACCACGGAAGTGCGGGAGGCCATCCAGGAACTCCAGTGGACCGATTACTCCAGCCGCACCAACCGGCTGCGCACGGGCTTTCCGCAGGGGGTCCGCACGGTGGCGCGGCTAATGATCTCGGCGCCGCACGAGGAGCCGCGGGAGTATCCGCTCACCCACGGACGCTTTGTCATCGGCCGCACTGCGGACAACGACATCCAGCTGGACAGCCGTTTCGTGAGCCGCCACCACGCACAGATCACCATCGGCAGCCGCAGCGCCGTGATCGAGGACCTCAACAGCACGAACGGCATCTATGCCGATGGCCGACGCATCAAGCGCCGGCCGCTCAAGGACGGAGAAACGATCTTCATCGGCGAGCACGAGCTCCTGTATCGCGAGGGGGACCTGGCGGGCGCCGCGCCCTGGGTGGGCGAGGGTCCGACCGCCATCGATGCGGAGGCGGAAGAAGCCGAAGCCGAAGCGGAAATGGGCGCCCTCGAGGACGATGTCGATCGCGAACGGGAAGCCGACTGAGCGCTGATTCCGCAAGTTCCGCGAAGGCATTCCCTGCCTTCCCTTAAAAAGACTCTGCCACTGCGACCCGAAGTTCGCAGCGGCAGAGTTCAGGCAATGCGTCGGCGCAGCACGCCGACGATGAAGCGCCTCAGAAGCGGTACTGCGCTCCGGCAATGGCGTTCCAGCCGTAGATCTCGCTTTCGGCGAGGCGACTGTTGGCATTCAGGATCTGCAAGGGCTCGTCGGTCACGTTGAGCAACTCGAGGAAGACCGTCAGGCCGTTGTCGAAATCGTAACTGCCCTTCAGATCGACCTGGGTGCGGCTGTCGATATACACGTCGCTGTCCGGGCTATCACCCACTTCGTCGAGGTACTCGCTGCGGTAGGCCAGCGCGGCGCGCAGTTCGAAGCCCGCCTTTTCCCAGAACAGGGCAGCGTTGCCGATATGGTCGGACTGCAGGAAGAACGGCACCTTGTCGTCGCGGCCGAACACGGTCGCCTCGCTGTCGGTGAATGTGTAGTTCAGCGACACGCCGAAGCCGTCGAACGGTGCCGGGAGGCGACTGAACTGCTGCTGGTAGTTCAGTTCGAAGCCCAGGATCTCGCCGCTGTCGGCATTTTCCGTACGGCTCCGCTCCAGCTCGGTGAAGAAGCGGCCCTCGAACTCCACGTTCTCCAGCCTCGTCACCTGGGTGAACACCGGGTTGTCGATATCCTTGAAGAAAGCGCCGAAGGCCAGGATTCCGCCGGTGTCATTGTAGCGCTCAATCGAGAAATCGAAGTTCATCGACTCCAGCGGCTCCAGGTTCGGATTGCCTTCTTCCACCGAACCCTCGAAGGCGTCCGGGCCATCGGGGTCGACCTCGAAGATGCGGAACGGCACCAGGTTCTCGTAGGGCGCGCGGCCGATCGTGTTGGTCCATGCGCCGCGGATGACCAGGTTCTCGCTCGCCATCCAGCGGGCCTGCAAGCCCGGCAACCAGTTGGTGTAATCCTTGGTTCCCGTGCGCAGGGGCAGGTCCGCCGCGAGGTCGCCGTCTTCAAAGACGATGTCGAAGGCCTCGTAATCGGCTTCGGTGTGCTCGACACGCAGGCCGCCGATCAGCGACAGGCGTTCGAAGTCCACGTTGGCCATGACATAGCCGGCCGCGATGTCCTCGGTCACGTTGAAATCGGATTCGGCACTTTTTTCGCGGCTGTCATCCGCGCTGAGTTCGAACCCGGCCGTGTTGGCGGCGAAGAAGTTGTTTGCCGCGCCGTGATCGATGGCCGGCCCGAACTCGTAGCAACGCTCGCTGCAGAAGAAATTCGCCTTGCCGGGACGGACCACCTGGCTCAACAGGAAATCGCCGTCGAAGCCGTCGTAGACCTGTGCGGTCTCGTCGCTGCTCTTCTCGCGCCCGGTGAACTTGACGCCGAACTTGAGGTAGCCGGGGTTGCCGCGGAAATTCAGTTCGCGCTGCAGGTCGAGCCGTACGACGTTCAGGTCTTCCTCCACGAGCTGGTTGGCGACCTCGAACTCACTGAACTCCGTGTTGGCCGGATCGTCGAAGGCGGCACCCCCGTCGACCGAGAAGAAGAAGCTGGAGGTGTCGTAGCTCATCGGCACCGGGTCGGACAGCTCGAACTTCCATTCCTCGTCGTACGGCGTGTCCTGCTCCGCCTTGCCGTAGGTGTAGGCGCCTTCGATAGTCCACTCCCCGACCATGAATTCACCGCCGAGGGTGCTGTTCAGGATGGACTGCTTCTCGCGGCGATCCTTCGAGGCGCGCTCGCCCTCGCCTTCGGTGAACGTCCCGGAGGTCGGCGTCTGGTCGATGAGATCACCGTTGCGGTAGTCGTAGAGCGTCTCGAGACGCTGCTCGGTGTCCTGGAACTCGTTCCAGATGTTATTCAGGTAGAGCTTGGTCGACGCATTCGGCCGCCACTCGAGATTGGCGACGACGCTGGTGCGCAGCCGCTCGAGGGCGTAATCACGCAACACGAATTCCTCGGGCACGAGAAAGTCGCCCTCCTCTTCCCACGCTTCGCCGCCCTGGATGTTCTCGGACTCGTATTGACGTGCCGAATGGCTGGCGCTGAGCAGAATGCCGAACTGCTCGTCCTCGCCGAACAGCGTGCCCCAGCTGGCACTGGCGCCATAGGGACTCTCGCCGCTCATATCGTAGTAGCCGTAGTCCGCCGAGAGCGACAACAGCTCGCCGTCCTCGAGATCGAAGGCGCTGGGCGTGACCAGGTTGATGGCGCCGCCGATCGCGGCACCGTCCATGTCCGGCGTCACCGTCTTGACCACCTCGAGCTTCGACAGCACGTTGGAGGGAATCGTGTCGAGTGCGATGCGCCGGTCATCCTCAGGCGCGCCGATGGTCGCGCCGTTGATCGTCACCAGGTTCAGGCCGGGATCGATGCCGCGCAGGGTGACATAGCGGCCCTCGCCCTGGTCGATGGAAATCGACACGCCGGGCACGCGCTGCAGGGCTTCCGCAGCATTGCGGTCGGGCAGCTTGCCGACATCGTCCGAGGTGATGGACTCCTTGGTGACGTTCGCGTAGCGCTTGTCCTGGATGGCGTCGGCCTGCGCAGCACGGAAACCGGTAACGATGACCGTCTCCGTGCCGGCCGCGGCGCCCAGCGCCACGTCGCGTGTTACGACCCCGGTCTCCGGAACGCTGACGGTGAAGTCCGCCGAAGCATAGCCTGTGTACAGCACTTCCACTCGATACTCGCCGGCCGGCAGGTCCGTGATGCGGAAGCGTCCGCTCTGGTCCGCCAGCACCCGCTGGCCCGTCGGCATCACGCGCAGCGCCGCGCCGCCGAGCTGGCGTCCCGTCACCTCGTCGGTCACCTGGCCGGCCAAATCGCCGGCGAGCACGGGCAATGAACTTAGACCGAGCGCGAGAGCCACGGCGCTGCTGAGAATGCGGTTCTTCATGGGAGGTCCCTTTCCGGAAACGGATCGCTGACGGGGGAATACAGCGCCGTATTCCACCAGCCACGTGTTTCCGTCTCGTGACAACTGCGGGGCAGTGCCATGAAAGCCGCATTACGGTTTGCCGCAGCCGCGGCATCCCGTGGCGCGAGACAGGACCTTCAGTTCGTGCCGCCCACCGTCAGCGAGTCGATCTTCAGGGTGGGCTGGCCGACCCCCACGGGGACGCTCTGGCCCTCCTTGCCGCAGACCCCGATGCCGGCATCCAGCTTGAGGTCGTTGCCGACCATGGAGACGCGGGTGAGCACGTCGGGGCCGTTGCCGATCAGCGTGGCACCCTTGACCGGCGTGGTGATCCGGCCGTTCTCGACGAGGTAGGCCTCGCTGGCCGAAAAGACGAACTTGCCCGAGGTGATATCCACCTGGCCGCCGCCGAAGTTCACCGCGTAAAGGCCGCGTTCCATGCTGGCGATGATTTCCGCCGGCTCGTGCGGGCCCGCGAGCATGTAAGTGTTGGTCATGCGCGGCATCGGCAGGTGGGCGAAACTCTCGCGCCGGCCGTTGCCGGTGGACCGCGTGCCCATCAGCCGGGCGTTGAGCTTGTCCTGCAGATAGCCTTTCAGGATGCCGCCCTCGATCAATGTCGTGCAGCTCGAGGGCGTGCCCTCGTCGTCCACCGTGAGCGAGCCGCGCCGCCCCGGCAGCGTGCCGTCATCGACGATGGTGCACAACGAAGAAGCGACCTTCTCGCCCATCCGTCCGCTGAACGCCGAGGTGCCGCGGCGATTGAAATCACCCTCGAGGCCATGACCGATCGCCTCGTGCAGCAACACCCCGGGCCAGCCCGGCCCGAGCACGACCGGCATGGTGCCGGCAGGTGCAGGTACCGCATCGAGATTGACCAGGGCCTGGCGGGCCGCATCGCGCGCAAAGCCCTCGGCACGTTCGTCCTCGAGCAACCAGCCGTAACCGAAGCGTCCCCCGCCACCGGCAAATCCCTGTTCCCGACGACCGTCCTGTTCGGCGATGGCGGAGACGTTCACGCGCATCAACGGGCGCACGTCGGTCACGAGCGTGCCGTCGCTCGCGGCGATGAGGATCAGCTCGTGAACCCCCACCAGGCTGACCACCACTTCCCTGATGCGCGGATCGACGGCACGAGTCACGGCATCGAGCCGCTCGAGCAGCGCGATCTTTTCCTTGTCGTCCAGCGTGGCCAGCGGATCGAGATCGGGATAAAGCGGTGCCGGCCGGGTGGCGTGCCAGGCCTGGACGGCGCCGTCGCCGCCTTGCCGGGTGATCGCCCGCGCGGCATCCGAGGCGGCATCCAGTGCCGGCATCATCAGCTCGTCGGAGTATGCGAAACCGGTCTTCTCGCCGCTGATAGCGCGGATCCCCGCGCCCTGCTCGATCATGTGACTGGCGTCCTTCACGCGGCCGTCTTCCAGCGTCCACGCCTCCTGGCGCAGCGACTGGATATAGATATCCGCAGCATCGACGGCACGCCCCATGATGCGGCCCAGCAAGCGGTCGAGGTCGCGCCGCTCCAGGCCCGCGGGGCCGAGCAAGCGATTTACAGAAAGTTCCAGCGCCTGGTCATTCATGTCTTGTTCTCCGCGGGGGCCGTGAGGACTTCCGGCCCGCGCCTGTGAGTCAATACCGGGAAGCGGCTTCGTGCCGCCTGCTGGGCCGCATGGTCGAGGTCCGCGACTACGACGCCGACCCCTTCACGACGACGCGCGACGACCGTGCCCCAGTGATCCACGATCATCGAATCGCCCCAGGTCCGGCGGCCGCCGGGGTGCTCGCCCCACTGGGCCGCCGCCAGCACGAAAGCGAGATTGTCCACCGCGCGCGCACGCACGAGCAGTTCCCAGTGCGCCCTCCCGGTCGGCACGGTGAACGCCACCGGCAGGGCGACGACGTCCAGGCCCGATGCGCCCATCGACCGGAACAATTCCGGGAAGCGCACATCGTAACAGACCGCCAGGCCCAGCCTGCCGAGCGGCGTGTCCGCGACGACGGCCCGCTGGCCCGGCGCGGTGCCCGCCGATTCGCGGTAACCCTCGTCCACGCCGGGCAAAGCCACGTCGAACAGATGCAGCTTGTCGTAGCGCGCCACCGCACGGCCCCGGGGATCGAACAGGATGCTCGCCGCGTGCGGCCTGTCCTCGCCGGGATCGAGGACCGGGATGGTGCCGCCGACGATCCACATACCCAGCTCGCGCGCCGCGACGCCGAGAAACGCCTGGGCCGGGCCATCGCCGAAGGACTCGGCAACGGCGATGCGGTCGGTTTCACTGCGTCCAAGGAAAGAGAAATTCTCCGGCAGCACGGCAAGTCCCGCGCCCGCCTCGGCGGCCTCTTCGAGCAGGGACTGCGCGCTCGCGAGATTGGCGGCGATGTCCGGTCCGGAACACATCTGGATGACCGCGGCACGTTGCATCAATTATTGCTCCTGCTGCCCGTGGGGACCCGCGCGATGACCGGGTCGTCCCACGGTCCGGTGAGCCGGTAGGTGATCTGAGCCGAGAAGGGGTTGTTGAAGATCTCCGCGAGCAGGAACAATGCAGCGCCTACGGCCGGTCCCGCCACGACGGCCCCCGCCACCGGAAACGTACCGCCGAAATCCGCGCCGATCACGGCCGTCTGGTCGTAGTCGCGCGTCACCAGCCCGGTACGGCCGACCACCGCCATGTTCGCCGCAGGGCCGCTCATCAACAGGTCGTCCGTGTAGGCATGACCGTCCTCGAGCCGGAAATCGCCGGTGATCCGGTCGAAGGACGTGCCCTTGCCGAACACATCCTTGAAATCGAGCGCCAGCCGGCGCGGCAGCGCCTGCAGGCTCAACAGGCCGAACACCCGGCCGGCACCCGGCTCGACGCCGACCAGGCTGCCGTCCCGGATGTCCACCTTCGCCGTGCCCGCGATGGCCTCGAGCCAGTCGCTGCGCAATCCGCCCTGCCAGCTGACCTCGGCTTCGAAAACCCCGCTCTGTGCTTCCATGCCGCGATTGAAGCCCATGAAATCGAGTGTCGCCCCCACGTCGTCGCTCTGGATACGCACGCCGAGGCGCGATGCGTCGACCGTCGGTGACAGGCGGGAGCGGCCTTCCGCCTGGAAAATGAAGCCTTCGCCGATCCCCTCCAGCCCGATCAGTTCGATGCCGTCACCCTCGTGCAGGGCCAGCGCAGAAACGCTGCCGAAACGAATGGGGCCATAGCGCAGGTCCTCGACCTGGATGTCGAGCGGCGGGATCCGCGCCGGATTCAATCGCACCGGCAATCCGCCCGGTTGCGGCGGACTCGCAGGCGTGAGTTCAGCCTCCCCTGCGGTACCTGGCGGTTCTGTGGCCGCGCCCAGCCAGAGATAGTCGAGTCTCGCCGTCACCGGCTCGTCGCCGTAAAGCGAGAAAGGCACGTCGAGGTGGCCCGCCGCGCGATTCGCGTTCAGGTCCACTGACCAGTGCGTCGCACCGCGCGACACGTCGACGAGCACGTCGCGCAGATCCACCAGCGGCGCACTCAGTTCGCCGATGAGCACCCGGCCTCCGGCGATCATGTCCGTCAGTTGCCCCGGGCCGTCGTAGGACGGCCCCGCGAGTTCGATCCAGGCGCCGAGATCAAGACGCGGGACCGCTCCGCTGAACACCAGGCCAGGAAGATCGCCCCCGAGCCCGCCGGGCACGATCCCGAATCGCGGCTCCTTCCCGGACTGATCCAGGCGCGCCGCCAGCCGCAGCGCGGCATCCCATTCCAGCTCGATGTCCAGCAGGCTGTCCGGAAGAAAACGGCCGCTGAATCTCAGGCTGCCCATGTCATCGGCCGCTTTCCGGAACGGCTCCGGCCACCCGACCTTCATGCCCTGCAGAGACGAATGAATTTCGAACTCCACCGGCGCCGGCGCGCCGGGAGCGGGAAACTGCAACCATCCCTTCCAGTCGGTGACCCCGCTCATCGGCTCCTCGGGAAGGCGGAGGATCTCGCTCAGCGCCGCGGCATCCAGCCGTCCGCCACCACTCAGGCGGATCGCGTCGCTTGCGTCGACGGTGACATCGAGCAGCACCGGCGAGCCCGCCAGCGTCGCGCTGATCCCCTCTCCCGTGACTCGCGCATTGTCGATGTCCAGCTGCGCCTGGATGTCGCGCAGCGGCGCGCCGAGGAAATCATAGGCAGCAACGCCGTCGATGATGCTCAATTCCACCCGGGCCCGGGATGTCGCCAGCGCCTTGAGCGGCAGCACGAGCGCGACTTCGGCGTTCGCGCGCCCGCCTGTCACGGTTGCCGGTGCCAGGCCGGGTGCGAGAATCCTCTGCAGCAGATCCGCCGACAAGGCGAATTCCCGCAGCGCCGCCAGTTCACCCCGCGCGCCGCCGTCGATCGTCAGCACGCCCGCCCGCAGGTCGGGAATCGCCACGCTGGCCGGGCCCACCTCGACTTCGAGCAGTCGCCCCCCATGCAGGTCCGCCCAAAGGCCCTCGTTCTCGAAGCGCACGGTGGCGTCGAGCGCACGCGCTCGCGGCCAGCGACGATCGAAGTCCAGGAGTCCGTCGTCGATATCGAATTCGACCTTGAACAACCCCTCATCGCCGCGGAACGGAAAGGCGCGGGTGGGCCCCTCGAAGCGGATGTGTGCGGCCTCGACCCCACCGGCCAGCAAGGCGCGGTCCAGCCACTCGACGACCCGAGCCGGCATGATGCCGACAGGCAGGTACGCCGGCGCCGCATCGAGGCTCAGGTCGCGTGCCTCGGCGTCGATCTCCAGCACCGGGGAAGTCCCGTCGGCAGGCACCTCGAGCGCCAGCCGGCCGTTGAGCGTGGCGTCCTCGTTGGCCAGCGCCATGCGCGAAATGCCGAGGCGAAATCCCTCCGCGTCGCGCACCCAGCCGGCTGCGACCGCCAGGCTCGTCACCGTCAACGGAGCCCGGAACAGCGATGGCAGGCTGAACACGGTCTCGTTACCGGCCAGGGTGAGCGTGCCCCCCGACAGGTCGCCCGAGATGCGGCCGGAGAGATTGCGGACGCCCGGCCAGCGGTTCCAGGGCGCCAGGGAAAGCGCTTCGAAGCCGGCGCTCACCGAGAGCGCCGCCACGGAACCCTCGTCGCGCCGCCAGTCGAGCCCCACGTCCACTCCATGGAGGGTCCCGCTCGGCAATAGCGCCCGCACCATCGACCGCGGCTCCTCCGGTAACCAGCGGACAGCCGGCAGCAGGTCCTCGAGTTCGAGCCGGTCGGCCCGGACGACGATCTGCTCGAGAAGCTCGGGCGACTCGAGAAGCTGACCCTCGAGAGCTACGGTGGCAGCCGCGCTGCGCCAGGCCCGATCAGCGCGAACCACCTCCAGGTTACGCAGCCCGAGATGCCAGCCCCCGTCCTGCCTCGTCCATTCGAATTCCGTGCCAAGTGAATCGTAGGGCACGGGCGGGGGCGCCACCTCGGGTGTCGCCGCGTCATCGTCACGATCACGCAGCAGCCACAGGTCCCGGGCGACGGCATCACCCGCGATCCGCGCGAGTCCCTGCTCGTCCGCCGCCACCGAGACGTTCCCGTCCACGATCCCGCGGGCGCGCAGCCAGGCCGGATCACCGATCGCCGCAGCCAGCGCCTGCAGGTCGAGGGCCGCGAACGACATGCCGGCGGTCCAGTCTTGCGGGAAGCCGCGCGCGTCCTGCGCCGAGACGGCCGCTGACAGCGTGAGCGCGCCCCCGAGCGACTCCGGCAGCACGCCGACGGCATCGAGGGCCACCCGGCCGCCGCCCACGCGCAGATGCAGGGTGTCCAGCCGGAACGTGCGTGGCGGCAGACCGAGGTGAAGGTCTTCGAACTGCAGTTCGACGTCCTCGAGTTCCAGCTGCCCCGCGGGCCAGTGCGCCAGATCCCCGAGCCGCGGATCCGCCCCGGTCCCCCGCTCTCGTAGCAAGGGGCCTTGTGCGCCGAGCAGCCGCCATTCGTCGCCGCCGACCTCCCGCTCGATTCTCAGCGACAGGCCCGCCAGACGAATGGCTCCCGGCCGCAATTCGCCCCGCAACAAGGGCCAGGCCGCAAACTGGATCGAGCCCTCGTCGGCCCTGAGCAGGATTTCCGCGCCGTCCGCGGTCAGGATGCTCGCATCGCTGAAACTGAGTTCCGGGCCGCGCAGACCCAGTCGCGCGTCGATCTCGCCCAGGCGCACGGGCCGCCCCAGCGCATCGCCCGCCAACGCTTCCACCTGTGCCCGGTATTCCGGCGCCTGCACCAGGGCGACGCGCGCGACACCGACCAGCAACGCCAGCAGCACGACCACCCCGGCGACCACACCCGCAAGGACCCGCCACAGTTTGCGGATCATCCCCGGCATCGCGCAGCCTCCATGCCGGGAAACCGCGGGGCCCCGTTACAGGGGAACGACATCGTACTGGTCGTGGAGATAGCCGGACTCGGCCTGCAGGCGGATGGGCTTGCCGGTCAACGACTCGAGCTCGGCCAGCCCGGACGCCTCTTCATCGACGAGCAGGTCGAGCACCTCGGCGTGCGCCAGGACCATCAGTTCCTGGAATTCGAATTGCCGCGCCTGGCGCAGGATGTCCCGGAAGATCTCGTAACAGACCGTCTCCGGCGTCTTCACCGAACCGCGCCCCTCGCAAGTCGGACATGGCCGGCACAAGACATGCTCGAGACTCTCGCGGGTACGCTTGCGTGTCATCTCGACGAGGCCGAGCCGCGAAACCTCGGTGATCTGGTTTCGCGCATGGTCGCTCTGCAGGGCACGCTCGAGGGCCTGCAGCACCTGGGCGCGGTGGTCTTCCTCTTCCATATCGATGAAATCGACAATGATGATGCCACCGAGGTTCCGCAGCCGGATCTGGCGCGCAATCGCCTGGGCCGCTTCCAGGTTGGTGCGGAATATCGTCTCCTCGAGGTTCCGGTGGCCCACGTAGGCGCCGGTGTTGACGTCGATCGTGGTCATCGCCTCGGTCTGGTCCAGCACGAGGTAGCCGCCGGACTTGAGCGGCACTTTCGGGTCCAGCGCGCGCGCGATCTCGTCGTCCACGCCGTACAGGTCGAAGATCGGCCGCGACTCGACATACTCCTGGATCTTGGGTTCCATTTCGGGAATGAAGCAGGCGGCGAACCGCTTCATCCGCGCATAGACGGCGGCGTCGTCCACCCGCACGCGCTCCACGCGAGGGGCCATGAGATCCCGCAACATGCGCAGCGGCAAATCGAGATCCCCGTGCACCAGCGTACCGGGTGCGCTGCGCCGCCCTTGTTCGTCGACCGCCTCCCAGAGCTTCTCGAGGAACAGCATGTCGGCCCGCAATGCCTCGCGCGGCGCATGTTCGGCGGCCGTGCGCAGGATCCAGCCGCCGGCGCGATCCGCCGCAATGTCCTCGAGTATCGCTCGCAGCCGCCCGCGTTCCGCTTCATCCTCGATCCGCGCGGAAATGCCGATCCCCTGGCCGAACGGCAGGTACACGAGATACCGGGACGGCATGGTGACGTAGGTCGTCAGCCTGGCGCCCTTGGTGCCGAGCGGATCCTTGACGACCTGCACCAGGATATCCTGGCCCTCCGCCACCAGTTCGCGGATGTTAACCTCGCGCTCGCCGTCCGGGAGGGGCCTCGCGACAGGGGGATGCGCCATGATGTCCGATGCATGCAGGAACGCGGTGCGCTCGAGGCCGATGTCCACGAACGCCGCCTGCATGCCCGGCAATACGCGCCTCACACGGCCCTTGTAGATGTTGCTCGTGATCCCCCGGCGGCTTGCCCGCTCGATGAAGACCTCCTGCAGCACGCCGTTTTCCAGCAGGGCCGCCCGCGTCTCGCGCGGATTAACGTTGACGAGAATCTCCTCGATCACGCGTCGCCACCCGTAGCCAGGCCGGGAACCTCGACACCGAACTCCCGCAGCAGCTCCGCGGTTTCGCACAACGGCAGCCCGACGACACCGGAGTAGCTTCCGGACAGGCGGGTCACGAAAATGGCCGCCACGCCCTGGATGCCGTATGCGCCCGCCTTGTCGAGCGGCTCACCGCTGCCCACGTAGGCCTCGATCTCGCTGTCCCGAAGGCTGCGGAACGTCACCTCGGTCGTCGCCAGGCGCATCGCGGTGGAGTCGTCCTGGCGCGCGGCCACGGCCGTATGCACCTCGTGCGTGCGCCCCGAAAGCCGGCGCAGCATGCGTGCTGCATCCTGCTCGTCCGCCGGCTTGCCGAGGATTTCCCTGCCGAGCGCGACGACGGTGTCCGCCGCGAGCAGCAGCCGCCCCGGGGGGTGACGGGCGGCGCCCGCAACGGCCTTTTCCGCCGCCAGGCGGCGCGCATAGTCCGCAGGGTCTTCACCGGGAAGCGGAGTCTCGTCGATATGAGTCGGCGCGACTTCGCATGCCAGGCCCAGCGACGCCAGCAGTTGTCGCCGCCGCGGCGATGCGGATGCCAGCACGAGGTTCAGGGAGTCCATCCCTGCAGTTTCCCCGCTGTGCGACATCCGCACAAGCCGCGGCGCGCCCTCACTGGCGATGGTAGGGATGGCCCGACAGGATGGTCCAGGCCCGGTAGAGCTGCTCGGCAAGCAACACGCGCACCAGGCCGTGCGGCAGCGTCAGATGGGACAGTGACCAACGCCATTGCGCCTGGTCGAGGCAACTGGCCGCCAGCCCGTCCGGGCCGCCCACCAGCAACGCCACGTCGCGACCGTCCTGTCGCCAGTCGGCCAGCTTGCGGGCCAGCCCGGGGGTATCCACCTGCACACCCGGCACGTCCAGGCAGACCCGCAGGCAACCCTCCGAGGCCGCCAGCAGGCGTCGCCCCTCATCCGCGACCGCTTTTGAAGTATCGCTGCCGCGGCTGCGGCGTCCCAGCGGCAAGGACTGGATCTCGAGACGACATTCGCGCGGCATGCGCGCGGCATAGTCGCGGCATCCCTCGTCCACCCAGCCCGGCATTCGCGAGCCGACCGCGAGGATGCGCAGGCGCACCGGAGCTCAGCCCTCGGCGGAGGCGCGACCCCGCCCGGCCGGCGCAGCCCAGAGCTTTTCGAGATTGTAGAAATCCCGGACGCGCGGCAGCATGACGTGAACGACGACGTCCTGCAGGTCGACGAGCACCCATTCGCCGTCCTTGAGGCCTTCGACCCCGAGCGGGCGTTGCCCCGACTCCTTGCACTTCTCGACCACGTTCTGCGCCAGCGAGCGCACGTGCCGGTCCGAGGTGCCGCTCGCGATCACCATGCTGTCCGCGATGCTCGTCAGGCCGCGCACGTCGATGACGACCACGTCGCGGGCCTTCAGGTCGTCGAGGGCATTCACTACTGTCGTCTGCAAGGATTCTTCCGCCATCAAGTCCTCTCTGCGGCTGCTCTGTAACAATCCGACGCCGCCAGCAGCCTGCGGACGGGATCGGGTACCAGGTAACGTGTATCGAGACCCGTGCGAACGATTTCGCGGATCGCGCTCGATGAAATCTCCAGCTGCGTGACGGCGCGAACGTAGACCCGGCCGGCACGCGTCTCGTGCAGGTCTTCCGGCCGGCCTGTGCCACGCGCGGCCAGCAATTCTCCCAGCGCGCCATGCTCCGGTGCCCGCCATCCGGGCCGGTGCGCCACGACCAGGTGCGCCAGTTCGAGGATCTCCTGCCAGCGATGCCACCGGGGCAGGCCGAGAAACGCGTCCATGCCGACCACCAGGCAAAGCGAACGATGCGCGAACTCCGCGCGCAGGTCGAGCAGCGTATCGACCGAGTAAGACGGTCCCGCACGACGCAGCTCGCGGTCGTCGAGTACGAAACGCGGCTCACCCTCGATGGCGGCCCGGATGAATCCTGCCCGCGTCGCTGCATCGGCATGGGTCGTATCGCGATGCGGCGGCTCACGCGCGGGGAGGAAGCGCAGCTCCGTGAACCCCACGGCCTCCACCAGTTCCAGCGCCGTGCGCAGGTGCCCGCAATGAATCGGATCGAATGTTCCTCCGAGCAGTCCCATCGGCTCCAGGCCGCCCGCGCTGTTCATACGCCTCGCCGACTCGACCCGGCCAGGGCAGCGATCCATTCAGCCAGTGCCGCCCAGGGATCGCATCGCGCAGGGGCGCGCGCCGCCGCCTCGCCGTGCAGCAAGGGCATGGCATTACCGGGCGGCGCACCCTTGGACATGCGATCGACCAGTGCGAGCCGTCGCGCCAGGGCGCGCAGTGCGTGGCTGTCGTGGCGACCGACCGCGCGGCTCACCAGCCCGCTGCGATTACGCCAGATGCCGGCGCGCGACATCGCCGCCGGCGCCGCCAGGCCCTCGTCCATCAGCCAGCGCACCCGGACGAGGCCGCGAAGTTCACGCGCCAGCGGCCATAGGATCTGCGGGATGGCCAGGCCCTCCGCCCGGAGGCCGGCGAGGATTCGCAACGCGCGCCCCAGCTCACCGCTCAATGCGGCGTCGGCCAGCTTGAAAATATCGAAACGCGCACTGTCGGCCACCGCCGCCCTGACGGCCTCGGCATCCAGCTCTTCGCCCGCGTGCAGCAGGCAGAGTTTCTCGATCTCCTGGTGAGCCGCCAGCAGGTTGCCCTCGACGCGTTCCGTCAGCAAACGCACCGCCTCTGCATCGGCCTTGAGCCCGACTCGCCGCAGCCGGCCCTGGATCCATGACGGCAACGCGGCCGGCTCTATGGGGCGCACCTCCACGGATTCCCCGACCTGTTCGAGCGGTTTTACCCAGGCGGGCCCCTGGCCGCGGCGATCGATCTTCGGTGAAATCACCAGCAGCAACACGTCATCGGGCGGCGCTGCCGCGAAGCGGGTGAAAACCTCGTTCCCGCCGGCGCCGGCCGCCGGGGTCTTGAGCCGCAGCTCGACCAGCCGCCGGGACGCAAACAGGGACATGCTGGAGAGATCGCCCGCAAAGGCGCCCCAGTCGAAGCCTCTCTCCACCGCATGCACTTCGCGTTCCGCGAAACCGCTCTCCCTGGCCCGGCGGCGAATCGCATCCGCGCACTCCTGCATGAGCAGCGGTTCGTCTCCGGCAATCAGGTAAGCGGGTGCGAGGCGCCGCGCGAGGCCGGCCTCGAGCTGGTCAGGAGAAAGTGCCACGGGGGGGCTGGGTCTTCCCTGGATTGGTCATCGCGCGCAGTGTAGCACGCCAAATCCCGTCGCAAGCCCCAGATTATCTCGGCTTGGAGGCACTTGACAGGTGGAGTATGTTAGTCGTTTGGAGTCCCGCATGAACCCAGCCCTCCGGACCACAGCCCGCGGCATCAAGCGCCTCGCCCTCCTGGCGACGCTGGCGCTCGTGCTGCGTTTCGTGGGCGCGGAGCTGCACCACGCGCATGACGCCCACGAGCCTGGCGAGAGTTGCGAATACTGCCTGGTGCTCGATCGCAGCGGTCAGGCGCTGCCGCCGGCCGGGCTCACCCCGCCATCGCTGCCGGCGCCCGCCGGCG